>CAVVZG010000012.1:0-13082 GCA_963752205.1 Bryobacterales bacterium | reverse complement strand
CGATAGATCGCGCCTATTTCAACAGTCCGTCTAATTCCATGTACATCCGGCGCATGTCGTCGGGCAGGTTCTGCGCGCAGCGCGTCCAATACTGGAACATGCCGAGCTCGGTGACGCGCGTGGCGGATTCGAGCGGCACTTTGGAGTCGTGCAGGCGCTTCCCTTCCGAGACCACCTTCTCCACCGCCATTCGGTAATTGGTCAGTTCCTCCTTCAACACCGCCGGGCTATCGATAAAGCCGTGGCCGGGAATGGTGATGCGCGCGTTCATGGCTTCGGCCTTCTTGAGCATCGCGGCCCATTCGGAGGGGTAGCCAGTGGCCATGGACGGGAAGAGGCGATTGAAATACGATTCGCTCATGAACAGGATGTTCTCCTTGGGCAGAAACACCTGCAGGTCGCCGCCAGTGTGCGCGCGGCCGAGAGCCAGAATCTGAATCTCGGTGCCTCCCATGTTCATCACGCGCTTGTCGCCTAAGAGGGCGTCGGTCGGAATCACGACGCGGGGAGCACTGGCGGGGCGCTTGGGATCCGCGGCACGCCGCTGTAACGTCGCGATCGACGTCGGATGCGCGATGAAAGTAACGGATGAGGGAAAGGCCGCGTCACCGCCGGTGTGATCGATATGGTCCGCGCCGATGACGACGTACTTGATAGGCTGCGGCGTGACCTTGGCGATGGCGGCGATCAGCGCGCGGACGTCTTCTTCGGTTTCGAGCGCATCGGCGATCAGCACGCCATCGTTGGTGACGACAACGAAGCAGTTGGTGATGAAGACATGCTCGATGTTGGGCATGACCTGGAAGGCTTCGTAAACGTAAACGTTGGGGGCGAGTTTGGTCATTCGCGGAAAATCCGTGGGCTTGAGCCCGCGAACATAAATGTCGGCGGTGCGGATCGGTTTCAGGACAGGCGGCTGATCCGAAGCTGTTACGGCGGCACCACCGAGGATCGTAAGGAGCGCACAGAGTTTAAGCATAGGGGTGTCTCCGAGCTATTCTATATGGTTTTCGTGGTCTCCACTTTCCGGAAACCCCGGCGGCTGCGGAGCGCGACGCAGGAGCTGGTGGCAGCAAATAAATTGCGCAAACAATAGCTCGTCCACCCTTGATTCTCGAAGCGGCTCAGCCGCGAAGGTCCCGTTAATCATCATTATCGGAAGCTAGGTTCAAGCGTGGCTACACACTTCCGATAATGAGTAATAACGGGCTTCAGCGATCGGCCAACTTCCCATATGCCGACTTATCATTACTGATTTGAAACCGCATTCTCAACCAGGGATCAATTCCGCTTTGTACACTGCATTCGAAGAAGGGCGGTTAGCGGCGGAATTCACGAGTTCGTAGAATAGGTCCGTGGATTTCATCGTCAGCGTTTTTCAATTGGTAAATCGGCGAAGCCCTTGTCTATGTCTATCGCGGCCTGGAATAGCTAGTCGAATCGACCGGGGTATGGTTCTCTAGGTAGAGCTTGACATGTTACTTCTGCCCAGTCGTCCGGCCCAACCTGAGATCCCCGCCATCACCGACGCGGGCTCCGGACGACACTGGTCAAGAGTGCAGCTGGAGTCAGCGGTGGAAGGGATCGCAGCTTCACTGAAAACATCCCGCAAGCAATTGGCGTTTCTTTTCTGCCGCAACGATGCGGCCACCATCCTGGCCTATCTGGCGTTGATAGAGGCGGGACATGCGGTTGCCCTACTGAACGCGGCACTCTCGCCGGTATTTCAACAGAGACTGATTGCACTCTACACGCCGGATCTGCTGATCTGCCCTTCGAACCCGGAGCGGCTGGTCGATAGCTACGATTTTTCGACGATTGGCGAACATCCCGCGATTCACCTGGGACGGCGGTGCGTAACTCCGCAAGGCGAGATCCATCCCGACTTGGCCCTTCTGCTCTCGACATCGGGCAGCACCGGGACGCCGAAATTCGTGCGCCTTACGCGGAGCAATATAGAGCACAATGCTCATTCGATTCGCCAAGCCCTGGCCATCACGGCGCAAGAACGGCCGATAACGTCGCTCCCGATTCACTATTCCTACGGGCTCTCCGTGGTGAACAGCCACCTGGCCGCTGGCGCTGAAATCATACTGACTCACGAAAGCTCGATCGCACCCCTCTTCTGGGAAGCGTTTCGAAAGTATCGCTGCACGACTTTTTCCGGAGTGCCGTACTCGTATCAGATTTTGCGCAGGTTAGTTTTCGAGAAACTCCCCAGTCTAACCACACTTACGCAGGCGGGCGGGAAGCTCCATCCGGATTTGGTGGTCCAGTTCCATTCCATGATCGCGGCCCGTGGCGGACGCATGTTCGTAATGTACGGACAGACGGAAGCCACCGCTCGCATCGCCGTGGTCCCCGCGGATCGGCTGGTCGAGAAGCCCGGCTCTGCAGGACAGGCGATACCGGGCGGCTCACTGTCGATTCGCAGCGAAGCGGGCCTCACGGTGGGGCCGGGGGGCACCGGCGAAGTTGTGTATTCGGGACCGAATGTCATGATGGGATATGCACTGAACCGGGCGGATCTGGCCTTGGGAGATACACTAGCCGGGTGCCTCCATACCGGTGACGCGGGTTATCTGGATGATGAGGGCTTTCTCTACCTCAGCGGCCGCCAGAAGAGGGATGCCAAGGTTTTTGGTCTGCGTCTTAATATGGATGAGATCGAGGATATGATGCGTCCGCATGGGCCCACGGCGGTGCTCTCGGCCGGTGAAAAGCTGATCCTGTTTTGTGAGCAGGGCGACGCGGAGTTGTTTGCCGAATATGGCCGTGAGTTGTCCTCCAAGCTCAAATTGCATGCCAGCGCTTTCCAGTTCCGGCGGGTGGAACAGCTTCCGCTCAACGCCAATGGAAAAGTTGACTACCGGCAATTGGCGGGGTCCCTATGAGCTTCGAGTCACTTGCCAGGGCGCCGCAATAGCCTCGATCCGCGTCTTTGCTGTGAAGTCGCCGAGGGCACAGTGTGCATCGAGGCTACGACTGCCGGGAGCGGAAATCGATTCCGATAATGGCTGTTAGCGGGAACTCGACTAAGTAATTACTGGAACCCTTGGGATTAAGGCCGCAGCACACCCAGTTTTCTAATTTTTTCTTGCAGGCTCTGGCGTTCCAGACCAATGGCACTCGCCGTCCGAGTCACGTTGCCGCCATACTCGCGGAGCTTTCGCGAGAGATATTCTTGCTCAAACAGGCGGCGGGCCTCACGGTAGTCCCCAGCCTGGAACGCCGGTTCTCCATGATCTTCGCCCCGCCGGCTGTCCGCATTAAGAAGGACAGCTACTTCCTCGGCGTTTACGGCGTCCGCGCGTCCCAGAACGAAGAGTTTCTCTAACGTGCTGCGGAGCTGCCGAACATTTCCGGGCCAGGGCGCGCCCGCCAGCCGGGCCAGTGCTTCCGGACCTAATTTCGCTCCCGCACGCTTATACTTATTCTCCAAGCCCGCCCAGAAATGCCCAGAAAGCAAGGGAATGTCTCCGGCTCGATCGCGTAGCGGCGGTATATATAAGGTCACTCCAGCGAGGCGATAATACAAGTCTTCGCGAAAATTGTTTTCGCGCACCAAAGAGGAAATGTCCTTATTGGTGGCGCTTACGATACGCACCTCGGCCGGCACGGGCCGGTTGCCGCCTAGACGTTCTATGGTGCCGGATTCCGAAGCTCTCAAAATCTTGGTCTGCGTGGACGGATCCATGTCCGCGATCTCATCCAGAAAAAGCGTTCCTTGATGGGCGAGCTCGAACTTGCCGGGCCGCGCGACATTCGCGCCCGTAAAGGCGCCCTTCTCGTAGCCGAATAACTCGCTTTCCACCAGGGTCTCCGGCAGCGCCGCGCAGTTGAGCGCCACAAAACGTCCACGCGAGCGCAAGCTCCGTGTGTGGATTTCCTGCGCGAGCAGGTCCTTGCCAGTGCCGCTCTCACCTAGAATCAGGACCGGCAGATCGCTCTGCGCAACCCGCTCCGCCTGTTGAAAGACTTCGCGTATGGCGGCCGACGAACCCACCATGTTCCCGAATTGCCCCTCGGCGGCCAGGTACTCGCGCAGTCCGCGCACTTCCTCGCGCAACTGTTGGCGTTCCATCGCCCGCGTCACCACCAAGCGCAGCTCGTCGATCTCAAAAGGCTTCGCCAGGTAATCGTACGCGCCCGCTTTCATCGCATTCACCGCCAGCCGTTCGGAGCCGTGTGCGGTGATCATAATCACAGCCGGCGATTCGGGCCCCTGTCCGATCTCGTTCAGCAGCGCCAGCCCATCTTCGCCCGGCATGTTGTGATCCAGCAGGATGACATCGAAGCGTTCGGCGCGCAGACGTTGCCGCGCCTGCGCCACCGACGCAGCCTCCACCGCGCGATATTCGCCCTGGAACACGCGTACCAGGGCGTAGCGCGCGGCTTCTTCATCGTCGACGATTAGCATTGCCGGCTGCATCGCTAGCTGTCGATTATCGCAGACTGCAGGGCAAGAACGATTCGGTGGCACGATGAACCAAATCATGCAAATACTTCGCCAAATTTGAAAAGCCTTTAAATATTGGGTTTCGAGCACGAAATAAGGAAACGGGTGCCAGTAAAATCTGACACTACTGTCATGGCACACGGACACTATTTCGACTACTCTAAAGACAATCGAAATGTTGCTCACGGGCTTAATCCGCATGGGCGGCTTCGCGCTCGGCACGGTTGCTTACCTGTTCCTCGTGATCCTGATGATCCGGAAGCGGTCGCGAGGATCCGTCGAGTGGGCGCTGCTCGCGGCTGTAAGCGTTGCGTTGCTGTGGTACGCGACCGGTGCCATCACATCCTTCTACCAGGCCGGCGTAGGCGAACAGCCGTCGGGCGAGTTGGCCCGCTTCCTGCAATATGTCTCGTGGATCGGGCTGGCGCTTATACCATCGGCGATGTTGCAAGTGGCTTTCGCATCACTCCCACGCAAGTTTGTGATCTTATCCTATGCGGTGGCGCCGTTTACCTGGTGGGCGCTAGCCGCCCGATTGCAAAGCGCGTATGTCGCGCTGCTGATTGCGTCTTTAGTGGGTGCCATGGTGGGACTGTTGCTGCGCGGCGCGGCGGCGGAAGCCATTGACCGGCGATTTCGTGCGTCTATCGCCGGGGCGCTCGGCATTACCATCGCCGGCGCGGCCGGTGGACCGGAATCGGCCTCGATCGTGC
This sequence comes from Bryobacterales bacterium, assembly GCA_963752205.1. Taxonomy (GTDB): domain Bacteria; phylum Acidobacteriota; class Terriglobia; order Bryobacterales; family Bryobacteraceae; genus Palsa-187. The sequence goes on along the minus strand of CAVVZG010000012.1, from coordinate 7,910 downwards.
TAGGTGGTGTCGCTCCGGCGCTATGCCTGCTCTACCACATCATCCGCTTCAATGTCCTCGGACTTTTCATCAGCAGGCGAATCGTGTTCGCCGGAGTATTAGGAGGCGTCTCGGCAGTCTATCTACTCCTGGCAAGGCGCGCGTCCGACTGGGCGCAGCAGGAATTCGAGGCCTTCGGTCCAGTAATTGAAGTGATGCTGATTCTAGCCGCCGTCAGCGTCTGGGTGCCGCTTTACGCCTGGATGAACCGGACTCTTTCCAAGCGAACTCAGGTCTATGCCGACTTCGGCAAACACCTGATCCAGGAAACCGCCGCGATCTTTGATTTCGATCAGCGTCTCGAGTACACCGCCCGCGAACTGGGCAACACCTTCAAGCTGGCCCGCGTCCTTCTCATCGCCGTAGAGGACCCCGTGCCCCGCATTGCTTCCTTTGGCGCGGCAGCGCCGGGCTTGGAGATCGCTGCGCTGGTGAACGCTGTCGAGGACCAACGGCTCGACGCAGCGGTGGGACCGCGATCCGAATCTGGAGTGCTCTCGGGAACTGGTTACAACTACCTTTTCCCTCTGTGGTATGAAGAGCGGTTGGCTGGACTCCTGCTGATCGACCCTTCGCCGCGCGCTTATCTGGACGAAGACGAAGCGATCCTGTGGGGATTGAGCCCGCAGATCTCGCACACCATTGAGAGCTGCCGCCTGCTCGAAAGAAAAATCAGTCTGGAGAAAGCGCTGGCGCGGAGCGAACACTTGGCGTCCCTCGGCCAGATGGCCGCCACCATAGCGCACGAAGTGAAGAACCCGCTCAGCTCGATCAAGACTCTCGCCCAGTTCATGCGCGAAAACGGCGAGTTGAATGATGGCTATCGTCGGGATCTCTCGTACATCGTGGCGGAGGTCAATCGCTTGAACTCATGCGTGGAACAACTCCTGACCTTCGCTCGTCCGGTTCCGGCCGGCACCGAAGAAGTTGCCGTGCATGAAATGATTGAAAGTATTTCGAGGGTTTTGAATCGCGAATATGCGGAGCAACACGTCCAGTTTGAATACCGCGCTCCCAAGGGCCTGACGCTCAGGAATGTGGATCCGCAGAGCCTCCACCAAATCGTTCTCAACCTGGCCATCAACGCGGCGCAGGCGTCTTCCACCGGCGGCGTTGTGGAAATCAACGCGGTTCGCGAGACGGCCGGATCGGTCACCATAACGGTCGCCGATCACGGCGCAGGAATCCCACGTGAAATCCAGAGCAGGATCTTCGATCCCTTCTTCACCACCAAGCAAAAAGGCTCGGGCCTGGGGTTGGCTATCGTCGCCAAGAATGTGCGGCATTTGGGCGGCGATGTCCGTCTCGATAGCCCCTTGGATGGCGATCAGGGAACCGCGATCACAGTGACCCTGCCGGTGGAGGTCGCATGATCCCGCGGCTGGTGATGGTTTGCCTGCTGGCCTTGGCGGCCTCCGCTCAAAGCCGCGGAGTCGCGGCCAGAAAGCCCTTATCGGATGATATTTTTGTTCGCGTGCGGCCTATTGTCGACGCCATCTACGGTCTGGATTACACCCATGCCGAACGGCTCTCCCGGCAGTTGATCCAGGATCTCCCGCAGCATCCCGCCGGTTATATCTACAGGGTTCGCGTCTACTGGTCGGAGGAATTGAGCAAAGCCCGCTTGTTGAGCGCCGAACGTGTACTCGGCATGGACCTGTTTTCCGACGCCCCTAAGTTTAAGATCCCGGTGACGCCTGAGATCGCCGAACGCTTCCGGCGGGCGGCCGATGAAGCCATCGAGAAAACGCGAACATGGGCCACGCAACATCCTAACGATCCGGACTCGCAGTTTTTGTTGGGATCGGCTTATGCCTTTAAGTCCGGCTATGAATTCTCCATCGCACGCGAGCGTTTAAGCGCGTCGGAAGACGCCGGAAGGACCTTCGATGTGCTCCGCGACCTTGTCCGCCGCTATCCCGATTCGGTGGATGCGCGAGTAATCACCGGCGCCTTCAGCATAATCGCGGACAGTCTGGATTTGAAGACCAAATGGCTGGCGTGGCTGCTCGGCTATCGCGGAAATTTGGAAGCCGGGCGCCGCGACTTGGAACTCGGCGCAGAAAAGGGGTTCATCGAAGACGACGATGCCCGGACCCTGCTGGCGATCGTTTACACGCGCCAGCGGGATTTCGATCAAGCGAAAGCGAAGCTTTCCGAATTGCATGCCCGCTATCCGGACAATTACCTCGTGCATCTGGATATTGCCGCGCTGGAAATGCTTTCCAACCGTCCCCTGCAGGCCATGGATACCTATCGGCAAATCCTGGCCAGGGACTATCCGAATTTGGGCCGCGCCGCGGTACTCAGCCGGTTGGGCGTCGCTTCCCGCATCGCCGGGGACTTGGTGGAATCGGAACGGCGCTTGCGTGAAGCAGCGGAAACGTCCACGATTTCGCCGGTATCGCTGGCCATCGCACGCCTCGAACTTGGCAAGACTCTGGACCTGCGCGGACAGCGCGGCCCAGCCATCGAACAGTATCGCCGAGTCATACAAAATCAAGATTTCCTCGGCCTTCACGAAGACGCCCAGCGTTGGATCCGCAAGCCCTTCGATCGCGCTGCAATGCGCCTGGATAACGCCGCCGGCGGCGTCATCACGCTGGGACTGACGCCCGCGATCCAATAGTCAGCTTCCCCTGACAACCCCGTGTTTCGCTGTCAGCGAAGCCTTGCATGTTCGGCGCGTCCGCATCAAACAACTTCCGCGCATTCAACAAACCGCCGCTTGGCTGTCGCCGTGCATTCATGGCACGGCATGAATCGAACCACCGTAACGATTGGTTTTGAATCTAGAGCCCAATGCTACTCACAATCATAATCTCAGCCTCCGCGCTCGCGGCCGCGCCCGAAACTCATTCCGAGTTGATCTGTCGCTACCTCAACGCGGCGCGGCAGCAAGTAGTATCTGAACGAGGAGCAGACAGGGAAGTCACCATCGAAGCCAAACTCCGCAAGCCAAATCGCCAAGCCACGCTTCGCGCGCTGCGCAGCGTCTCGCCGACGGGCAAGATTTCTTATCAAACGTTAGAAGCCTCGGGCGACGGCATGGTGCGTCGCGAAGTCATCGGCCGTTATCTCGCCGCAGAAAGCCAGACCAGCGAGATGAACGGCGTCGCGGTGAGTCCCGCGCACTATAAATTCCGCTTCTCGCGGACTGTAGAGACGTTAGGCCGGCGCATCCAGGTGTTTCACCTGAGCCCCACGGTCAGCCGGTTCGGCTTGTTCAAAGGGGAGTTGTGGCTGGATAGCCAAAGCGGCCTCCCCATACACGAATCCGGCCAGTTTGTGAAAAACCCATCTGTCTTCGTGAAACACATCGAGTTCGTCCGCGACTACCAGATTCAAGACGGCATCGCGATCCCCGACCACATCACCAGCACCGTCGACACCCGCCTGGTGGGCCGCGCCGAATTGGACATCCAGTTCGGCAATACTCGTTTTCGCGCGTCTCAAAATCAACGAGAGGAGCACCGCGAATGTCGATGAATTACAGATCGGTAGCAGGCTCACTGGCGCTAGCTGTTGTTACATTGTTCCTTCCCGCTTGCTCCGTGAAGCGCATCGCCGTAAACAAGCTGGGGAACGCACTGGCCAGCGGTGGAACCACCTTCACATCCGATGAAGATCCAGAGTTGGTGCGCGATGCCCTCCCGTTCAGTCTCAAATTGATCGAGAGCCTTCTGGCGGAGAGCCCGCGTCACCGCGGCTTACTCCTCGCCGCCGCCAGCGGCTTCACCCCCTATGCGTACGCCTTTGTTCAGGAGGACGCCGACGAAATACAAGACCGCGATCTCGAAAGGGCCACCGCCTTGCGCATCCGTGCCCGCCGTCTCTATCTGCGCGCGCGCGATTACGGTGTCCGCGGACTGGAAGTGACTCACCCCACTTTCGGCAGCGAACTGCGCAAGGATCCCCGCGCCGCGGTGCAGATGGCTACCCCAAAGGACGTCCCCTTTCTGTATTGGACGGCCGCTTCCTGGGGCGCCGCGATTTCACTTTCAAAAGACAACCCGGACCTGGTGGCGGATCAGGGCATCGTCGAAGCATTGATCGATCGCGCATTGGCACTCGACGAAAAGTTTGCTGAGGGAGCGATTCACTCCTTCCTAATCGCCTACGAAGGAAGCCGCAATGGAGCCGAAGGTGATTTCGCCGTGCGCTCCCGAAAACATTTCGATCGCGCCCTCCAGCTTTCCGGAGGCAATCTGGCCGGTCCTCTAGTAAGCCTCGCGGAAAATGTTTCGCTGGAAAAACAAAACCGCGCGGAATTCGAAAGCTTGCTCAAACGGGCGCTCGCGATCGACGTAAACGTCAAGCCTGATGACCGGCTGGCGAATTTAGTCATGCAGCGGCGCGCACGCTGGCTGCTGCAACGTACAGGTGAACTATTCCTAGAGGAGGCGAAATGAAACACTTGAATTGGATCACACGACTGGCACTGCTGGTAGCAGTTTGCCACGCCGCGTTTGCGGTGGAACCGCCGCAGCAGCGCATCAAACTCGCGACGGTTCTTCCGCGCGGGACATCCACCCACCAGACGCTGCTCGAAATGGCCGCCAAATGGCGCGGAGCGGGCGTCGCGTCCACCCTATACACCGACGCCGTCATGGGTGGCGAAGCCGAAACCGTCCGCCGCATGCGCGTCGACCAAATTCAAGGCGCGGTGCTATCAATCGCTGGCCTGATGGAAGTGGATCACTCAGTAACCGCCTTGCAACTCATGCCCCTGATGTTCCATTCGCTAGACGAAGTGGAATACGTGCGTGAACGCCTTCGCCCGCTGCTCGAAAAGCGCCTCGAAGAAAAAGGTTTCGTCGTATTGTTCTGGGCCGACGCAGGCTGGGTACGATTCTTTACCAAGAAACCAGTGCTGCATCCCGATGATCTGCGCAGGCAGAAAGTGTTTGCCCTGACCAGCGACAGCGGCCAATCGGATTTGATGAAGGCAGCCGGCTTCCAGCCAGTTCCCTTGGAATACTCCGATACCTTAACGGGTTTACAGACCGGACTGATCGACGCCGTCCCCACCGCGCCATTCTACGCGCTAGCGGGCCAGTTCTATCTCCCCGCGCCGTACATGCTGGAGATCAATTACGCTCCGCTGGTCGGCGGACTGGTTGTAACCCGCAAAGCCTGGGACGCACTCCCTGCCGCGGCGCGCGACGCGATGCGTCAGGCCGCGGAAGAAGCCGGAAAGAAAATCAGCATGCAAGGACGCCAGGAGATGCAGGAATCCGTAGCCGCGATGCAGAAGCGTGGGATGAAGGTGACCCAGTTGACTCCCGCGGCGGAAACGGAGTGGCGCACGTTGTTCGACGGCATCTACCCCAAGATCCGAGGGACCCTGGTTCCGGCCGATGTGTTCGATGAAGTCCAGCGCCTGCTGCGAGACTACCGCAAGTGAGACTAGAGAACCTGCTGCTCTCGCTCGTGCTGGGCTTGCTGGTAGCGCTGCCCCTTGTCGAAGCGCTGCTGCGCAAGACCCTCCACGTCGGAGTCTCCAACTCGGCCGCTATCGTTCAACATCTAACGCTGGTGGTCGGAATGATGGGCGCAGCCGTGGCGGCACGTGACAACCGATTGCTGGCGCTCTCGCGGTTAGGCGACATGCTAACCGAGCCCTGGCGCAAACTGGCCGCCGCGTTTGCCGGTTCCACCGCAGTCGCCGTCACCGTATTACTCGGCGCCGCCGGAGTCAATTTTGTGCTTGCGGAGCGCCCCTCCGGCCAGATGCTCGCTTATGGAATTCCCGTCTGGGTGGTCCAGTTGGCGATTCCCATCGGCTTCGGTCTCATCGCACTTCGCCTGGCCGGTCATGCAGCGGAAACCTGGCGCGGCCGCGCGGTTGTCGCCTTGTTCGCGAGTGTCTGGATTCTCGTGTGGCAGTGGTCGCCCATGAGCCTCCTTGCCGCACTGGGCGTCGCGACGCTGGCTGGGGTGCCCGCTTTTGTAACCTTGGCTGGCGTAGCTTTGCTGCTGTTTAAGCAAGCGGGAGAGCCCATTGCTTCCATCCCCATCGCCCACTATTCACTAGTGACCAACGCGATCTTGCCCACCATCCCCATGTTTACGCTGGCTGGATTTGTATTAGCGGAAGGCGGAGCCCCCCAACGCTTAGTGCGCGTCTTCCAAACCGTCTTCGCCCGCCTGCGCGGCGGCGCGGCCATCATGACCGCCACCGCCTGCGCCTTTTTCACGTCGTTCACCGGAGGCTCTGGCGTCACCATCCTCGCCCTGGGCGGCCTGCTCATGCCGGTGCTGCTATCCCGGCGCTACCGGGAGCGCGACGCTCTCGGGCTCATCACCGGCGCGGGCTCTTTGGGACTGTTGCTACCGCCGTGCCTGCCTTTGATTTTGTACTCGATCGTGGCGCGCGTTCCCATGGAAAGTATGTTTTTAGGCGGCATCCTTCCCGCCATAGTGATGCTGATTGCCACCGCCATCTGGGGAATCTTCGTGCAAGGCCCCAGCCGGAAGGACGAAGTGCCCGCATTCGATGGCCGTGAGGCTCTGGAGGCGGTGTGGCAGGCCAAATGGGAATTATTGATGCCGGTAGTCGCGTTGGGCGCTTTATTCGGCGGCTTCGCCACGCCGGTCGAAGCCGCAGCCCTCACCGCGCTCTACGCAATCGCCATCGAGACCGTGGTCTATCGTGATCTGCGATGGACCAGCGGACTACCACGAGTGATGGCCGAGTGCGGATTGCTGATCGGCGGCGTCCTGCTGATCCAAGGCGTCGCACTCGGCTTCACGAATTATCTAGTCGACGCCGAGATCATGACGCGCGCGGCGGATTGGGCTACCGCCACCATCCATTCGCGCTGGGTATTCCTGCTCGCCCTGAATCTTTTCTTGCTGATCGTCGGCTGCTTGATGGAAATCTACGCCGCCATCGTAATACAGGCTCCCTTGCTGGTGACCATCGGTCATGCCTTTGGCATCGACCCCGTTCACCTGGGCATTATTTTTCTAGCCAACCTCGAACTCGGATATCTAACGCCGCCCGTAGGATTGAATCTCCTGTTATCGTCCTACAGGTTCAAGAAGTCCGTCCCGGAAGTCTTGCGGGCTGTGACGCCGTTGACGCTGGTGATGTCTGCCGGCGTTTTGTTGATCACCTATGTTCCGGCTCTCACGACGACCCTGCCTCAATGGTTTGGGCGATGAACGCCCCACGGGCCCGCCACGAATCGCACGTTGACTAACGCTGGAGCCGCTTCCGTATTCGCGGGCAATGTCATCGTGTTGGGTTTGACGCCCGCCATTCAACGACCACACTTCCGCGGCGTAACTGTCGCCTTCGACTGACACCATGGTGTTTTGCTGTCAGCGAAGCCTTGCACATTCCACGCACTCGCATTATCCAACTCCCATGTAATCAATCAAAAGCAACTTGGCGATCCCCGTGCGCTAAGCAAAGACGAAATTAATTCTGCTCGCGGAAGGCGCGACGGAAATCCTGGCAAAAAGGAGAGCACATGCGACAGGTAATATGTCTTGCTCTGGTGTTGCTCATGATGACGCATTTAGGTCCAACGGCGTTCGGGGCTGATAACGTGACGAGCCAGATTGCCGCAATACCAATGGGCGCGAACATTGAAGTGCGCCTCAACAGCAAACAGACGCTGCGGGGAGCGAGAGGAGAAGTGTCTAGCTCCGGCTTCATTCTCTCGAATCCGAGCACCGGGGACCGTCAGCTTACCTTCGATGACGTTACCTCCGTAAAACAACTGAACAAAAAATCGCACACCACGCGAAATGTCTTGATCGTCGTGGGAATAGGGGTTGCGGTTGCTGCGGCTGTGGTGGCGATTCATGTGAAGAACTGCCCCCTCGGGTGCAACGCACACTTTTAGCCGTTTCAGGGA
>CAVVZG010000011.1:0-11148 GCA_963752205.1 Bryobacterales bacterium | reverse complement strand
GTGGCCGAAGGCGGAAGCACGCGCACGCGGTCTCCCATCTCCGCCGCCAGAGCTGATAAAAAGACGTCGTCTTCAAAGGAATGTATGCGTCCAATGGGAGTGAGCAGAATACTCAATCCGCTTTGCGCGCTGAGCGCTAAAAGTTGCCGCTTCAATTCGTCCCGATGCGTTTGCCCATAGCGAGGATTGCATTGAAAGCAGAAGTACTCGCCGGCATCTTGCAACAGTTTCCCCACCGCGGGCGACACCGATCCGACAAGCTTCTCCCGGGGCAGCAGATCGGCTGCCAGAAACACGCAGTCCGGAGCCGTGTGAACGCTTAAAGAAGGATCGAGCTCCCGCAGGATCGAAGCGGATTCCCGGTCCCGTACTGAGATAAAGGAAGCTTTCACTAAAGAGCCGGCAATCGCTTGCTGGCTTGGCGGCGGATAGGACCTCAACGGCCAGCCGCCCATCGAGTTGTACATGACGCGCACGCCTGATACGAATTGCTCCGGAGACAGGATGTAAGGGAATGGTTGGCGCCCGCGATAGCGCCACCGGGAAAGCCGTTCCACGAGCGAAGCGCCCAGCCAGCGGGGGTATTGTTTCCATTTCGCGGCCTCCGCAGCGTTAAGCAGCGTGAGATGCATCACCAACCAGGTCTGCGCCAGATTCTCGCCGCCGGCCAGCAGCACCACGTCCCCGTCTGTCGCATCTTTATAGAGGTCGCCGATGCCCCTCGACGGTATCGCGCCATACGCGCTTAAGTCGCTTCGCGCCAACCCGTAGGGAACGAAATCATAATTGTCATCCGAGCCGAGAAGTTCCGTGAGCGCCGCGCGGGTCACGATTGGGAAAAGCAGATCCCCATAGTTGTAGCGGTCACAACTGCACAGAAGACGGATAGACTTCCGGTCTCGACCCCGCATAAGTATTTATCAGGCCATTATCGCAGTGACCGCGCTTGCGGCGGAGGCAGAGTGACAGGGTAGACTGAAACGATAGGGCAACTGCTTGCGGCTTGGAGGACGCAATTGATTAACCTGGAGCGCATAAACAATCACCGCCTGAAGACCGACCCGTATCGTTGGACGGCCATCACTGATTTGTACGCGCCGGAAGACGCCGAAAAGCTGGCTGCGACTTATCCTTGTGATCATTTCAAGCTAGTCTCCGCGTACGGCGGGGAGCGCGAATACCTCTATGAGGCGCGTTCGCTGATTGCGATGGGCGCGAAGGCTGTCTCCTATCCCAAAGAGTTGAGTCAAGCTTGGCAATCGTTGGCTCAGGATTTGCTTTCGCCCGAGTACCGGGCAGCCATGTCGGCCCTGACCGGGCTCGACCTGGCAAAAATGCCGCTGGAAGCCAACGTTTGCCACTACGGTCCGGGTGGCAACCTGGACGCCCACAAAGACCTGCCGGAGAAAATCGTAACTCACGTACTGTATTTCAACCGCTCCTGGAACACCGCGGACGGCGGCTGCCTGAACATCTTGCGTTCCGCGGATTTGGCGGACGTGGCGGCGGAGATCTCGCCAATCGTCGGTTATTCCTCCGTCCTCGTCCGGTCTGACAACTCCTGGCACGCCGTGTCCCGCGTTGTGAATCCCTCGGTATCTTCGCGGCGCAGCGTGACCGTGACCTTCTATCGCCCCGGTTCGGTGAGCACCATGTGGCCCCCGGGCGACAAGACACCGCTGCACCGCTATCAGGCCGCGGATCTCAGATGACGGCCCAGGTTCCTCGAGATCTTCCGTCTGAGCGAAATTAACCATGTGGCACGGTGACACATTGTTTCTGCTGCAGAATTTGGTGTTCCGGGATTTCCGCGTCCGCTACCGGAACATGTCGCTGGGCGTCCTCTGGTCGCTCTTAAATCCCTTGGTGATGATGGCCGCGCTGACGTTTGTTTTTACCAAGCTCTATCCCAGTAATATTAAAAACTTTCCGGTGTTTGTGCTGTGCGGCTTGGTTCCCTACAATTTCTTCACCTTGGCCTGGAGCAACGGCACCACGTCGATCATAGACAATTCAGGTTTGCTGAAGCGCATACCGCTGCCCAAGGAGATTGTGCCTTTGGCCTCCGTGCTCTCTATTTCTGTTCACCTGGTCATTCAAATCCTGCTGTTGCTCGGGACCACACTCATATTTGGCCGAGGCCCCAATGTCGAATGGCTTTGGCTGCCTTTGGTGTGGGGGCTGGAGATTGTTTTTGTTTGCGGACTGGCTCTCCTGACTTCGACCATAAATGTGTTTGTCCGCGATACGCGCTATATCGTGGAGGCGATCAACACGATCCTATTTTGGCTGGTGCCGATTTTCTATTCCTTTGACAGGATTCCGCCGCGTTTCGCTGGTATTTACCAGCTCAATCCAGTGGCAGCCCTGGTCTTGTGCCTGCGCAACATTCTGCTCACCGCCACCGCCCCCCCCAATTCGACGCTAATCAGATTGACCGCCGTCTCCCTTGCGATGTTCGCCGTGGGCTTTATGGTTTTCCGCAAAGGGAAGCGGTCGTTTTACGACCATATTTGATCCCTATGCCAGCCGTAAGCTTCGCCGCTGTTTCCAAGTACTTTTATCAGCATTCTGGACGGATGCTGCTGCGTGACCGGCTGCTGCATTTGCTGCGCCGGTCTCCCAAGGAACGTTTCTACGCGCTCAAGGATGTCTCCTTCGCGGTGGAGACCGGTGAGAGCTTAGCCATCATTGGGCACAATGGCGCCGGCAAGAGCACCTTGCTCAATATTGTTACGCAAGTATGCGCCCCCAGCGCCGGCGAAGTGGCCTTCGAAGGCCGTATTGCGGCGCTTCTCGAATTGGGCGCCGGTTTTCACCCGGATCTCACCGGGGCGGAGAACGTTCACGTCAACGCGGCCGTGCTCGGTTTGACGCGGCGCCAGGCCCGCGAGACTTTCGATCGCATGGTGGAGTTCTCGGGCGTGGGCAACTTTATCCACGAGCCGCTGCGTACCTACTCTTCCGGCATGATCCTGCGCCTGGCTTTTTCGGTAGCCATTAATGTCGATCCCGACATCCTGATCGTCGACGAAATGTTGGGCGTTGGCGACCAGAAGTTCTACGCAAAATCCATGGAACGGATCTTGGACTTTCGGCGCGCCGGCAAGACACTGCTGTGTGTCTCGCACTCGCTCGAGACGCTGGAGAATCTCTGCGACCGGGCTCTGTGGCTGGATCACGGCCGGATCGTCAAAATAGGTCCGGTGCGGGAAGTCATCAAGGCTTATCAGGATTCGGGAGCCCCGTTGGCGCGCGCCAAAGGGCTTAAGTGACCGCCAGTCCTGCCATGCGAGTCTGCATCGACGGCACTCCACTGCTGGTGCGGTCCGCCGGTGTCAAAACGTATCTCTACCACTGGGTGCGCAGTTTGCAGGCCTCGAACTTACCTCATAAGCTGACCATCTTCCCCATGATCGGGCGGCTGCCTGCGCTGGATCATCAACGCTCCGTTAAACCGCTGTTTCCTACCGTATTTCACCTTGCAATCCTAGGAGCTTTGAATCGAAGATGGTTGCCCGCCGGGCCTTCCTGCGATGTGTTCCACGCATCCAACCTGATGCGGACCCTCCCGCGAAACGCGAAAGTGATCACCGCCACCCTGCATGATTTGACCACCTGGACCATGCCCCAGATGCACACCCGCGGCAACATAGCGGCGGACCAGGCGTTTGCCGAGACCATCGTAAGTAAAGCGGACCGCTTGATTGCCGTGTCCGAACATACCCGCCAGGATGCCATCGAAGTCTTGCGCATCCCCGCCGATAAAATCGAGGTGATCCATCACGGTGTTCCGGATCGCTACTTTCAGGCGACTCCGGAAGACGCCGCCGCCGTCGCCAAGCAATACAAACTGGAGCGCCCTTACATTTTGTTCTGCGCCACAATTGAACCGCGAAAGAACCTGGATGTCTTGCTGGACGCCTATGAGTTGTTGGCGCCATCTCTTAAGGAAACGTTCGATCTGGTGGTAGCGGGCATGGCGGGCTGGGCTTCGGAAGCGACGGTGGAGCGCCTGAGGGGCAGCGGCGGTGGCGTGCGCTATCTGGGCTACGTGCCCGAAACCGACATGCCCGGCCTCACCCGAGGCGCCACCTTGTTTGCCTATCCTTCCCTTTACGAAGGATTCGGACTCCCCTTGGCCCAAGCCATGGCGGCCGGAATCCCTACCATAACTTCCGCCGTATCGTCGATGCCTGAAATTGCCGGCGACGGCGCGTTGTTGATCGATCCCAAGAGTGCCGAAGAACTTCGCGCGGCGATGACGCGATTGTTATTGTCTCCCTCGGAGCGGGAAAACCTTGCCGTCAAAGCCAAGCGCCAGGCCGAACGGTATCGCTGGCAGGACTGCGCCACTAAGTCCTGGGCGTTTTTTGAGCGAGCCCTCGGTTAGAATTGTATGTTGCCGGATCCGATTGTCACGGTTGTCGTTCCCACCTTAGCGGTGGGCGACGCTTTGGAGAAATGTCTGCATTCGCTGGAACTCCAGACTCTCGATCTCTTTGACGTGGTAGTGGTCGACAACAGCGGCGTGGGCCGGGCCCGCTGCTTCTGGCAGCCGCGCGCGGGTCATCGTGAATCAGCGCAACCAAGGATTTGCCAGCGCCATCAACCAGGGGATTCGCAGTTCGCGCGCCGTTTACGTAGCAACATTGAACGACGACGCGATCGCCGACCGCCGCTGGCTCGAAACCTTGATCGCATGTGCGGAATCGCATCCGCAAGCCGGCATGTTCGCCTGCGAAGTGCGCTTAATGGGAACCCTGCTTCTCGATTCGGCCGGAATGTTAATCGCCGCCGATGGCTCCAGCAAACAGCGCGGCCACGAACAACCGCCGGCTGCTTTCGACGAGGCGAGGGCGGCGCTCTTCCCGAGCGGCTCCGCGGCGCTCTACCGCAGAAGTATGCTCGAGCACATCGGCCTGTTCGACGAAACCTTTTTTCTCTATTGCGAGGATAGCGATCTAGGGCTGCGCGCGCGCTGGGCCGGATGGGATTGCCGCTACGTAGCGGGCGCTGTGGTGGAACACTTCTATTCTCACTCGGCCGGTCGCGCGACTCCGCTGAAGGCTTACTATATCGAGCGCAATCGCCTCTACACGGTGATCAAAAATTTTCCCGCGCGGTTGCTGTGGCGGGTCCCTTTCGCTTCTGCCTGGCGCTACCTCTGGCATTTGATCGCTCATCGTCGCCGGAGAAGGGAAGGGAGCGGAGTTTCGCCAGTCCGGCTACTCCGCCGCTCTGCTTCCGTTCCTGGTGCTTCGCGCATACGCCGCCGCGCTGCGCCGCTTACCGTACCTGCTGGCCGAACGCCGCCGCATCCGGGCGTCGCGCCGTATCAGCACGCACGAATTCATTGAATTGATCGGCAAACACAGCATCTCCGTTCGCCGGGTGGCTTGGTTGTGAGCAAGCTCATGGTTCTGATTCCTGCCTATAACGAGGAAGGAGCCGTCGCAAGCGTGGTCGAAGAGGTTCGTGCCGTGGTGCCCGATGCCGCTATTTTGGTGGTCGACGATTGCTCAGAGGATCACACCATCCGGGAAGCGCAGCGGGCGGGCGCGTCGGTCTTGCCGCTGCCGCATCACCTTGGCCTCGGAGGCTGTGTGCAAGCGGGTTATCGCCTGGCTTTCGAATTGGACTTCGACTATGTCATTCGCGTCGATGGCGACGGCCAGCATGACCCTCGCGACATTCCCGCGATCCTGACGGCGCTGCAACAGGGGAATTGTGAAATGGTGATCGGTTCGCGCTTCCTCAACGTCGAAAACCCGCGGCGTGTTCTCTTGCAAGGCGGCTGGTGCCGCGCCTTGGGCATCGCTCTTTTTCGCTCTATTCTGCGCCCCATCCTCGGGCGCCCGGTGAGCGATCCGACCTCCGGATTTGTCGGCGTCAATCGCAAAGCGCTGGACGTGTTCTCGCGCGCGTTTCCCCTGGAATACCCTGAAATCGAAGCTCTGGTGGTGCTGCAGCGCAGGCGCTTCCGTTTCCTGGAAGTTCCCTGCCGGATCCGTGAGCGCCGCGCCGGCAGGAGTTCGATCACTGCGATGAAGGCGCTTTATTTCCCTGTACATGTAATCTTAGGTGTGTTTGTAAACGTCCTTTTGTTTCCGGGCAGCCGAATTTCGCGGATTTTGAGAAAATAATCACCATGGACCGTTTGCTGGGCGTCTTGACCGTCGCGAGCTTGCTATTGATCGGACTGGTTCTGGCTTCAGTCCGCCGCGAGCATATTCGCGTCGAATATTCCATTAGCTGGCTGGCCGCGGGGCTGGCGTTACTGGTGCTTTCCTTGTGGAAAAGCTTGGATCAAAGGATCGCTCTCGCGCTGAAAATTCCCGATCTGGCGGTCACGCTTCTCACGGTTTGCGGTGTGGTGTTTTTAGGAGTGCTTTTCGTCTTTTCGTTGCGGCTTTCTCAACTTAAGGACTCCAGCATCAAGCTGGCGCAACGCGTGGCCATTCTCGAGTATCGCGTGGAATCCCTAACTGGAAAAAATACAGCGAACTATCCGCCCTTGCGGGCCGAAGCAGCAACGGTCCGCGCGACGCTCGCCAAGCCAGGCCCATCCGTCCGATGAGACCGGCCCCGCACCAGGCTCACCGTTAAGCCCGTGGCGCGCATTGGCATCAACGCACTGTACCTGATTCCCGGCGGCGTCGGCGGGACGGAGATCTACCTTCGCGAGTTACTAAAAGCGCTGGCGTGCATTGACTCGGCCAATACTTATTACGTATTTACCAACTTGGAGACGAGCGCTGATATCGTCCCGCGCCAAGCGAATTTCCACCGCATCGCGCACGCCGTGCGTGCGAAATTCCGTCCGGCTCGGATTTTGTGGGAACAGACCGTTTTGCCTCTCGCAGCGGCCCGCTATCGTCTGGATGTCCTCTTCAATCCCGGTTTCACGGCGCCGCTTTTGGCACCCTGCGCGGCGGTTACGGTGTTCCACGATTTGCAGCACAAGCGTCATCCTGAGTACTTCCGGCGCTTCGATTTGCCCTTCTGGCGATTGCTTATATGGATGTCCGCGCATCGTTCGCGGCACCTGATCGCAACCTCCCAAGCAACCGGCGCTGATCTCCAACACTATTACCGGATCCCCGCCAAACCCATCACCGTCATCCCGCATGGCGTGGCGCAACGGTTCTTCGCATTGGACCGCTCCTCCCTCGAACCATATTTGTTGTACGTCGCTACTTTGCATCCGCATAAGAATCACGAGCGTCTGCTGCGGGCCTATGCGCGGAGGCCTCGACGGGAGCGCCTGGTGTTCGCCGGAATCCCTGGATTTCACGCCCAGCCGGTCAGAGACTTAATCGCGGAACTCAAATTGGGCGATTCGGTGCATCTCACCGGCTGGATTCCACAGGAGGAATTATACAAACTCTATGAGCACGCGGCCGCCTGCGTGATCCCGACAACGTTTGAGGGCTTTGGCATGCCCGTGCTCGAAGCGCTCGCAGCCGCTATCCCCACGGCCTGCTCGGACATTCCTCCGCTGCGCGAAACGGCGGGTGAAGCCGCATTGTTCTTTAACCCTCTCGATGAAGACGCCATTGCGGAAGCGCTGGATCGTATCACGGAAGATCAGCGACTCCGGAGAACCCTCGCGGAAGCCGGACCGCCGCAGGCCCGCGCTTACACCTGGGAGCGCACCGCCCGCCAAACCCTCGAAGCACTGCTTTCAGCATGAAATGGGCGATGCGGGTAACTGGACTAACATTGTTCGCGTCCTCTAGAATTAGTTGTCAGTTGGGTCTGCCGCCGGCTCCGTCAAGAATGCGTCATGGCATCCAAGGTTAAGAAAAAGGCGACAAGCAAGATCTTCTAGTCCGGCGCCGTCAGTTGGTAGTCGCTTCCCCAGTACGCTCGTGGTTGTGGGCCAAGTTGTTCGCGGCAGCGTTGCTACTGGCGGCCGTGGTGTATTTGCCGGCCCTAAATGGGCCGGTGATCTTCGACGATTATCACCTCCCCTTCAGTGATCTCAACGCGGCAAGAATGTCCGCACGCTTCTGGATTGGCGGTGTCCGTCCAGTATCTGATGGCGTCCTATTGGTTCAACTACGCCATTTCCGGAACCCGGACGTTCTCCTACCATGCCGTCAACCTGCTGATTCATGCGGCGTCCACTGTCGTGGTGTTCTATCGTTTTGCAGCGTCTGCTCAAGTTAGCGTCGATCGAGAAAAACGCCTTGCTATTTTCGCTATTCGGCGCCGGTATTTTCCTGTTGCACCCGCTGCAAAGTGAGTCTGCCGCTTACATCGCCGGCCGCTCCGAACTGGTTTCAGGCCTCTTGCTGGTAACCGCCTGGCTGGTCTTTCTCAACCATTTTGAGAGCCAGACGACGGGTGCAACCGCATTGAAGATTCTGCTGCTGGCTGCGGCTGCCGTGCTGGGAAAAGAGAGCGCCATCAGTTTGCCCGCACTGCTGTTGGTTACCGACTTCTACTGGAACCGCGCCAGTCTGCGCGACCAGCTGCGCAGCCGCTGGAAACTCTATGTGCCGATCGTCGTTGGCGGCCTGGTGGCCGCCGTCGCGATCATCCGCTCCCTCGATAAAGCTCCCAGCGCGGGTCTGTCGCTAGAAAACGTGACGCCGTTGCGCTATGCGCTGACACAATGCCGCGTCATATTTATATATCTGAGGCTCTTCCTGATTCCTGCCGGCCAGAGCGGAGATTGGCGAATCCCGTTCTATCGTTCCTTCACCGACGGCACTGCCTGGCTGTATGTCTTTGGCATTTTGATTTTGTTTGGCGGAATCGTTTTACTGTATCGGCGCGCGCCTCTCCTCTCTTTTGGCTTGCTGGTGTTCGTTCTATTGCTTCTGCCCACCTCCTCCCTCATCCCGATCAAGGACGCACTCGCTGAAAGAAGAATGTACATCGCTATCGTGGGCCTCATCCTGGCGGTGATCGCCATCTTGGACCGCTATCAACTCGACCCTGCGGTGTTGAAATTCGGCGCGATAGCGGTCCTGAGTATAGCGGCCATCGTCACCTTCCAAAGAAGCCAGGTGTGGGGGGATGATGTTGCTTTTTGGCAAGACGTGCTCGCCAAAGATCCCGGGAACAAACGTGCCCATGACGATCTTGAGAACGCTTATATGCGGCACGGCAGATTCACCGAGGCGATGGCGGAGAACGATCTGCTCGACAAGACGGACGGCGTCACCGAACGAACGCTTTTGAACCGGGTTGCGGTTTATGAAGTGATGCAGAACTACGACCTGGCTCTGGATACGCTCCAAAAAACGGCGGCTATGCACCCGACCTCGAGCACCTATACCGAGATCGGGCACCTCGAAGCCTACCTGGGGCACATTCCCGAATCCCTTGCCGCCTTCGGGCTGGCGCTGAAACTAGACCCGAAATACGCCCCAGCGCACGCGCAGCGAGGAATGATTTACCTGGCAACCGGCGACAATGTTCGCGCCAGCAGCGACTTCCACGAGGCCCTGCACAGCGAGCCTAACAACGAAATCGCGACCAGTGGTCTTGCCAAACTGGCCGCAAATCACTAGTCGGAGTCCACAGGGGTTTTGCCGAATAATCTGGACGACGGCTTGCGAAACCGCTCCGTCAGCAGGGAACGCTGCGCCTTTCCCGTCGAGGTTCGCGGAATCATATCGAGGAACTCGATCCGCCGGGGCACTTTGAAAGCGGCCAGCCGTGCGGCCGCAAACCGGCGCAGTTCCAGCGCCGTGGCGGTGGCTCCCTCGCGCAGCACGATGGCGGCGGCGATGTCCTCTCCCAGCGTGGGATGCGCGACGGCGAATACCGCGGCGTCGGCCACCGCCGGATGTGCCGCGAAAACTTCTTCCACTCCCTGCGGCAGGATTTTTTCGCCCCCGCGGTCGATCATCTCTTTCAAGCGCCCCGTGATGAACAGAAAGTTTTCGCTGTCCAGGCGCCCCATGTCCCCCGTGTGGAACCAGCCGTCGCGGAAGGAGGCTTGATTGGCTTGCGCATCATCCAGGTATCCCGAGGTTACCGACGCTCCGCGAACCACGATTTCTCCTTCCTCGCCGTTCACGACCAGATTTCCGAGCGGGTCCATGATGACCACTTCCAGGCCGGAAGTCCGGCCAACCGACCCGGCCTTTCGCGCGTCCGCCGTGTTGCGCGTCACGCCGCCGGTTTCTGTCAACCCGTACCCGTTCAGTACGGGGACGCCAATACATTCCTCGATCGAGGGAACGACTTCAGGCCGGGGCGACGCACCCGCCGTCCGAATAAAACGCAAAGGCGCCCGCCGGAAAACTTCTGGACGATCACGCGCCATCCCGAGAATCGACCGGTTCAAGGGAGGGCTGGATGTAAACCAGGTGGGCTGAAACTCGTCGAGCCAGTCGAGGAAGGTCGTGGGATTGAAACCGGAGGTGGCGATCACCGTCCCCCCGCACAGTAACTGCGTGAGCGCAGCCGACAATCCCTGCATGTGGAACAAGGGCATCAAGCTCAGGAAGCGGTCCGTCGCACTCAGCGGCAGCGCCTTGACGTCGCGGCTCGCCAGGTTATGTAGATTCGCCGGAGTCAGCGGAACCAGTTTCGGATCGCCGGTAGTTGCCGAAGTGAACAACAGCAGCGCCGCATCGCTTGTGCGCACTTGCGTCGGGCTCCCCTTGCGATCCGGCGTCGTGCGAATAAATGTGCCGGGCGAACGCATTCCGAGGACAGGAATGCGCAAGGCGTCCGCCGCGGCGGCGGCCGCTGAACCCCTAACCTCGGGAACCACGACCAACCGCGGATGCAAGCGTTCCAGATAATAGCGAAACTCGCTTTCCGTAAACGACGGATTGAGAGGCGCAGCCGCTCCGACCCCAGCAACCGCCAACAATGCAGTGATCAGTTCCACCCCGTTGGGCAGCACAATAGCGGCAATCTC
Organism: Bryobacterales bacterium; assembly: GCA_963752205.1. Classification (GTDB taxonomy): domain Bacteria; phylum Acidobacteriota; class Terriglobia; order Bryobacterales; family Bryobacteraceae; genus Palsa-187. Next base: position 257 of record CAVVZG010000011.1, on the reverse strand, counting down.
TCCCGGGCCGAGGCCGGCGGCGGCCGCTTCACCTCGCATCGCGTCCAGGCAGCGGTCCAGTTCCAGATAAGTCAATGCGTCCCGCCCCGGAGAGGCGAGCGCGATGGCCGCCGGAGTCTCCGCTGCGTGCCGTTTGAGATCGAGGAAATCTCGATCGGTCACGCCCCTGCACCTCCGGCTTCGACCCGTTGCTCGATATACGAAGCGAGTGCCGGTAAGTCTCTGAGAAAATCGAAGTCGAGGAGCTCCGGTTCTAT
>CAVVZG010000010.1:0-37661 GCA_963752205.1 Bryobacterales bacterium | reverse complement strand
AGCGCCGGGGACGGAATCGGATGAATGTTCTGGTCGTGGAGCATGTAGACGAGATTGCCGATGTCGTTGAGCGCAACGCCTGCGCCCATGGCAATCCACGCGCCGCGAAGCTTTGACGATCTTCGTGCCCGCAGGGCGATCGGGATGATTGGCAACGTGCAGGCGATGTTGCCGACCCAGCCGTCCCAAAAGCTGAGATAGCCCGAGGGTGGGCGGTGCACGAGCGCCAGCGAGTACAGATACAAAAGAACCGTGGCGCCGGTTGCAAGTTGCCACCAGAACTGTGATTGAATCCCACCACGCCCTCGAACGGTGAGCGTTCGACGTTCCCTCGAAGTGGACACCGCCGTTCCGACACTGGCCATCGCGAACCTTTCGCTTGTGATTGAGACGTACCCAATCAACGCTCGGTGCCACAATCAACATTGCGCTACTGGCCGATCACCTCAATTTTAGGATTGGGCAATTCTCGGTATCACTACTGCTCCACAATCGCGACGCAATTTATTCAATCGCCCAGGGATCGCGACGGAGCCACCGCTGCTCGCTTCGAGAACTAGTGCGTGTAGCCGTGGTTCCGCAGGAATTTTTGCAGAGCGACGACGTATTTCTGTCCACTCGCTTCGATGGGGCTCAGCGCGCTGTTGAGGTGGCCCAGCCCAGCTTGCGTGACGAGAAACTTCGCCACCGCCGTGGTGTGTCCCAGCATGTCCTCGTCGGCCGCCCACGCGGCGATGACGCCGACCGTGTCTTGGTAGTGAGTACCGGCCTGGGCCCTGAAGGCGCGAATCCACTGTTCCGCGTCCTTTCGAATGAGCGAGGGGTAGTCCGTCGTGACGTTGTGGAATGCATTGTGCGAGACGTCGAAGATCTCAATCGGCATGCCCGACGCCGCGAAGTCGGTGATTGAGGGGGGAAAGCGCCTTACCAGGGGAAACCCCCTGTTCACACGCACCTGTTGAGCGTTTCCCTTAACAACGCCCTGTGCTGTGGCGCGGCGGACCCGAGTCGCGCAGGCGCGTCCTACCAGCGCGGCGTCCGCTTCTCGATAAACGCCTGTACGCCCTCGAGCGCCGGCGCCTCCATCATGTTGCAGGCCATGGTCTCCCCGGCGGCTGCATAGGCACTCTCAAGGCCAGACTCGATTTGCCGGTAGAAAAGCGCCTTGCCCATGGCGACCGCGATGCGCGGCTTGGCGAGAATGCTGGCCGCGAGGCGCTCGACCTCGGCATCGAGCATGTCGGGCTCGACCACGCGGTTCACCAGACCCCGCGCCTGAGCTTGCCACGCATCGATCGTCTCCCCCGTCACCAACATCTCGAACGCTTGCTTGCGCGACAGATTGCGCGATAGCGGCACGCTCGGGGTGGAGCAGAACAGCCCAAGGTTCACGCCGCTCACCGCGAAGCGCGCGGCCCCGTCGAGCGGATCTCCCGCGCCATTTCCTCCTGGCTCGCAGCCGCGAAATCCCGCATCGTCGGATATTTCTTAAACAACCCCGGCGTCACTTCATTGACCCGCTTGTCCGTGCACTGCGCCGAGAGAATAGTCGCCACCAGCAACTCCCACGCGTTCGAATGATGCAGCGCGCACGTAGCCGCCGGATACATTTCATCCAATCCAGCCAGAATCTTCTTTACCCGCGCCTTCCGTTCGGCGGCGGTCTTGGGCCTGACGACTCGCATCCTAGTCAAAATCAATATCGCGCTTGGGAGGCGGTTCGTCCGGATTCTCTTTCGCAATCTTCAGCATCTCGTCGAACTTCTTGCTGAGCACATCCTGATGCGTCTTCTGGCTCGCGACCGACTTTAGGAAAGCATTTTCCCGCCGGCTAGCCTCGCCCTTTTGCCGCTCGACGGCGCTTTCGAGGTCGGCGAACGTGGGCGGCTTGACGTGCTCCACATAGCGGATCACCGCGCTGGTTTCCGGATCGATATGCAGCTCCGCCTGGCAGCAGGAGCAGGTAACGGTGATGAGCGGCGTGTTTTTCGCCATGTCCCCAGTGTATACTGGCGTGACCGGGGAGCTACGAACATGTTCAAAGAATTCAAGACGTTTATTATGCGCGGCAGCGTTCTCGATCTCGCCATCGGTGTGATCATTGGCGGAGCCTTCGGCAAGATCGTAGCCTCGCTGGTGGGCGACATTTTGACCCCCATCATTGGTCTGGCAACAGGCAAGATCGATTTTGCAAACCTGTTCATCTCGCTCAACGGTCAAACCTACGCCACCGTTGCCGACGCCAAGAAAGCCGGCGCCCCCACCATCAACTACGGCATTTTCATCAACACCGTAATCGAGTTCATTATCGTGGCCTTTGTGATCTTCCTGATCATCAAGCAAGTGAACCGCTTCACGCCCGCCCCGCCCCCCGCGCCGCCCGCCCCCGCTACGAAGGTGTGCCCCGAATGCCTAAGCACCATCCCCGCCGGCGCCAAACGCTGCGCGCAGTGCACGTCTGTGGTGGCCTGACAACTCTCGGTCTATGGCGCACGCCGACGATACGCCGAGATGTTCCTTTTGCTATAAGAACCAATCTGACTGTGTGAATCTCGTATCGAACCCGCTCGCCACTGCTCACATCTGCGACGAATGCATCGAAACTTGCCATTCTATTCTTGAACGGCAGCGAGCGGAGGTGCCTCAGTTAACCCACCCCGTGAATTTTAAAGCCAATTCAAAAGTAGACGCCAACTTCCCTACCCCTTGACACCGCCCCCCAACAAGCGTAACTAAGTAGCCGCAGCTTGACGGGTGTTTCAGGAGGTCTTCCATGTTGTCGTCTCCTATCGAGATCGTGGCCGCCCTTTGGGGAGCGGTCGTAATCGTCTACCTGGCCTTGTTCTTATTCCGCTCCGTAATCGGCATGAAGGAAGAAGATACGCTCTACCTGAGCGTCGGGGAAGAGCGGATGGCAGCCGAGCAACGAGTAATCATGAAGCGCATCTTAAAACTGGATTCCTACAGCCATAAGATTGGCTATGCCGCCCTAGGGATGACAGTGTTGCTGGCGGGGATGTGGGTCTACAGCGTGGCGCGGAATTTGCTTTAGGCTCTTGAATTAAACGACCGGTTCCATCCCGAAGCGCCGCAGCAGCAGGAACTCCGACAAGTTGTCGGTGGTGAGCAGGCCCAGCAGGCGTCCGTTCTCCATCACCATCGCGCAACGCCCCGCGCGCGCCATAAGCGGGAGAACCTCAGCCAGATCGGCGTTGGGTTCGAGCGCCAGGAAGTCGCGATCCATCGCGCCCGCCACATAAGCGTCCGGCCCCTCAGCGGCAATCGCGCGGATCAACAGATGGCGGCCCAATAGCCCCACCACTTGTTCGCCGTGCGTGACTGGAAAGTCCTGTTGCGAGGTCGACAGCAGCAGATTGGCCGCGTCGCGAATCGTGCTGTGATGCTCTAGTGCATGGAACTCGGTGATCATCGCTGCGCGGATCGGGATGCCGTGCGTCAACGACCGTCCCAGCGCCGCCACACTCTCCTGCGCCGCGCCCAAATAAATGAAGAGCGCAAAAAACACCAGCATGAATTGCGGAGCCAGCAGTCCGTACAAGCCCATGCTGATCGCCAGCATGCGCCCCATCCAAGCCGCCGTGCGCGTAGCTTCTTCCTCCGGACGAATGTAGCTCAGCAGCGCGCGCAAAATGCGCCCGCCATCCATTGGAAACGCCGGCAAAAGATTAAAGCCGGCTAGCAAGATATTGCCGTAGAGCAGTAGAGCCAGCGGGTTCTTCCCGTTAGGCTGCATCAAATCAGCCACTTTGATGAGCGCCGTGATATGCGCCGAAAGCATGTAAGCGAAAATCCCGCCCGCCAGCAGCAGGTTCACCAGCGGCCCCGCCAGCGCCGTGCAAATCTCGGCCGTGGGAGGCAGCATGCGTTCCATGCGGGAGAGTCCGCCGATCGGGAACATCACGATCTCAGTAGTCCTAATGCCGAAGCGCGAAGCCACCCACGCGTGCCCCAGCTCGTGCAGCAGCACGCTCACCAGGCTACCCAGCAGAAAAATCGCATAGTTGCCGCTCGACTGCGTGCTCCCCAGCACCGACACGGCGACAAACACCACTAGCAGCACAAACGTGAAGTGCAGGCGCACCGGGACGCCAAAGACCCGAAAGGCTCTGATAGTGCCGGACGTGGCCGCTTGTTGGACCGGATGACGTAGAGTTTGCACTGGTAGCAAGGGACAGTACCTCTACATCCTTCGGTCTATCCGGGGACGAACTTTAGCCCGCTCGCTAAGTGATTGGTTAAGTGCTTGGTTTTAGAAAGCCGGAATTCGCCCAGGGTAAGTTTGTTTAGTCTTATGACTGGGCAGCGGCCCGCCGCCGTCGCTTGCCGTCGACCGCCGCGGCAGCGCGTTGCTGAAATCGAGGTCGGTTTCGTCGAACGTCACCTGGCGGTCCAGGATCATCTCGATGGTGGTGCCCTTCGCTAGCACCGCCTCCGGCCCGCGTGTGAACAGGACGCCCGCCAGCGCGGCAGCAGCTCCCGCCCCCGCGCCGATGGCCGCGCCCATTCCAGGAGCTCCACTCACACTCCCCGCCAGAGCGCCGATGCTAGCCCCCGCGGCAGCCGTCTCGCCCACCGTGCGGACATCGCCAGCCTTGTTGCCCTCGCTACGAATCGTACCCTCTTTGTGATCCAGTTCCTCGCTGGCCCTGCCATCCAGACCCGTCACATGAGCCCGAAAATCCCGAGTAGTCCCGTTCGGCAGCGTCAACGAATCGAAGCGCAAATGAAACTCCCCGCGCCCCTTTACTTTCCCCGGCCGGCGGATATCGGTGATCGTTCCCATCACATAACTACCCGGAGGAATCACAATGCGCCCGTCCACCAGAATCGGAAAGACAGTTTCCAGATAAACCCGGTCCCCCGGCACCGCATTTTTGGTGCTGACGCTGTTGATCAAGCTCAGCGGAACGTGCGTGCCCGTCTCCACCAGATAGTTCTTCGTTTGCGCCGAAAGCAGCAACGCCGAGAACATGAAGACGATGAGTAAGGACCTCATGGTTAGAGTGTAGCCTTTTTCTCCAAAATCGTTGCCAAAATCTCGGGAATCTCAAACACCGCCCGATTCTCAATCCGCGACACGCTCTCCCGATAGGAATCGAGCGAACCCAGCAATTCCTTTACCGCCCCGCCGATCCCGCGAAAGTTGTCCACTACCATCCCCGCGTGATGCTCGCGCACCCAAGTAGGGTTGTAGCGCTCCTGCGGCAAGGTAAATGCGTTAGGACGCTCCACGATCACCGGCAGTTTCATCGCCACCGCCTCGCTGATACTCCCCGGCCCAGGCTTGCCGATGAAGAAATCCGCGAGGTACATGTAATAAGGCACCTCCTGCGTGAAGCCTTCGACGTACCGCGGCGCATCGGCGCGCTGCGCCTTTAGCCGCGACGCCAGTTTCTCGTTGCGTCCACAAATCAAAATGAGCTGCGTGTCGCGCAGCCGCTCGGCAATCTCCAGCATCACTCCCGACCCCTGTCCGCCAAACAAAACCAGTCCCGTAGGCCGCGTCGGATGCAGCCCCAACCGCGCCCGCTCCACCGCGCGGTCCACCTTCACCGCCTCATAAAAGCGCGGCCGCAGAATCATGCCCGACGCCGTGAAGATGCGGTCGTCCGTATGCCCCAAAGAACGCGCCTGCTCCACGGCCTTCGCCGTCCCGCAAACGAAGTATTGATCTTGCCCCGCCTCCATCCAGAAATGCGGCGGATAATCTGAGAAATCCGTCAAAATCGTAACGTAAGGCACTTGCGGCAGCGCCCTCCGCAAACTCTCGTACATGGCCCGGTTGAAATTGGGGACCAGCGAAACAACTAAGTCCGGCTTCGCATCTACCCAATGTTGGGTCAGGAGGCGAACCGTAGCCCCGTGGTAGAGTCGAATCACCCCGTGCATGAAGCGCACTCCCAGCCCCGCCCCCAGCGTCCAGCCCTTCGCCAGCATGGTGTTGTAAATGTCTTCCAGGCGAAGCCCGGTGACCTTGCGGAAGACGTCCAGGCTATCCAGCACTTCCTGCAAATTCACCAGCCGGATCTCCCACGGCTCGCCGCGAGTAGCCCGCTGCTGGGAATCCACCACCGCTTTCAACGCGTTAGCAGCGGCCCGATGCCCTCCGCCCGCGTCGAAATAAATAAAATCAATTTTCTTCACTATTGTTTTATACCAGCGTCATACGGCTGTCATGCAATACGCTTAAAAAGGTAGCATGGCAGCCTCAATGCTACACTGGCTCTCCACCCGCGACCATCGCCTGATGCGGCGAGTAAACCGCTGGACCCCTCCCCGCTGGATGCGCCTGTGGATGGTGGCAGCCACCCGCGGTGGCGACGGCTGGCTGTGGTACGCCGTCGGTATCCTAGTGGCCCTGATCGGTGGCCCCGAACGCTTCCGTTCCCTACTGGCAGCAGTCTTGGCAGTAAGCGTCGGCATCGTCCTGTTCCTAAACCTGAAACGCGCCTGCGGCCGCAAACGCCCCTGCGCCCTGGAGCCGCACTCCTGGGCGACGCTGCTTCCCCCCGATCAATTTTCTTTCCCCTCCGGCCACACCATCACCGCTTTTTCGGTGGCCGTATCGCTGGCGACGTTTTACCCGGTGTTACTGCTCGGCCTGCTATTCTGCGCCTTCAGCGTAGCCCTCTCGCGCATCTTGTTAGGCATGCACTTTCTAACTGACGTACTAGCCGGCGCCGCCATTGGCAGCGCGCTGGGATATGCCGCAGCACTGCTGCTGATTTAACATCGAGGGATGCAAGGGAAAGTCGTAGTCCTCACCGGAGGCACGTCCGGAATCGGTGAAGCTGCGGCGCTAAAGCTCGCCGCCATGGGTGCCCGCTTGGTCCTGGTAGCTCGTGACCCGGAGCGAGCCGAAGCTACACTCAAGCACCTTCCAACAGGAGTCAAGCACACCGCGCATATCGCCGATCTCTCACTCCTCGCCCAAACCAAGCGCGTAGCCCAGGAAATTGCCGCCGCCGAACCCCGCATCGACGTCCTGATTAACAACGCGGGCGTGATGTCGGCCGAGCGCCAGATCACCGCCGACGGCTTAGAGCTAACCTTCGCCACCAATCACCTGGCCTATTTCGTCCTTACCCAAGGACTGCTCCCGCGCCTACTAGAATCAGCCCCCGCCCGCATCATCAACACCGCTTCTGAAGTCCACCGCGGCGCACACCTCGACCTCGCCGATCTCCAGTCCGAAAAACGCTACAGCAGCTACGGCGCCTGTGGGAAATCCAAACTCGCCAACGTGCTCTTCACGCGCGAACTAGCCCGGCGCTTGGCAGGCACCGGCGTCACCGTCAACTGCCTCCATCCAGGAGTAGTAGCCAGCCGCTTCGCCCAGCCCCGCAACGGCAAAGGTGGAGACCTCGCCTCCGCCAGCTACCTCGCCAGCCAAGGCATACCGCCCGAAAAGAGCGCTGAAGCCATCGTCTATTTGGCAACATCGCCCGAGCTGGCGCAAACCACCGGACAATATTTCAATCAAAGCCGCCTCTCGACGCCGTCTGAGGAAGCGCAAGACGACTCAATCGCAAAAAAACTGTGGGAGCAATCAGAACAACTGGCAGGAATCCACTACGAAATCGGGCAGGACTAAGAACCGGAGTAGAACTGGGCGGGCCGTGACGACCCGCCCGAAATGGTTCCGACTACTTCTTGGTGGTGTCGGTGGTGTCGGCCTTCTTTTTCTTCTTTTTCTTTTCTTTCTTGGTGGTGGTGTCCTGGGCGAAGCTCACGGTGGCGGCGCCGGTCAGGAAGGTCAGGGCCAATGCGAAAATACCGAATCTTTTCATGTTGAAAACTCCTTGATCTAATATATGCGCAAGAAGCCGATTTTGTTCCGCATATTGTTGTATCTAAACCATTAAAGTTGTTTCACATGGTTAAATTTAATTCACGTTATAGGTGCCCAGCGCCATGCGCAGAACCTCGGCGAAGTTCGCCCCGCTCTCTGACCACACTTGCCGGCTTTCGATGTCCAATACCCCTTCCAAATCCTTCACCAGATGTAGCAAACTCCGCAAATTGGACTGCCCCATCCGCAAGCTCCCCTCGATCCCCGGAATCGGCAGGAACAGCGCATCCAGCCCGAATTCGATGCGCAAATGGTCTCCATGCTCGCTCTCAAACTCCGGCCCGTAACAAGCCAGCGTTAGCGGAGCCGGCCGGAGCTTCCACTCCCCGTCGTATTGCCACAGATCCCAAAAGGTGTCGATCTCGCAAGCGCAATCCGCGTGCAGAAACTCGCGCATGGCCTCGACCATGACATCCACTTCGGTCCCCACCGGAAATTCGCGTTCGAACACCGGCGGCTCCACCAGTTCAATCGCGTAAATCCGCATCACTGGCCCTCGCTTCGCCAGCTTCGAGAACGGGAACACCCCCAGCAGCTTTCCGAACTGCTGCAGCATCTGCGCTTCCCCGGTTTCACGCAGACTAGCGGAAAAATACAAACGGTCAGGCACGCTGTGATTGTAACCTGGAAGAGAGTGATTACCGACCTGGTGCAGATCAAGCGGCTCGGCGAAAAGAAGCGCGACGAAAACGGGCGCTTCCGTAAATATATGAAGTCGCGCGTTTTCGTCGAACGCCAGTTCCGCAAAGCCGCCGAAGAAGTCACCGATGCCATCGATTGCCGCCAGTGCGGAGAATGCTGCCGCGTCACCGACGTAGCCATCGTCGAACGCGACATCCAAAAGCTGGCTCACTTCCTGGGCCTCTCTGAGAAAGCCTTCCTGGATAAGCACACCGCCAAGGACGACGACGGCGTCCTGATCCTGCGCCGCAACGCCCAAGGCTGCGAATTCCTGCTCGGAAACGAGTGCTCCGTCTACGAAGCCCGCCCCGGCAACTGCGAGCGCTTCCCCCATCTCCTCAAAGGCGCCGGCTCTCTGGAAAGCCGCATGTGGGAACTGGTAGACCGCGCCACTTACTGCCCCATCGTTTACAACTGGATGGAAAAAGTGAAAGCCCTCACCAAATTCCGCCCTTCCAGCAGTGGCTAGCCCCTGCGCGTAACCCTTTCCTAAGGTTCCTCCGTCATCTACATTGAAGGAGTCTTCAAGATGAGGTTTCGTTTTCTAGCCCTGCCCCTGATTGCGGCAGGCGTCCTGGGTGCCCAAGGCCCTGGACCGCACGGCAACTCGCTCACCCCGCCCACGCCGGCACAAGCGCTGCAGCGGCAGGTTGATTTTCTGACCAAATTCTATTCCCTGACCACCACCCCGACGAATCAGGTTTCTGAAGTCACCACCATCCTGAGCACGGAACAGTCGTGCCTGCCCGCGCCCGGAACGCTGCAGACCGCTCGCCAAGGTCTGGCGACGGCTGTGAAAGGCGGTGTTGCCGGAGTCGCCGATGCCGTCACTGCTTTGACCAAGGTGCAAGCGGAAGAGGAACTGTGCCACGCAACGGCCGCCGCCGGCATCTGGGCGATCCTGGACCCAACGACGCAGCAGATTAAAGGTATTGGCCCGTTGCTGGGCGCCGGTGGCCGCGGCCCCGGACCTGGCTTCCACCACGGTCCGCCTCCCAAGCAATAGCTACACCGTTTTCGACAGTTTCTCGATGGCCGCTTCCAGCCGCTGCGGGCGTTTGAGCACCCCCTCAAACAAATCGCCCACGCGCTCGAAGCGGCCAAGCGCGTTACCCAGGTGGAATTGCTCCGGCCGTAGCCGCGGAGTCACTTCGTCCCACGCCAGCGGCGTCGCTACCGGCGCTCCGGGGTATGCGCGCAGCACGTAAGGCGCGGAAATCGTCTTGCCCTCCGCGATCTGCTGCCAGTCAAAGTACACTTTCCCCTTTTCACGCTTCGAGATAGCCCGCGGAGTCGTGAACAAGTCAGGCCGCGCCGCCGCTCCCATCGCCGACAGAACCTCGGCAAACGACCGCACCTGCGCGTAAGTGTAGACCGGTTCCAGCGGAATAAAGATGTGGATGCCATCCCCGCCCGTAGTCTTGGGATAACTCACCAGCCCAATGCGATCGAGCTTCGCCCGCACCCACAACGCCGCCTCCACAATCTTCTCGTAGCCGCATTCATAAGGATCAAGGTCGATCAATACATAGTCCGGATTCTCCAGCGTCCCTACCCTGCTCATCCAAGGATTGTGATCGATGCACCCCAGGTTCACCAGAAACAGTAACGTCGCACGATCGTCCCCGATCACATATTCGATCTCATCAGCCACCGCCGTATGCAGCCACTTCGGAAAACTCTCCGCAATCTGTTTTTGAAAAAAGAATGGCTTGTCGATGCCATTCGGGTAGCGCTTCAGCGACAGCGGCCGTCCCTTCAGATGCGGCACCAGCAGCGGCGCGACGGCATCGTAATAATTCAGCAAATCCCGCTTGCGATAGCCATCCTTCGGGTAAAACAATTTGTCCAGATTCGTGAACTTCAGCCGATGCCCGTCAATCGTAATCTCGGCTTCTTTCAGAGCTGCGTCCAACAGCGTCACCCGCGGAGCCGACGGCGGATCCAGATCCTCGCGCAGCCCCAGAAACACCGGTGCGCGCAGACGCCCTTCTTCCGTCCAGTTGGCGAAGCGAACTTCGCAGATCAATTCCGGCTTGGTCCAAACCACCTTGCGCGGCAGCCCCCGCGCCGGCTCCAGCGGCGATTCCTTCACGACCAACGGCTCCAGTTTAGCGAACAGCGTCTTGACCGTCTTGGCGTCAAAACCCGTTCCCACATTTCCCGCCCAAGTCAGCTTGCCTCCAGCCGAGCGCGTCCCTAAAACCAAAGCCCCCAAGCCATGCCGATCGCCCTCGGTATACCCGCAAATCACGAAGTCCGCCGAATCGACCACCTTCCACTTCATCCAATCGGAAGACCGCCGCGATTCATACCGGCTCTGCGCTCTCTTGCCGACCACGCCCTCCAACCCCTGCTCCTTCGCTGCCGCCAGAAGTTCCGTCCCGCTGGTAGCGAAGTGCTCCGAATAGCGAATCGTCTCGTCCGCTTGCAAGATGTCTTTCAGCAACTTCTTCCGCTCGATCAGCGGCACTGCCCGCAGATCGCGCCCGTCCAGATACAACAGGTCGAAAGCGTAGAACACCACCGGATGACTGCGCGCCAGCCGCGCAATCGCACTAGCGTCCGCCACATGCATGCGGCTCTGCAGCAACTCAAAACTCGGACGCCCTTTTTTGTCGAGTGCAGCGATCTCCCCGTCGACAATCGCCGACCGCGCCCGCAAATGATGCGGCAAAATCGACAGCTCCGGATACTGCTTATCGATCACGTTGCCGTTCCGCGAAATCATACGCAGCTTCCCAGCTTCGATAAAACAAATCGCCCGCACTCCATCCCACTTGATTTCGTAAACCCAATCGCCCCCCTCCGGCGGCTTGCCCTTGCCCAGTTCCGCCAGCATCGGCGTAATGATCTTCGGCATGACCGATGTGGCATTACCCGCAGGCGCCGCTTTCCCCGTCGCCGGCGCAGCTTCCAGCCCGCGAGCGATCTCCTCCTGCGTCCGCCCCGTCAGCACGCTAGCCGAATGATCCTCCGGATCCCACCCCACCTGCGCCGCTGCGTCCTTTTTCTTAATCAGCAGCCACTCGTTCCCCTTGCCGCGCTTCATGCGCACGAGCGCAAACTCGCCCTTCAGCTTTTCCCCGTTCAGTCGAAACTTGAAATCCCCCCGCGCCAGTTGCTCCTCCGCTGTCGCGTCCCCCAACAATTCGTATGTCCCGCGATCCCACAACATCACGCTCCCCGCCCCGTAATTGCCCTTCGGGAATCACCCCCTCAAACCCGCCGTATTCCAAAGGATGATCCTCCACCATCATCGCCAGCCGCTTCTGTCTCCGGATCGAGCGTCGGACCCTTCGGCACCGCCCACGACTTCAGCGCTCCCCCCACCTCCAGCCGGAAATCGTAATGCAAATGGGAAGCATGATGGCGTTGGACGCAAAATTGCAGCTCTTTTCCGCGTGCAGGCGTCTTCCGCGGAGCCGGCTCCGGCGTCTTCTCGAAATGGCGCTTCTCAGCGTACTTTTTTAAGAGACATACGGCCGATACAAAACGAGTGGATAATGTTTGAGGTATAGTGAAAGGCTGCGAGGTATAAGCAATGGCTTCCACAGTTTGGAAAGGGCACCTCACGTTCGGACTGGTCTCGTTCCCGGTTAAATTGTACAGTGCCGCCCGTAGCGAGAGCATTAGCTTTAACCAGCTTCACAAATCCGACGGCTCCCGTGTCCGGCAAGTTTTATACTGCGCCGCCGAAGACAAACCCATTCCCCGCACCGAAATCGTCAAAGGCTATGAATACGAAAAAGACCGCTACGTAGTCATCGAAGACGAAGAGATCAAGAAAGTCGCCCCGCAGACCGCCAAGGTCATGGAGATCCAGGAATTCGTCAAAGCCGACGCCGTCGATCCCATCTACCTCGAAACTTCCTACTACATGGCCCCCGACGAAGCCGGCGAGAAACCCTACGCCCTGCTCTTCGACGCGCTGCAAAAAATCCGGCTACATGGGTATCGCCAAAGTCACGATGCATAACCGCGAGCACGTGGTGATTCTGCGCCCCGGCGCCAACGGCGTGCTGATGCACACGATGTATTTCAGCCACGAAATCCGCAAAGTAGACGAATTCCGCACGGACCTCAGCCTGGTAAAGGAAAAAGAACTGGCGCTAGCCCAAAGCCTGGTCGAAGCCCTTGCCGCCGAATTCGAGCCCGAGAAATACAAAGACTCCTACCGCGAAAACCTTCTGCAGATGATCGAATCGAAGAAGGAAGGCAAAGAAATCGTAGCCACCCCCGAACCCCACCAGGAAAAAGTGGTCGACATCCTGGAAGCCCTGAAAGCCAGCCTGGCCGTAGCCAAGAAACCCGCCGCTTCGGCGAAAGCCGTAACCTCCATCGCCGAAGCCAAGCCCGCCAAACGCAAAGCGCGCGGTTAGCGCACCAACACCGATACCAATACCCCCGCCACCACCAGAACCGCTCCCAATACGTTTCCCGTGGTCGGTTTTTCTCCCAGGAAAACGAATGCCATCCCCACCGCCAGCGCCACACTCAACTTGTCGATTGGCGCCACCCGCGAAGCTTCCCCCAGCTTCAGCGCTTTGTAGTAGAACAACCAGGAAAGCCCCGTCGCCACGGCCGAAAGAATCAAAAACGTATAAGAGTGCCGCGAAATCCGCCACAAGTCACGGCCGTTCCCCTGCACCATCACGATCCCCCAAGCGAAGAACACAATGATCACCGTGCGAATCGCGACCGCCAGATTGCTGTCCACATCGCGCACGCCGATCTTCCCCAAAATCGCCACCAACGCCCCGAAGAACGCCGACAGCAACGCGTAAACCGCCCAAGTCATCCATCCAGATTAGCTCGCTATACTGGACGCCATGCCCAAACACATCGGCATCGTCGGAGTCACTTCAGAAGGCGCCGCCCTGTGTTACCGCACCATCTGTCAGGAGCACGAAGCGCAACACGGCTACGCGCATCCCGAAGTCACGCTGCACAATTTGTCACTAGCCGATTACATGCGCTCGATCGAAGCCGAAGACTGGCCCGCAGTCGGCCGCCTGCTCCTGGAATCCGCCGCGAAGCTAGCGAGCATCGGCGCCCAGTTCGCCATCTGCCCCGACAACACCGCGCACCAGGGACTCAACCTCGTCCGCGAGCAATCCCCCATCCCCTGGCTGCACATCGCCGAAGAAATCGCCGCCCTCGCGAAGCAGCGCGGTTACAGCAAAGTCGGCGTGCTAGGCACACGCTGGTTGATGGAAGGTCCAGTGTACGCCGACGCGCTCGCCGCCCAAGGAATCGCCTGCGAATTCCCCGAACGCGAAGTCCGCCAGCGCATCAGCGCGCTCATCATGGACGAACTGGTATTCGGCCGCTTCGCCCCCGCCACGCGCGAGTATTTCCAGCAAGCGATTCAAGTCTTCGCGAACAACGGCTGCCAAGCAGTAGTACTGGGCTGCACCGAAATCCCGCTGCTGATTCAGCCCCAAGACTCCGTTCTGCCCACTCTCGATTCCACCCGCACCCTAGCCCGCGCCGCCCTGCGCGAAGCAAATCCGTAATTTGTTCCGAGCCCGCGCGCAGCATCGGCCACCAACAAAGGACTTAGCCGACTGGCGACCCGCTTGCATACCAGATATCCTGAGAGGTGCATGATGGAATCCACGGAGATGCTGAAATGCGAGAGTCTGCTGCCAGGCTCAATGATCGACGTCGAAACCAAGAGCCGCCATTACCGTATTGAATGCCTCGGCGGCACTTCCATTCGCGTTTCAGGCCACCCCCAGTATTGCCCCGATCCCGTGCCCGCAAGCCTGCAAGGTTCCGTTGATCAGGAAGGCGTCCTCGAGCTAGGCTTCATCGGCCGCGGCATGCGCATGATCCTTCTCCTGGATGACACCCATCCCATAACCACCTCGCGCGTGCTGCATGTCCGCGTGGAACAACCCGTTCAATAAATTTCAAGCGACCATCTGGGCAGCCAGATCCACCATATCGCTCGACACAATATCGAATTCGCCGGCCTTGGCACGATCCGCCTTGCCGCCCGGCCCGCGTTCGTTCGGACGATAGATAAAGCCCGTCCGTAATCCAAAACTGCGCGCCGCTTTCAGATCGCCTGAATGCGCAGCCGCCATCATGACTTCCTCCGGCTTCAATCCCAGCAACTCCACCGCCGTCAGATAGGCTTCCCGATCCGGCTTGTAATGCTTAGCCAGCTCCGCCGACAAAATCAAATCCCACGGCAGCCCCGCGTTCTTAGCCATGTCATTCAGCAATCCCACATTGCCGTTCGAGAGCGGCGCGATGGTATATTTTTTCTTCAGCCGCGTGAGCCCCGCGACGGAATCCGGCCACGGCTTCAACCGGTGCCACACGCGATTCCAATGATCCTTCTCCGCCTCGTTAAGCCCCGTCATGCCGAACTCTTTCAGCAAATCTTCCAGCAGCATCCGGTGCAGATCATCCAGCTTCGTCCAAGGAAGCTCCCCCTTGCGAACCTTCTCCATAGCGGGCGCATACCCATCCCGCCAATGGTCCGCGAATCGCGCCCAGTCCACATTGAGATTCTTGCCCTTAGCCCAAACCAGCCCTTCCTCAATAATGGATCCGCGCCAATCGACCACCGTCCCGAACGTGTCGAACACCAACGCCTTCACCTGCGGACGCCCCTGACCCCGCAGAGTCAGCGCCGCCGCCCCCATGCCGAGAGCAAAGGTTCTACGTGTCATGCGAGCCTCCTTTTAACAACTCCTCAGCATATATCGCCCCCGCCGGCGTGTCCTCATGCTTGAAAAACACGAACACATCCCGCCCTTCCCCCAACTGCTGCCGCGTCCGCTCCGCAATCTCCCGCCGGTCCTCCGCCGAATACTCTTCTTTGCGCAGCCGTGCATACACAAACGGAGCCGTCACCACCTTCGGCACCTCAAACGTGTCGGACTCCGCCAGACACAGCGCCACTCGATGCTGCTCCAGCATCCGGTACACTTCATCTGTCAACCAAGTAGCGTTGCGAAACTCAAACGTAGTCCGAATATCCTCCGGTAGCTTCGCCAAAAACGCCCCCAATAATTCCGTATCCACTTTAAAATTCGGAGGCAACTGAAACAACACCGGCCCCAGCCTTCGCGAAGCCCGCAGCGGCTCCAGCGCCTTGAAGAACAACTCCGTGAACTCCGATTCCTTCAATCGGTTAATATGCGTGATCCGCATATGCGCCTTGCAAGCGAACAAAAACCCGTCCCCCGTCGCCGCCACCCAGTTTTCGAGCGTGGCCGCTTTAGGCAACTGCCGAAAAGTGTAATTGATCTCGACAGCGTTCAGCCGCGCAGCGTAATGCTTCAAGAAATCCTTCGCCGCCAACTTCTGCGGATAAAAATCCGGTTTCCAACTCGCATACGCGAATCCCGAGGTCCCCACAGATAGTCGAGCCATTCTCTCAGGCTACACTGAAGTTACAGTGAACCCCCGATCCGCCGAACGAACGCCTTCCGGCAAGCATTCGCGCGACAAAGGCCCGACCCCTAAGCGTTCCCAATCCGAACGTATCCGCGAAATCTGGCCGGACCTTCGCGAAATGATACTGCCCCGCCGCAAACTCCTGGCCCTGGGGCTCGGCCTCATGATCATCAATCGCCTGAGCGGCCTGGTGCTCCCCTATTCCACGCGTTTTCTGGTCGACAACGTTGTGAATAAACACCAGGTTTCTCTGCTGACCCCGCTGGTGCTCACCGTGCTAGCCGCCACAGTGGTCCAAGGCATCACCTCCTTCACGCTCACCCAGCTTCTCTCCAAAGCCGGACAGCGCCTGATCGCCGAACTGCGCCAAAAGGTCCAGCAGCACGTCGGCCGGCTCTCCGTGGGCTATTACGACGCCAATAAAAGCGGCGTGCTGGTCTCGCGCATCATGAGCGACGTGGAAGGCGTCCGCAACCTGATCGGAACCGGCCTGGTCGAATTCGTCGGCGGCCTCATGACCGCCGTGATTGCCCTGGTTCTGCTGCTGCGCATCAGCGCCATCATGACCGGCCTCACCGCGCTGTTCGTAATCTGCTTCGCCTTTGCGCTGTCGATGGCCTTCTCCAAAATCCGCCCCATCTTCCGCGAGCGCGGCAAAATCAACGCCGAAGTCACCGGCCGCCTCACCGAATCCCTGGGCGGCGTCCGCGTGGTCAAGGGCTACCACGCCGAAGAGCGTGAGGCGGCTGTATTCGCGGCCGGCGTCAAGCGTTTGCTCGCCAACGTCGAAGCCTCGCTCACCGCCATGTCCTTCATGAGCCTCTCCGCCACCGTGCTGATGGGCATCGTAGGCGCGGTAGTCATGTACGTCGGCACGCGCCAGATTTTCGCCGGCACGCTGACCCTTGGCGGATTCTTCACCTTCACCGCCTTGCTGGCCTTCCTGGTCGCGCCGGTCTTCGGCGTAGTCGGCATCGGCACGCAGATCACCGAAGCGCTCGCCGGCCTCGACCGCACCCATGAAGTCCTGAAAGAACGCCCCGAAGACGAAGACCCCAACCGCACCGTGGCGCTCGGCCCCATCAACGGCGAAGTGGTTTTCGATAACGTCGGCTTCTCCTACGAAGCCGGCAAGCAAGTGCTGTTCGACGTCAGCTTCCGCTCGCAGCCCGGCACCGTCACCGCGCTGGTAGGCCCCTCCGGCTCCGGCAAATCCACCATCATCAGCCTGATCAGCGCCTTCCACATCCCCACCGCAGGAAAAGTTCTCGTCGACGGCGTCGATCTCTCCACCGTCCGCCTGGACAGCTACCGCACCCAGCTAGGCGTCGTGCTGCAAGACACGTTCCTCTTCGACGGCAGCATCGAAGAAAACATCGCCTTCGCCCGCCCCGGCGCCACCAAAGAACAAATCCTCGAAGCCTGCCGCATCGCCCGCGTCGACGAATTCGCCGAGAACTTCGAAAAGAAATACGACACCATCGTCGGCGAGCGCGGCGTCAAACTCTCCGGCGGCCAGCGCCAGCGCGTCTCCATCGCCCGCGCCATCCTGGCCGACCCGCGCATTCTGATTCTCGACGAAGCCACCTCCAGCCTCGACTCCGAATCCGAAGCCCTCATCCAGGAAGGCCTGAAGTACCTGATGAAAGGCCGCACCACCTTCGTCATCGCCCACCGCCTCTCCACCATCCGCCGCGCCGACCAAATTCTGGTGGTCGAAGCCGGCCGCATCGTCGAGCGCGGCACCCACGAATCGCTCTACGCCCTCGGCGGCCGCTACTGGGATCTCTACACCCGCCAGCACGGCCTCGAAGCCAATCTGTTCCTCGCCCCCGGCGAAGGCGACTCCATTCCCGAATCCGAAAAAGCCGGCGGCTCCAAACCCGACGGCGCCGGCGTCGGCGAGGCCATGCGCCTCATCCGCGGAGGTTGATCCACATGCCCACAAAGTAGCGTTAGTCACCGGAGCCAACAAAGGCATCGGCCTGGAAATCGCGCGCCAATTGGGAAAGCACGGCTTCACCGTTTTCCTAGGCGCGCGCAATCCCGCAACTCGGCGAAGCCGCCGCCGCGCAGCTTCGTAATGAAAACCTCGACGCCCGCTATCTCGAACTCGATCTCACCCAGCCAAGAACCAGCGAAGCCGCCGCCCGCGCGATCGCGAATGACTTCCCGCACCTGGACGTTCTCGTCAACAACGCCGCTATTGTCGACGCCGCCGATGGCCCGCCCGGCGCCGTCGATCTAGCTGCCGTCCGCCGCGTGATGGAAACCAACTTCTTCGGCACCCTCGCCGTCACCCAGGCCATGCTCCCCCTGCTGCGCGCCGCCCCCGCCGCCCGCGTCGTTAACGTGTCCAGCGGCTTGGGCTCGCTCACCCTGAATGCCGATCCCACCCGGCCCTTCGCCGGTTTCCAGTTCCTGGGATACAACACCTCGAAGGCGGCACTGAACATGTTGACCATCCAGCTCGCCTACGAGCTCCGCGACACCGCTATAAAAGTCAACGCCGTGAGCCCCGGCATGGTCGCCACAGACATGAACCCGGAGGGAACGTTGACCACCCAAGAAGGGGCCGCCGAACCCGTTCGTCTCGCGCTCCTGCCAGTCCGACGGTCCCAGCGGTGGTTTCTTCCGCTCCGCCGGATCCTACCCCTGGTAGGCAAAACGCTACACTAAATATTTCTCGGAGGAGACGATTCCATGCGTTTTAAACTATTCACAGGCGCACTCCTGTTGGCCGCCATCGCCTCCGGCCAGATCATCACCGATTTCGCCGGCAACGGCGCCTCCGGCTACGCCGGAGACAACGGACCCGCCACGCAAGCGAGGGTAAACCGCGTGGTCGGCTTAGCCAGCGACGCCTCCGGCAACATCTACCTCGCCGATCAAAACAATAACGTAGTGCGCAAAGTTGACCCCAGCGGCACCATCACCACCTTCGCCGGAACCGGCGCTCCCGGATTCTCGGGAGACTCCGGCCCCGCCACCCAAGCCCTGCTCAACGGACCGCTCGGCGTCTGCGTGGCCCCCTCCGGCGTGATCTACGTGAATGACCAAGGCAATCACCGCGTGCGCGCCATTGCCACCGACGGAACCATCACCACCGTAGCCGGAAGCGGATCGACTCTCAGCTTCGGAGACGGCGGCCCCGCCACCTCCGCCGGCATGACCATCCCCATCCGCTGCGCCGTCGATCAGAGCGGCAACCTCTACATCGTCGATCAAGGCGCCTTTACCATCCGCAAAGTGAATACCAGCGGGATCATCAGCACTTTTGCCGGCATCGCCAACTCGCAGGGCTTTTCCGGTGACAACGGACCGGCCGTCGCCGCGCAGATGAACAATCCCACCGCCGCCTCCTTCGATGCGGCAGGCAATTTGTACGTGACCGACCAATCCAACCATCGCATCCGCAAAATCGATACCAGCGGCATCATCACCACCGTTGCCGGAAACGGGGTCAATGCGTTTGCCGGCGATCACGGCGCGGCCACTTCGGCCAGCCTAAATTACCCCGGCGAGACCGTCATCGATTCCGCCGGTAACCTGTTTATTGTGGACTCTGTGAACGAGGTGATCCGCATGGTGAGCGGCGGAATTATCACCACCGTAGCCGGAACCCCGGCCACTGTCGGAAATAACGGCGACGGCGGCCCGGCTTCGCAAGCGCAATTCAACAATCCGTTTGCCCTTACCCTCGACCCCGCCGCGAATCTGTACGTCGGCGACATCGGCAACAATCGAGTGAGAGAAATTACGGGTCTGGCCACCGCCTCCAGCCCCTGTACTTATACCCTGAGTTCCGGCGGACAAGCGTTCACAGCCGCCGGCGGAAGTGGCAGCATCACCATAACCACCGGCGTCGGTTGCGGCTGGAGCATGACCGGCGCTCCGCTGTGGATCACCGGCGCCACCTCCGGCAGCGGCAACGGCACACTCACCTATCAGGTGGTGCAAAACGTGGGAGCTGACCGCAGCACCACCGTGACCGTCGCTGGACTTTTGTTCTCCATCGAGCAGGAAGCCGGGTCGCTCAGCGGCCTCAATTTCATCGGCTCCATGCCCCACATCGCGGCGGAAGAGAACTGGACCACGCTGTTTACTCTCGTGAACAAGACCCCTTCCTCCGCCGAAGCCCGCCTGAGTTTCTTCGGCGACGCCGTCGATCCCACCGGCAACGGCCCCTTGGCGCTCCCCTTGGACTTCCCGCAGCAAGTCGGGAGCACAGGACCGCTCTTGGCCACTTCGTTTGACCGCCCGCTCCCCGCGAACTCTTCTCTCATCGTCACCTCCGCGGGAGCACAAGTCCCGCCCGTGCTCGTCGGCTCCGCCCAGCTCTCCGCCACCGGAGACGTCGATGGCTTCGCCATTTTCCATCTCATCCCCGGCGCGCAGGAAGCCGTCGTGCCCATGGAAACCCGCAGCGCCCCCTCCTATCTCTTGGCCTTCGACAACACCGGCGGCGTGGTGTTAGGCATCGCCGTCGACAACGTCTCCTCGCAAGCCGCAGTCATCCCCGTCGTGATTCGCGACGCAAGCGGCGCGGTGATCAGCACCCCGGGAACAACTCTTTCGCTGGCAGCCAACGGCCACACCTCGTTTGTGCTGTCCACCCTCTATCCCGTGACCGCCAACCAACACGGCACTATTGAATTCGATACCCCCGGCAGCGGACCCATTAGCGTTCTAGGCATCCGCACCACGCCGCTAGGAACCACCAATACGCTCACCACCATCCCGGCGCTCGCCAATGTCGGAACCACCGGCGGCAGCATCGCGCACCTGGCCACCGGCAACGGCTGGCAAACCACCTTTGTGCTGGTGAACACCGGCACCACCACCGCGCAGGCAACCCTGAATTTTTATTCCGATGTCACCGGCGTCCCGCTATCGTTGCCTCTGTCGTTCCCGCTGGTAAGCAGCAGCACCACGACCGTAACCTCCACGGTCAGCCAATCGCTGGCCGCCGGAGCAACTCTGCTCGTCCAAAGCGCCGCGCCCGCTTCCGATCCCGCGCCCACCATCGGCTCCGCCCAACTCACCACCAGCGGCAACGTCGGAGGCTTCGTGATCTTCCGTTACAATCCCAATGGCCAGGAAGCCGTCGTGCCCCTCGAAAGCCGCACCGCCACCGGTTTCATTATTGCCTTCGATAACACCAACGGCACCGCCACCGGCATCGCTCTTAACAGCGTCTCCGCACAGTCCGTAAATGTCCCCGTAACTATTCGTGGGGCCGACGGCGGGCTGTTAGGCACCGACACCTTGAGCTTGGCCGCCAACGGCCACATCGCCTTCACATTGGGTTCTTCCCTGGCCGGTTTCAAATACTCTCAGACCGCCGGAATCCGCGGCACCCTAGAGTTCGACACCCCAGTCGGCGCCCAAATCGGAGCGCTAGGCATCCGCATCCCCATCGCGCATACCTTCACCACGCTGCCGGCCCTGGCAAAGCAGGCGCAACCCGCTAATCCCGTTCGATGACCACACCCATCGGCACGCTCAGCATCTCATCCCAACTCTGATTCCCCCACTTCACCGTCTTGGTGGGATCAGGGTTCTGCGGATTATTCGCCGAGTTGTCCCAATGCGCCGTTACCTCGACTTTCGTCCCCATGGGCAGCAGGAGCGGCTTTTCCAGGTAATACACCACCTGCCAGTTGAAATCGTAATGCGGCACGCTCAACAGCGTTTCCGTTTTTCCGCCGGGGTAAACCAAACGAATCGTCATGTCCTTCCCACGCAAATGCATGTGCGGCTGAATGAACACCAACTCCACCGGCTCGCCAAACGTGAGCGAACCCTTGGCTTCATAATTAGGATCGCCCGGCGGAATCGCCCAATGCCAAGCGTTCGCCACCGCCGACATGAAACGCTTCGCCGGAGGCTCCTTCGCCAGCGTCAACCCCAGCTTGGTCTGCTCCTCCACCGTCGTCTTGCCATTCGGCGTGTAATGAATCTGCAAAACGATATCGGACCCCGCCGGCACCAGCTTGGCCGAATGATCGATATCGAACCGCTGCGGCTGCATCCCCGGAGAATACGCCGCCAGCAACTCGTAACTGACATCCACCGGACTCGATAACGGGTCACCCGCCGTCGGCTCCCCGTCCTGATCTTCCGCCGCCGGCACATACGGGACCAGTGGCTTCGCCTGCTTCATCCACTGCGAACCCGGCGGCCGCACCACCGCGATAATGTGATGCACTACAGACCGGTTGCTAGGCCGCAGTTCCGCCGCCGTCACCCAGGTGTCGCGCACGAATCCCGTCGGGATCACCAGATACACATACGGCAGCGTTCCCGTCGCCGGAACTTTGTAGGCCTCCGGCACCTGAAAAACTTCGTCCGGCCGTATGTTCCAGCCCTCGCGCCACTCGACTGGAGGCGGCTGGTCTTTCACATCGCCTGCCGGTGCACCCGCGTCCACCCAGGCCACAATCCGGTTCAGGTCCGCCGTGCTCAACCGCCGGTCCTCCATGAAATGCCCGAACGCCGGATCGGCAAACCACGGCGGCATCTTCCGCGAAGCCACCGCGGTCTTAATCGCCTTCGCCCAAGGACGCGTCCCCTCATAAGTCAGCAGCGGCATCGGCCCAATCTCGCCGGGACGATGACAACTCTGGCAATGCTTTTGAAACAGCGGCAGGATGTCTTTGTAAAACGTGGGTGCCGCCGCGGTCTCCGCGCCCAGCGCAACCAACCCTGCGAGAATCCACAATGCCGCCCACCGCAACATACTTCATGGCTAAGCCCCCACAGGTAGCTTTGTCAAGCCTGCCGGAAAACGGCATTGCGACCGATCCTCCCGCCGATGCATCCTAGAAGGACAGCCCCCATGAATGAAACCGTCGAATTTTTGGTAAAGCACGGTTACGTCGTGTTATTCGCCGCCGTCTTAGCCGAACAAAGCGGCCTGCCGTTACCCTCCGCCCCGTTCCTGCTAGCCGCCGGCGCGCTCGCAGGCCTAGGCCGCTTGAACCTCATCGAAGCCCTCACCCTAGCCATTCTCGCCTCGCTGATAGGCGACTCCCTCTGGTTCTATTTAGGCCGCCGCCGCGGCAGTTCCATCCTGCGCTTTCTTTGCAAAATCGCCCTCGAACCCGATAGCTGTGTGCGCCAGACCGGAGCCGCCTACTCCCGCTACGGTCCCGATTCCCTGCTGTTCGCAAAATTCGTTCCCGGCCTCAGCACCGTGGCACCCCCCATGGCCGGCATGTACAAACTAGCCCCCTGGAAATTTGCGCTGCGCGACGCCGCCGGCGCCACCTTATGGGCCGGAGCTTACCTCGCCGTCGGCTGGTGGTTCCGCACCCAACTCGAAGTGCTGGCGTTTTACCTCGAGCGCTTCGGCTCCGGCATGGGCCTCACCGTCCTATCCCTCCTGCTGCTCTACATCGCGTTCAAATACAGCCAGCGCCGGCGCCTCTACCGCTCCTTGCGCATCGCCCGCATCACCCCGCACGAGCTCAAACAGCGCATGGACCGCGGCGAAAGCCTCTCCCTCGTCGACCTCCGCAATGCCCTCGAGCGCAGCGAAGGCCGCATCCCCGGCTCCATTGAAATCAGCCCGCGCGTACTGACCGAAGACCAGGTCGATTCCATAATCGCCCCGCTCGTCGGCACCGAAATTATCCTCTACTGCACCTGCCCCAACGAAGTCACCAGCGCCCGCGTTGCCCTCCAGCTCAAGCGCCACGGCATCGCCCACGTCCGCCCCCTTGAAGGCGGCTTCCCCCTCTGGCGCGAGCTCGGCTTCCCCGTAGAAGCAGTGGCCGAAGAAAAAACCGCCCGTTCCGCCGCCTGATTCCTTCAGCGATCCCAGGCCTTCAACTAAGTGGTTCGCTCGATTCCCGAACCCCAGAAAATGCCTTAGCATCGAGGTTAAGACGGAGGGCTACCACCATGTCGACAGCAAACATGACCAGATCGAAGCTGGGAATCTCGCTCTTAGTTTTCGCCGCAACCGCCGCAGCCCAAACCAACACCTGGGAACTGGGTCACCCCGACGCGAAGCTCATGCTAGGCATCGACGTCAAGAGCATCCGCGAGTCCGAAGCCTGGAAACTATTTAGCGACCAAACAAAGGCGCGAACGCCGCCCGCACAGCCTCAAGTACAAGCGATGCAGGCCATGGGCAAGCAAATACTGGATCAGGTCAACTACATACTTGTCTCCTCGCCTGGCAACCCGACCTTGAACTCCAAGACCACTGCCCCGTTCCTGCTGGCCGTCGAAGGCAAATTTCCACTGGAAGCGTTGCAAGCGTTTCAGCAAAGTGCCCCGCGCCGTTACCGCACAGCCGACCTCTACCGCACCACGAAAACCGACACCACCACCTTGGCAGTGATGGACGGCCTGCTGCTCTTGGGCGACGAAAAATCCGTTCTCGCTGCGCTCGACCGCCGCGGCCACACCCTGGCCCCCGCTTCGAAACTGTTAACCCGCGCCAAAACCTTAGCGGCCACCCACGACTTCTGGGTCATCGCCGATGAATCGCTCTCGAAATTTCAGCCCGCCACAGCCGCTTGGAACCCGCTTAGGCGCGCAGTACGCTTCGCAAATTAAGGGCATTGATTTCGGCTTGGCACTCCACGATGGCTTCCAATTCGAGTTGAGCCTCGCCACCGAAAGCGAAGCCGCCGCGTCGCAGATGGCGCAGATGCTTGCATCCCAAATTCAGATGGAACTGGCGGCACAGCCCAACGCAGCCGAAATAGCGGAGTCGGTGCAGAAGCTGAAAATCGATTCCCTGGGAACTCGCATGCGCGTGAGCCTGGCGCTAACCAAAGAGGAGTTCACATCGCAGTTGCAGGCCGCGCAAGCGCGTATGCAGGCAGCAGCCGCCGCCGCTCCCAAAACTCCGCCGCCGGCCGTGCGCCCAGCCAAACCCGCAACTCCCGGAAAGATCACAATATACGGCCTCGACGGCGGTCCCAAGGTAATCGAAACCAATCACTAACTTGACGGTGGTGTATCAGTTTGAAAATTAGCGCCAGGTCTGTGCTACAAACAATTCGTGAGTGGTAACTTATTCGCTATCGTTCTTGTCCTTTCCGCGACCCCGTCCCTTTTCGCACAATGCCCGTCGGGGGGTACAGAAACGCAAGTCCGAACGTTGCAAGGCCGCCTTATTTTCCACGATGAGATCCGAGAGTGGTTTGAACTGAAGATGGACCAACCGCAGTGCGGGGAACGCTCTATCGAGCTATTCGAGCAAAACTCGAACCCCTTAGCCATTCTTCGAGGCTGTCGAGTCAAATCGCAGGGCACGCTTATTATCGTGGCCAGCGGAAACATCCGCCAAATTGTGGAACAAATCGAGGCCGTCGATCGGTGCGTGCACAAAGCGCCTTTCCCGGATTTTTCCAACATCAAGCCCGACAGAGCGATCCGCGAGTATCGGGTCGAAATGCAAGTTAATAGCAGTAATCCCATCCGCTTCCGCGTCTCGGAGGCGGGTAAAGCTCTGCTGCCCTGGCAAGCATATGCGAGTTCCTTCCTCACGGGAGGCTTTCTTCTTTACGGCTCGTGTGCAGATGGTTTCGTTGTCGATAAGGTCTTTGGAATGCCTGAGGCTAAGCCCGCACACCTTGAAGAGGCGCGAGGACCAACCGACATGGCCATGTTTGACCTCGAAACAGCAGCGGAGTTGGGCAAAAAGAATCCAAACTTGGGATTCACGTGCGTCCGGCCCTAACGAGCGAACCTGTCCCCGAGTTCGAATCGGATGGGGAAGCTATAACGCGGGTGTTGCTCCTCATCGATGACGGCTGGTGTGGACACCCGCTTGTGGGGGATCAAAGATATCGTGGCAATGATCGAGGCTCATGAATTTTCAAACGGATAGACTCTAACTTGACAGCCGTGGGTAACATAGAAGTATGATTACCCTCCGCCCCGCGGACGAACGCGGCCACGCCGATCACGGCTGGCTCAACAGTTACCACACCTTCTCTTTCGCGAATTATTACGATCCCAAGCACATGGGCTTCCGCGCCCTGCGCGTCCTCAATGACGACCGCGTGGCCCCCGGCAAAGGCTTCGGCGCCCACGGCCATCGCGACATGGAAATCATTTCTTACGTGATGGAAGGCAGCCTCGCCCACAAAGACAGCATGGGCCAGCAAGAAGTCCTCGAGCCCAACATGGTGCAAGCCATGTCCGCCGGCACCGGCGTCATCCACAGCGAATTCAACCCCTCGCCCAAAGAACCCGTCCACTTCCTGCAGATCTGGATCGAACCCGCCGCAGCCGACATCGAACCCTCCTACCAGCAATTCGCCTTCGACCCCGCCGAGAAAAAAGGCCGCCTCCGCCTAATGGCCGGACCCGACAAGAAAACCGACGTCCCCGCCGCCGTCATCCATCAAGACGCCCGCATGTACGCCTCCGTCCTAGCCGCCGGCGAGAAGTTGGAACAGCCCATAGCCAAAGGACGCCACGCCTGGGTCCACTGCGCCCAAGGCAACATCACCCTAAACGGCCACGCCCTGAAAGAAGGCGACGGCGCAGCCATCAGCGACGAGTCGTCCCTCCAAATCGCCGGAGCCGGCTCACACGGCGGCGAGTTCCTAGTCTTCGACCTGGCATGACCGTGAATGCGCTAGTGGTCTTCTACTCCCGCCACGGAGAAACCGAGCGCCTGGCTTTAGCAGCGGGTGTAGGAGCCGTACAAGCCCGCGCCAACATCCGCCTGCGCCGCCTAAAAGATCTAGCCGACCCCGCGACCATCGCCAACGATCCCCTCTGGACCGAAAACCTGGAACGCATGCTCCCCGACTACATCGCCCCCCGCGAAATCGACGCCGACTGGGCCGACGTAATCCTAACCGCCTCCTGCCCCGCATTCCCCCGCCGAAATGGAAGCGTATCTAAAATCCCTAAAGCCCAACGCAACCACCGTTCCCATTAGCGACAACCCACCCGACCGCATAGCCTCCGCCCGCGCCCAAGGCCGCCAAGCCGTCGAAACCGCAATAAAATTGAAATCGTGAATCTAGAACACGATCACGACGTAGCAGTCATCACCATCGACAATCCGCCCGTAAACGCTCTCAGCCCCGGAGTCCCCGAAGCCCTAACCGCCGCCATCAAGCAAGCCAACGCCGACTCCTCAGTCCGGGCCATAGTAGTCATCGGCGCCGGCCGCACCTTCATCGCCGGAGCCGACGTCAACGAATTCAGCAAGCCCACCGCCGCCACAATATCTAGCGAGTCTTCTAGAAGCCGTCCGCACCGTAGAAGACTCCACCAAGCCAGCAGTGATGGCCATCCACGGCTCAGCGTTAGGCGGAGGCCTAGAAACCGCCATGGCCGGCCACTATCGCGTAATCGCGTCCATCCGCCCAAGTAGGACAACCCGAAGTAAAGCTAGGCCTGATCCCCGGCGCCGGAGGCACCCAGCGTCTACCGCGCCTGGCCGGCGTAGCCAAAGCCGTAGAGATGTGCGCATTCGGCGCGCCCATCAAGGCCCCAGACGCCCTTAGCCTCCGGCATCGTCGACCAAATCATCGAAGGCGACCTCCGCGCCGGAGCCATAGCCTTCGCGCAAGAAATCGCCACCAAGCCCTTCCGCAAAACCCGCGACCGCAACGACAAACTCACAGCCGATCCCGCGATCTTCGCAGCCGCCCGCGAGCAAGCCCGCAAAAAATTGCGCGGCCAAACCGCTCCGCTAGCCGCCATCGACGCCGTGGAGTCCGCAACCGAACTCCCCTTCGCCGAAGGCCTCCAACGCGAAGCCGGTCTGTTCGCGGAGTGCCTCCGCGGGCCGCAATCCAAAGCCCTCATCCACGCCTTCTTCGCCGAACGCGCCGTAACCAAAATCCCCGGCATCACCAGCGCCACTCCAACTTATGAAATCGCACACGCCGCCATTGTAGGCGCCGGCACCATGGGCGGAGGCATCGCCATGGCTCTAGCCAACGCCGCGATCCCCGTGACCATCAAAGAGACCACCCAAGAAGCGCTCGACCGCGGCATGGCCAACATCCGCCGCAACTATTCACGCCTGCCGCCCGAAACCGCCGCCCAGAAACTAGCGCTCATCACCTCGCAACTTACGTTCGACGGTTTCGATCAAGCCGACATCATAATAGAAGCCGTTTTCGAAAACCTGACAGTAAAACAACAAGTCTTCCGCGACCTGGACGCCATCGCCAAGCTCGCGTGCGTCCTAGCCACCAACACCTCGTCGCTCAACATCGATCAAATCGCCTCTGCCACCCACCGCCCCGAAATGGTCATCGGACTCCACTTCTTCAGCCCCGCCAACATCATGCGCCTGGTAGAAATCGTGCGCGGTGAAGCCACTTCACCCGAAGTAACCGCCACCGCCGCGTCGCTCACCAAGAAGCTCGGAAAGATCGGAGTAGTAGCCGGCAACTGCCCCGGCTTCATCGGCAACCGCATGATCAACGTCTACGGCCGCGAAGCCCAGTTCCTAGTCGAAGAGGGCGCATCCGTAGAAGAAGTCAACCAAGCCCTCTACGATTTCGGCATGCCCATGGGCCCTCTAGCCATGTTCGACCTAGTCGGCAACGACGTAATGCGCGACATCGCCGACGTCTCCGGCGCACCTCCAGGAGCCCGCCGCCCCCTAGTGCTCCCGATCTTATGCGCGCAAAACCGCCTAGGCCAAAAGACCGGCAGAGGTTGGTCTCAGTACGACGAAACTCGCAAGCCCTCGCCCGACCCCGAAGTAGCCGCGCTAATCGAATCGACAGCCCGCGCCGCCGGCATAGAACGCCGCGTCATCCCACAAGAAGAAATCGTCGACCGCTGCATCCTAGCGTTAGTCAGCGAAGGCGCCAGCATCTTAGATGAAGGCATGGCCCTGCGCTCTTCCGACATCGACGTGATCTATATCACGGGCTACGGCTTCCCCGCCTGGCGCGGTGGACCCATGTTCTACGCCGAAACCCTCGGCCCCGCAACCGTCCGCGCGCGCATAGAAGAATTCGCCCAACGCCACGGCCGACTCCTCTGGCCTCAATACAGCCAAAAGTGAATCTTCTCCGATATCCCCCGAATCGCCCCGTTAAAGGCCATAATTACCCCTAAATCCCGCCCGTCGACGCTCGAATCCAGGCCGTGCTCCACCGTAAATTCAAAGCGCATCGGCTTGCTCGAATCCACGCCCTCCGGCAAATCCGCCTCATAATACTTCTCGTCGATGCCCGTATAACTCTGCGTCCCCGCACTTTGCCCATTCACCGCGCACGACATCTTCACCACCGGCGAAACCGCCGCCACCGCGGGAGGAATCGTAAATTGCAGCGAAAACTTCGGCGGCCGCAGCGACTCCAGCAACGTGACCTCGAAACTAAACCGCTTCAAAGTCCAAGCCCACTGCAATTCCGTAACTTCCGTCCACCCCTCCAATAATCGAATGTCCGCTGGAGCCGAAAGCCGCTCGCTGCGCATGAACAAAAATGCCCGCGCGTCTTTATCCAGATCCGTAGGATTCGCCGGCGACGCCCCAAACCGCAACCGGTCCAGAACCCGCCACCCGCTGCGCTTCGCAATTCTGTCCAGCCCCGCCGGAGAAAAAATCCATTGATTCGTCGGATCATTATTCGTCTCCCGGTGATCCAGTAAATAAGCCAGCGGCTCGTTCTTAATCGCCACGCCAGACTTGGTAACGTCCGCCACCCGCGTGCTCAAAATGCAATACCGGCAATGTTTCGCCAACGTCTCCAGCGCCAGATAAGGATTCTTCAAGTGGTACAGCACACCCAACGAAATCGCCAGCCCATAGTTCCCGCCCGGTAACTCGGTCGCATAATCCGCATCCAGCTCGTGCACCGCCACCGCCAGATTCATGCGCTCGCGCAGCGCCCGCACCCCCGCCATCCAGTTGTGATTGCTCGGAGGATTATCCGCCGCCGCCACGTCGCATCCCAGACTCGCAAAGAACAGCGGAATATCCCCGTCCCCGCAACCGAAATCAATCACCGGCCCCGACTCAAACGCGCGCGCAAAATCCGCGAAATGCTTGCGAAAAAAAGTCGCCATGTGATCGATCGACGCCATACTGTCGTAGGGGTACCAGGTCAGTCCCAACGGCAGCGGCTCTCTCTTGGCCTCTGCTAAAAGCTTCGAGAATTCGAAGCGGCTATCGAGGATTTCCTGAGCGCTGGCGGGCCGCCGGCGCGCAACTTGATTGGCAGACATGTCTTACGATTATCCCCGAACTCACTCGCGGTCGGACGATTCGTCCGACAACCCCAGCGGCCGCGGCGGAACACTCTTCGCCAGATCCGAACGCTTCTGCGCCTGCCTCACAAACACATACCGCAGCCCCAGCAGCATCGCAATCACCAACAGCGTTCCCGGCCCGATACGATTCTGCCGCGTTGGATTTGCATACTCATAAATAGACAGCCCCAGCACCAACAGCGCCATCACCAGAGCAAACTGAGTCCGGAATCGCACGGCGTTCTACCTTAACTTCGGCCCCAAGCCAAATCTCTGCCCCAACTTCAGCCAACGTGAATCGGCAGCCAGATTCAAGCGGTTCTCTAGCGTAGCCAGCCTCCGCTCCAGCGCAGCCTTCTCATTGTGCAGCCGCGAAATCTGATTTTCCAACTGCGGATTCCCCACCTCCACCGCTTCCGCTGCCACCGCCGCCGGGGTCTCCTGCACCGCCATCGGCGCCTCCCAAACCGGCATTGCTACTGGCGTAGCCCCCGCCTCCCGCGCGACTTTCCGAGCCACCAACGGCAGACTCCAATTCCCCACCAGCACAATCCCGAACTCCGGAACCGATTCCGTCTGATACACCACCTGCGTGAATCCCGAACCTCGCAGCTTCCCCGCCAAATCCCGCTGCGAAAACTGTCGCATCACCAGCGTCGCGCCGATACCGCCATGAAATTCGAGATTCTGATGCACCTCCAGCGTCTTATCTTTCTTGCGATTCACCAGCACATGCTCCCCGCCCAATTCCACAATCGAATATTCGTGCAGCTCCGGATAATACTCGACGGTATCTTCATCCGCCGCCGACGAAGGTACCGTAATGCACAGAACCCCATGCGGCTTCAGCAGCCGGAACGCCTCCGCAAACGCCCGCTCCACCGGAATCGCCACATGCTCGAAAACATCGCTCGATAAAATGAAGTCGTAAGTTTCATACTGCTCAGGATGCGGCTGCGTAATATCCAAATACGGCTCGCGATCGTAATAGGTGTTGGTGTAGTCGAATTTTTCCTCCAGCGGCGTAGCGTACAGCAAAGCATCGCTCAACCCGAACCCGCGAATTTTTTTGTCCTCGGGAAACTCCGGCAGTGTCCGCGCCGTGCCGAAAAGCTCAATCGAGAGCATGTAAATCAACGCCCGCATGCGCACGTTCGACCCGCATCCCGAGCACGTCGATTCCTCCCACGGTATCTCTTCCAAAGCGTTGGCCTTGCCGCAGATATTACAGGTGAAAGAGATCATCAACGAACAGGGTAACGCAAAGCCGATATCATGAAGCTGTAGGTATGGCTCCCGCAAGAAGAATTAATCCGCTGCTGCGCGTGATGTTTAGCGTGGTCCTGCTAGCGTTCGCAATTTTCGTCGTGGTTTACAAAAAATCGACTACCCCGACGAAAGCCGACCTGCTCACCCCCTCGAAACCTTTTCTGACGGACTCGCCCTCCTCAGAAGGCGGCAACCGCTTCGCCTGGGTCCCCAAATATCCCGGCGCCACCACCGAAAACATCAGCAGCAAGCAAACCCGCGACGAGCTCACCTACGGCTTCAACTTCCACAGCCCCGACGACTTC
Source organism: Bryobacterales bacterium (assembly GCA_963752205.1). Lineage (GTDB taxonomy): Bacteria > Acidobacteriota > Terriglobia > Bryobacterales > Bryobacteraceae > Palsa-187. The sequence goes on along the minus strand of CAVVZG010000010.1, from coordinate 5,909 downwards.
AAACACGTCTTAACGTTCTACCGCGATCAACTCCAATCCGCCGGCTTCCAAGTCGACCTCAAGGAAAGCACCACCGCCGCCGGAGAGCTGCACGCCACCTCCGGCAACAAAGACCGGACCCTCGACGCCATCGTCGCCAATGTCTCGCAAGGCACGGGCGCCGAAGTCGGCGTGACCGCCGTGCAACACCAATGAGAAGCAAGCCCGAAGTTAAGAGTCCCGCCGGCCACTGGCCCCAGCTCCACGCCGCCATCGAAGCCGGCGCCGACGGCGTCTACTTCGGTCTGAAACACTTCACCGCCCGCGCCAAAGCCGGCTTCGATCTCGAAGAACTCCCCGAAGCCCTGCGCACCCTGCACTCCCGCGGCGTCCGCGGCTACGTAACCTTCAACACCCTCCTCTTCGAACACGAACTGAAAGAAGCAGCCCGCGTCATCGCCGCCATCGCCGAAGCCGGAGCCGACGGCATGATCGTCCAAGACCTAACCGCCGTCCGCCTAGCCCGTGAAATCGCACCGGAGATGAAGCTCCACGGCAGCACGCAAATGAGCATCACCGACGCCCGTGGCGTCGAACTCGCCCGCAGCCTCGGCGTCGACCGCGTCACCCTAGCCCGGGAACTCTCGCTCGAAGAAATCCGCACCATCGCTGCCGAAGCCCAGTGCGATCTCGAAATCTTCGTCCACGGAGCCCTCTGCGTAGCCTACTCCGGCCAATGCTTTTCATCGGAGGCCTGGGGAGGCCGCAGCGCCAACCGCGGCCAATGCGCCCAAGCCTGCCGCCTGCCCTACGAATTGCTAGTCGACGGCAGCATCGAGCCCCTAGCCGACGCCCGCTACCTGCTTTCCCCCGGAGACCTCTACGCGCTCCGCCAGATCCCCGAAATCGTCGAAGCCGGCATAGCCGCTCTCAAAATCGAAGGCCGCTACAAAGACGCTGATTACGTAGCGCTCACCACCCGCGCCTACCGTCAAGCCGTCGACGAAGCCTGGGCCGGCCGCCCGCTCGGCATCACCCCGCGCGAAGAGCTTCAGCTCGAACAAGTCTATTCCCGCGGCCTCGGACCCTTCTTCCTAACCGGCACCAATCACCAAACCGTGGTAGAAGGCCGCGCCCCCCGCCACCGCGGCGTAGAAATCGGCAGCGTCACGCGCGTAGAATTCGACCGCGTCACCATAGTCCCCGGCCCCGCGAACGACATCGCCCCCTTGAAACCCGGCGACGGTGTGGTGTTCGACGCCGCCGCTTGGCGCTCTCCCGAAGAACCCGAAGAAGGCGGCCGCGTATTCGCCGCGAACAGCCAACTCGCGGGCGAGATCGAACTGCAATTCGCCAACGGCGCCATCCGTTTCGACCGCATCCACGTAGGCGATCTCCTCTGGCGCACCCACGATCCTGAAATCGACCGTCTGGCCCGCCCGTTCCTCGAAACCACCATCCCGCTCACTCGCCAGCGCGTGAATATCGCCGTGGAAGCCCGCGAAGGCGAACCCCTCCACGCCATCTGGCAGCTAGAGAAGCAGCCGCAAGTCAGCGTACAAATCGATTCCCCCGCGCTGCTCGACCAAGCCCAAAATCGCGGCCTGACTCTAGAAACGCTCCGCGAACAATTCGGACGCCTAGGCAACACCGCCTATGAATTGGGCGACCTGACTCTCGACATCGAAGGCTCGCTCTTCGCCGCAGTCTCCACACTCAACCAAATGCGCCGCGAAGCCGTAGAGAAACTGCAAGCCATCGAATCCCGCCCGCCCCACGCCGAAATCCACGACCCCGCCGCCGCCCTAAAAAAGTTCGCCGTCCCCACGCCCACAGCACCGCCCGCCGCCGCGCCCCAAATCCATTTGCTAGTCCGCACCCCCGAACAATTAGAAGGCGCGCTGACCCTAGCCCCCGCCAGCATCACGCTCGATTACCTCGATCTCTACGGACTCCGCCCCTCCATCGAACGCGTCAAAGCCAGCGGCATCCCCGCCCGCGTCGCCAGCCCCCGCGTCCTAAAACCCGGCGAAGCCCGCATCCTGAATTTCCTAGTCGATTTGGACTGCCCCATCCTGGTCCGCCCCGCCGGACTCGTTCACGCCCTACGCGACCGCGCCCACGCCCCGCTCATCGGCGACTTCAGCCTGAACGTAGCCAACTCCATCAGCGCCGAATTATTCCTCGATTTAGGCCTAGACCGCCTAACCCCCACCCACGACCTAAACGCCGCGCAAGTAGCCGCGCTGGCCCTCTCGATCGGCCCGCAAAATATCGAGACCATCGCCTACCAGCACCTTCCCGTCTTCCACACCGAGCACTGCGTCTTCTGCCGCTTCCTCTCGACCGGCACCAGCTACCGCGACTGCGGCCGCCCCTGCGAAAAACACCGCGTCTCGCTCCAGGACTCCAAAGGCCGCGCCCACCCCGTCCTCGCCGACGTCGGCTGCCGCAACACCGTCTTCGGCGCCGAAGCCCAGGAAGCCAGCGCCCACCTCGACGCCTGGAGACACGCCGGCATCGTCCACTACCGCCTCGAATTCGTCCACGAATCCGCCGACCAAGTCCGCAAGTCTTCCACGCCTTCGACGCCGCCCTCCACGCCCGCATCACCACCAAGGACCTATCCGCCCAACTCCGCCGCATCGCCCCCCAAGGCACCACCGAAGGCAGCCTATTCGTCCCCACCGATTATTTGACGCTGCCTGTACTACAGTGACCCCAGCGCCTCGACGACGAAGCCTCCACCACAACCTGCGCTGCGAATCGCCGCTTCCGCCCACCCATCCCCGCAGAGTATAATCACCGCAGAGTAGGAGGCGCGATGCCATCACGGGGAGCCGTCATTTTCACCGCCCTAGCATTCTCGTTCGCAGGCGCCGCCAGCGCCCAGAAATCCGGCAGCGCCGCTCCACCGTCCGCGTCCTCCACCACCGGCAACACCAACGGAAGCACCAATACCCGCCAGCCCTCGTCCACTCTCCCCAACGACTCGAATACTCCGCAGGTCATCTTATCTCCGGGACGGTGGTCCTGAACGACGGCCTCCCCCTCCCCGAGCGCGTCAAAATCGAGCGCTCCTGCGGTGGAACTCCCCGCCTCGAAGCCTACACCGACAAAAAAGGACATTTCAGCTTCCAAGTGGGACAGAATCTCGAAATGCAGGACGCCAGCTCCCAGTCCGCTTTCAGCGTTCCCGGCTCGCCCCTCGGAAGCCTGAACAACAGCGGCAGTGGGTCCTCCCAAAGAGGCGGCTTCAATGAACGCGACCTGTGGGGCTGCGAGCTCCGCGCCGTGCTTCCAGGTTTTCAGGCCGACTCGGTCCCGCTCAGCCAACATCCATTACATGGATAACCCCGACATCGGCACCATCATTTTGCACCGCCTCGGGAAAGTGGACGGCCTCACCGTCAGTGTGGTCTCCGCGCTCGCCCCCAAAGACGCCCGCAAGGCTCTACGAAAAGGGCCAAGCCGCCGCCGCCAAACACAATTGGGACGAAGCCCAAAAAGATTTCGAGAAAGCCGTCGAGCTGTATCCCAAATATTCCGTAGCCTGGTTCGATCTCGGCCGCCTGCAAGAAGAAAACGGGCATCTTCGACGACGCGCGCAAAGCCTACGAACAAGCCATCGCCGCCGAACCTAAATACCTCGATCCCTACGAGCGCCTCTCCTGGCTGGCCGTGCGCGAATCCAAGTGGCAGGAACTGGTCGATCGCACCGATCAATGGCTGCGCCTTGACCCGCTCAACTCCGCCGACGTCTATTATCTGAGCAGCCTCGGCAATCTGCAGACCCAGCACATCGACATCGCCGAAAAGAACGCGCGCGAAGCCATCCGCCTCGATCCCGCCAAGAAAAACATGCGCACGCGCTACATCCTCGGCCTAGCCCTCGCGCAAAAACAGGACTTCGTCGGCGCCGCCGCGGCCGTCCGCGAGTACCTCGCCGCCGCCAACCCGGAAGCCAAGGAATCCGAAGTCATCCGCAAACAACTCGCGCAAATCGAAGACGCCGCCAAGCAACAGACCGCCGCAGCCAAGCCGCAATAACCGGCAAGCTAAACTGGAGGCATGAGGCCGCAGCTCCTGCTCATCCTCGCGGCCGCCGTGTACGCCGCCAACCCGGTCCTCGATCGCGTCGACAACAAACTGAATCTCATCGATTCCGGCCACGCCCGTCGCGGCTCCGTCATCGTATTCACTCCCGCCGAGATGAACGCCTGGGCCCGCGGACGCGTCCCGCAAATGTATAAAGGCATCAGCGACCCCAGCGTCCAGCTCGGCATGGGCACCGCCACCGGCTCCGCTAACATCGATTTTCTAAAGATGCGGCAAGGCGAAGGCGTCTCCACCAACCCTTTCATCGCGAAATTGATCGAAGGCGAGCGCCCTCTGAAAGTGTCGTGCAATTGGAATCCGCCGCACGGCCGCGCCACCGCGAAATTAACGCGCCTGGAAATCTCCGGCATCGCCGTCACCGGAGCCCCCCTGGATTTCCTGGTGAATCAGTTCTTCCTGAAAATGTTCCCCGACGCCAAAGTGAATCAGCCCTTCGAATTGCGCGATAACATCGACAGCATCGAACTCCGCCCCGACGGCGTCCGCGTCACGATGAAAAAGTAAGCGCCGCCTTGGCAGCCGCGCGCCCCGTATTGATGCAATCGGGAATCCCGATCCCTTCGTAAGCGTTCCCCGCCAGATGCAGCCCCGCAATCGCCGCCGCCCGTTCACGGATCTCCGCCACCCGTTGCGAATGCCCCAACGTATACTGCGCCATCGACCGCGGCCATCGCGCAATCGTGTACGAAATCGGAGCCGTCGTCAGCCCCAGCATCCTCCGCAATTCCTCGCGCGCAATCCCCACCAGCGCTTCATCGCTCTCCTCCAACACCGCCGCATCATTGATCCCGCCAAAGAAACAGCGCAGGACAATGCGATCCTCCGGCACCCGATAAGAAAACTTCGTTCCCACAAAAGTACAAGCCGCCAGCCTCTGCCGCTCTTTCTTCGGAACCAAAAACCCAAACCCCGCCCGCTTCCCATCGAACTCCGCCGCCCGATAAATCAGCGAAAGCGTAACCGACGAGCTGTAATCAATCGCCCCCAGCACTTCCCCCAACCGCGCATCCATCCCCCGCAACCACCCGCGCCGCCGCCCAAGCCGGACAAGCCACAATCACCTGATCCGCCTCCATCCACCCGCCGCCGGCACGCACCCGAAATCCCTTTTCCGTCCGCTCGATCGTCTCCACATCCGCCTGACAAACTTTGACGCCCGCGCTTAACCGGTCCACCAGCGTCCCCAGCCCGCCCTTCAACGTCCGGAACAAAGACCCACCGCCGCCTCCGCCCCCCTTCGCTTTCCCCGCCAACACCCCGCGCACCAGACTCCCGTACTTCTTCTCCATCTCCAAAAACCGCGGCAGCACACTACCCACACTCAACTGCGCCGGATCGCCCCCATAAACTCCCGACAGCAGCGGCTCGGCCAAATAATCCAGCGTCTCCTGACCAAAGTGATCGACAACAAACTCCGCCACGCTGCGATCATGCGACTCGCCAGGCTTGCGAAAATACTCCAGCCCCATGCGAATCTTCGTCCCCCACCCCAGCAGCGAAGTCTTCACCATCGGCATCACCCGCGATGGCACAATCATCATCACGCCCTCGGGCAGCGCCACCAACTCCCCGCGCTTCCAAATATATGTAGTGCGCTGATGATCGTTCGACCCGATCACATCGCCTTCCAGCCCGACTTCTTTGATGAGCGCCAGCGCCGCTGGCTTAGCGGAAAGAAAACTATCCGGACCGCACTCGAGCGTGCAGCCCTCACTCACGCGAGTCTCAATAACGCCGCCCACGCGTGACTGTTTTTCAAGAATGGTGCAATCGGCCCCCGCGCGCGTCAAGTCGTAAGCGGCGGAGAGCCC
>CAVVZG010000009.1:0-42246 GCA_963752205.1 Bryobacterales bacterium | reverse complement strand
AGGCGCACGAAATTGCGGCCGGGGTTCGTGTCGTGCGCAGTACGCGCGAGATACGAGCCCGGCAGAACCGTCACATTATAGTCGGCGTAGAGGCGCTGGGTGAACTCGGGATCCGACAGGCCAGTGCGCGACACGTCGGCCCACAGGTAGAAGGCGGCATCGGGCAGTACGTATGTCGAGCACCTCGGCCAGCATCGGCGTGACGGTGGCAAACTTCTGCACGTACTTCGCGCGGTTCTCGCGCACATGCGTCTCGTCGTTCCAGGCCGCGATGCTCGCAGCTTGATACACCGTCGACAAGGCGGCGCCGTGGTATGTCCGGTATAGCAGGAATTGCTTGAGGATCGCCGCATCGCCCGCCACGAAGCCCGAGCGCATGCCCGGCACGTTCGAGCGCTTCGACAGGCTCGAGAGTATGACGAGCCGCTCGAAGTTGCGGCCGAGCTTGTGCGCGGCTTCCAATGCGCCGAGCGGCGGCTTGGCTTCGTCGAAATAGATTTCCGAGTAGCACTCGTCGGAGGCGATCACGATTTTTAACGATCGGACAGCGCGAACAGTTCGCGCCAGTCCTCGAGCGTCAGCACGGCACCGGTCGGATTGCCTGGCGAGCAGACGTAGAGCAGTTGCGTGCGCGCCCAGATCTCTTCAGAAATCGAGGCAATAATCGCAGGCGAACTCCGGCTGGGATTGCTATTGGCGAAATACGGCTGGGCGCCTGCCAGCAGCGCCGCGCCTTCGTAGATCTGGTAGAACGGGTTCGGGCAGATACGATTGCGGGCTCGCCTGACGCGTTTCGCTTCCGAGTAAATTTGAGAGAGTGCCCGGTCCGCTTGCCTCCCTTTTGCTGATCGCATGCGCCGCCACGTCGTTGCTGGCGCAGAACGCTATCCTGCGCGGCGTTGTCACCGACGAGAGCGGAGCAGTTGTTCCCGGCGCCACCGTAACCCTGACAGGTCCCGCCGGTTTAGAAAAAACAGCCGTTACCGCGGGCGACGGCGCCTACACATTTGCCGCCCTCCCCTCTGGCGATTACGTCGTGCAGGCGTCGGCGCCGCAAATGGTTCTACCGCAGCCCCGCACGTTCACTCTGCGAGCTGGCGCGCAGACTTTGAATCTCCGACTGTCGGTAGCCTCCACCACCCAGCAAATCGTGGTCGAGGAAAACGCCGGACCGGCCGTCAGTACAGATGCCGCGAGCAACGCCAGCGCCACCGTACTGCGCGGCGACGATCTGGCTGCCCTGTCCGACGATCCCGAAGATTTGCAAGCCGATCTGCTCGCCATGGCCGGACCTTCCGCGGGCCCCGGCGGCGGCTCCATCTTCATCGATGGATTCAGCACCGGCGAGCTGCCTCCCAAGGAAACCATCCGCGAGATCCGCATCAACCAAAACCCTTTTTCGCCGGAGTACGACAAGCTCGGCCTGGGACGCATCGAGATCCTCACCAAGCCGGGCAGCGATCAATATCACGCCTCGCTCAACTACAATTTTGCAAACCAGTTTTGGAATTCACGCAACCCGTATTCGGCGCAAAAGGCTCCGCTATCGCTCAACGAATTTGAGAACACCATCAGCGGCCCTATCAATAAGCGCACTTCCTTCGCGCTCGACGCCAACCAAAACGATGTGGATAACGGCTCCATCGTCAATGCCATCACGCTCGATCCGCGAACGCTCACCGCGACGCCGCTGTTCAATTTCTTCAAAACCATTCAGCGGCGCACCCGCGTCGAACCGCGCGTCGACTATCAACTGAACGACAGGAATACCCTCACGCTGCGCTACGGATTCATTGACGCCGACATTCAAGGGGGAGGCATCGGCGGCTTCAACCTGACCTCGCTCGGCTACCACCTTCATTACGTGATTCAGACGGCGCAGTTTATTGAGACCTCCGTGCACGGCGCCACCGTCAATGAGACGCGGTACCAGTTTTATCGCAATGCAGGCCAGCAGCAGGCCGATACCAGCGGCCCGCAGATTCAGGTGCTGGGCTCCTTCAACGCAGGTGGGTCGCCCTACGGGGGGCTCCGCGACACTCTGACCAACCACGAACTGCAGAACAACACCACCTCGGTCCACGGTGCGCACGCCTGGCGCTTCGGCATCCGTGTGCGCGCTCAATTTGACAAAAGTGTCGCTCCGCAGAATTTCAACGGCACTTTTACATTCAGCGGCGGCCTGGCGCCGGAGCTGGATGCCAACCAACAGCCGGTGCGGGATTCATCCGGACAAATCGTAATGGAGCAGATCGATTCCCTCGAGCGCTACCGCCGCACTCTGCTCGGCCTTCCCGCGGCGCTCGGCGGCGGAGCTTCGCAGTTCAGCATCTCGACCGGCGCACCCGAAACCTCGGTGAACCGCTACGATGCCGCCGTGTTCGTCGGCGATGACTGGCGTCTGCGCCCCAACCTGACTGTGAACCTGGGACTGCGCTACGAGAATCAGACCAACATCCACGACCCGCTCGACCTCGCGCCGCGCATGGGCATCGCCTGGGCGCCCGGCAGCCGCGCCAACAATCCGCGCCCCAAGCTGGTGCTGCGCGCCGGCTTCGGCATCTTCTACGACCGCTTCTCGCTCTACAACACGCTCGCCGCCGCGCGCTACAACGGCATCGTCCAGCAGCAATATGTCGTGACCAACCCGGACTTTTTCCCCAACGTGCCAGCGCCCTCGGCGCTAGCGGCGTTTCAATCCGGGCAGGTGATCCAGCAGGTGAGCCCCACGCTGCGCGCGCCGGAGTTACTGATAACCGCGATCACACTGGAACGCCAGCTGCCCAGAAGCACGACCTTCGCGGCTACTTACACCAACTCGCGCGGCTTTCGCGAGCTGCACTCGATCGACAGCAACGCGCCGCTACCGGGCACCTACGATCCCACCGTTCCGAACAGCGGCGTGTTCCCGCTGGGGCATCCCGGACCGGTTTTTACCATGGTGTCGACCGGCGTCTTCACGCAGAATCAGCTCTCGGTCAATGTCAATTCGAAAGTGAGCCAGACCATTTCTCTGTTCGGCAATTACTCGCTGAATCGTGCCCAGAGCAACTTCGATAGCCCCACCACTTTCCCCGCGAATCCCTATAATCTAACCGGCGAGTATGGTCCGGCATCCTGGGACATCCGCCATAAAGTGTATGCCGGAGGAACAATCAATACCCGCTGGAACGTGCGCTTCAGCCCGTTGATCTCGCTGCAATCCGGCGCGCCCTTCGACATCACCACCGGCAGCGATCTCTACGGCACCACGCTCTTCAACGCCCGCCCCGGCATCGCCACCGGCGCGACGCGGCCCGGGTTGATTCAAACTTCCTATGGTTTGCTCGATCCCAACCCCATCCCCGGCGAGACCATCCTATCGCGCAACTACGGACGCGGCCCCGGGCAGATGTCCGTGAATCTTCGCATCGCCAAATTTTTTACATTCGGCACCGAGCGCAAAGCCGCGCAAAGCGGCGGTGGCATCTTCGCGGCGCCCGCCGAGCGGCACTACACGTTGAGCGTTTCCCTGGCGATTCGCAACCTGCTGAATCACACCAACCCCGGCCCCATCATCGGCAACATCACCTCGCCGCTGTTCGGACAAGCCAACCAAATGGCCGGCGGCGTGAATGGCGAAGGCTTCTCGGAAAACGCCGACAACCGGCGCCTGGAAATGCAGATGCGCCTGGCGTTCTAGACTCGCCTGCCCACGTACCAAGGCGCGCTTACCGTAAAAATCCGTTCATTGCCGCGCGCCAACAGGACCCACTCGAGCAGCCGTCCCCGTTGATTGTGCAGGAAGTATTCGTACCACTTGTCTTCCACCAGCTCCGGAATCACCACGATGAGGCTGCGCTGGGGATGCTGCTTCGAAAAATCCAGGATGAATTGAACAATGGGAATGATGATGAAACGGTAGGGCGACGGCAGGAGCTGCAACTGTGGCGCTGGCTTGCCGGCGGCGCGAAACGGCTCGACCACGTATTGTTCCCAGTCCGCTTCGAGCAGTTCCGAATGTTCGGCCGGCTCGACATGCAGCGCGATCACTTCCGGCGAAAGGCGCGCCGCGAACTCGATTCCCTGGCGCGAGATGTTGCTCCAGTGTTCGACGGGAATGATCACGATGGGAGGCTGGTCGAGCCCGGCCGTGTCCACGGGAAGCCGGCACGAAGTCATCATCTTTATGGAGTGGTAGTGCTTGCGGACACGCATAAAGAAGTAGATCGTCAACGGAATAAACAGAAACGTGATCCAGGCGCCGTCGACGAATTTCGCCAGCAGCACCACCACTACCGTGATTCCGGTGACCAGCGCCCCCAGTCCGTTCACGAAGGCGCTCTTCACCCACTGCGGGCCGCGATTCCGAATCCAGTGCATGACCATGCCGGATTGCGAGAGCGTGAACGCCAGGAAAGCGCCGACGGCGTATAGCGGGATCAGGCGATCGGTCACGCCGCCAAACAGAATCAGCAGTCCGCCGCTCAGCACGGCCAGGATGACGATGCCGTAGCTGTAAACCAACCGCCGTCCGCGATACCCGAAGGCATGCGGCAAGTAATTGTTTTGCGCAATCGCGCGGCACAAGCGCGGGAAATCGGCGAACGCGGTGTTGGCGGAGAGCGACAGCACAAACAGAATCGACGCCATGGTCACGTAGTAGAAAGCGCCCTTGCCGAAGACAGCGGCGATTAACATTGACAGCAGGCTCTGATATCCCGGCAGCCCGGGATCGGTGGCGGCGATCCCATAGCTCTTCACCAGAAAAGAGATGCCCGCCAGTAGCACCGCCAGCAGAAAAATAATCACCGTAAGAGTGCGCTGGGCGTTCTCCACCGCCGAATCGCGAAACGCTTTGACGCCGTTGCTGACCGCCTCGACTCCGGTCAACGCGGTGCAGCCGCTGGCGAAAACCTTCAGCAGCAGCCAGTAGCTGACCATTGCGGTGATAGGCGGCGGAGGCGGGAGTGGCGTTACCGGCGTAGGATGGCCTCCGCTGAGAACCACCCGCGCAATCCCCACGACAATGGTGATCAGCAGCGTGCCCACAAACAAATAGGTAGGAACAGCGAAGACCACGCCGGCTTCGCGCACGCCCCGCATATTCAGGATGGTAATGGCGAGCAAAATCCCCAGGCAGATCACAACTGTGTGCGGCAGCAGCGAGGGCACCGCCGATACCAGCGCGCCCACTCCCGCCGAGATGCCCACGGCGGCAGTGAGGATATAGTCAGCCAGCAAAGCCGCCGCCGCCAGCAACCCCGCGTGCGCGCCCAAATTAAAGCGCGCCACCGTGTAAGAACCGCCGCCCGAAGGATAAGCTGCAATCGTCTGGCGATAAGAAAAGTACACAATCACCAGCAGCGTGATGATCGCAGCGCTGATGGGAATGATATAGCGCACTCCCATCAGCCCCAGCGGCAGCAGCAGACTCAAGGCCGCCTCCGGCCCGTAAGCCGCTGAACTCAATGCATCCAGCCCAAAGATGGGGATCCCCTGCGCCGGCCCAATCTGCTCGGCGCGCTCGTCACTGGTCTTGATCGGTTTGCCGACAACGATGTCGAGTATGTTCATGGCGCGCTTGACCTATTATCTTAGAAACACCTAGCAGCATTTCGGCGGCAAAAAAGACTCGCCATTTATAGACAAATAGGCGTATAATGCTGCTCTGATTTCCGCATAACCATGACAATACGGTTACGATCGCGGACATATTTACCAATGGACAGGAAAGGATCTCTCTCATGCCACGAACCTTGAATCAAGCGCTTGCAGCGCCGGTCTTTCACGAGCCGGTTTTCAACGAAACGGTTCGCTCCGCGGACCCCACCGGGTTCTTAACCCAGCACCCTTCGGACTCCGCTCTCTACAAGCAGATCCAGGAGATGCTGAAGAAAGATGTGGTGGGCTTCGAGCCCTCGCGCATGGCCAATACCGATGTTTATTCGCTGCAGGCCGCGCTCGGAGCGCACGGGCCCGAAATCATAAAGGACATCAAAGCTGCCCAAAAGATTGTGTTTCACGCGCTGGGCGATTCCGGAGCCTCCAACTCCGGTAAATACAAAAACGAAATCAGCGTGGCCGACCAGCTGACGATGGATGCCCAGTCCTCCGATGCCCCTAACCGTCCCTCTTTTCTGTTTCATTTGGGTGACGTGGTTTACGATTTCGGCGAAGCGCAGTATTATTACGATCAGTTCTATAACCCATTTCGCAACTATCCCGCGCCCATTTTCGCCATTCCCGGCAATCACGATTCTTTCATCACTCCGGGCACCCCGGCCGCGGAAACGCCCTTGAGTATCTTCAGCCGCAATTTCTGCGCTCCCAACCCGATGATCACGCCGGAAGCGCGCTCGCTTCATCGCACGGCCATGACCCAGCCCGGCGTGTATTTCACGCTGGACGCCCCCTTCGTCCGCATCATCGGACTCTTCAGCAACGCGCTCGAAGATCCGGGAGTGATCTCGAGCGACGGCAAGAAATGGCCCGCGGTGCCCAACTACCAGTTGGACTTCTTGTCCGCTCAACTGCAGCGCATCAAGACTGAAAAGTACAAGGGCGCGGTCTTGCTGGCCACTCATCACCCGCCGTTCAGCTATTCGCCGCCGAAAAATGCCAATGGATCGGGCGGCGATCACGGTTGCAGTTCCGCGATGCTGAATCAAATCGATACCATTTGCCAACAGGAAGGCGTGTACCCGCACGCGTTTCTTTCCGCCCATGCCCACAACTACCAGCGCTACACGCGCACCGTGCACTTCGGCAGCTCCGATTTCGACGTCCCTTTCATCGTGTGTGGAGACGGCGGCCACAACGTAAATCGCCTGGTGCAGAGCAGGCGGGGACAGCCCGCGCAGGAACCCCATCCGGGGACCAAGGTGGATTACCTCGAATCCAAAAAGACCGGCGTAAAAGTTAAAGGGCTTCTCTTGGAAAAGTACGACGACACGACCTATGGCTACCTGCGGATAACCGTCGACAAGGATCAGCTGCGCGTCGGTTTTTATGAGGTGGGTGCCAGAAGCCTGGCGCAGTCGCGGTTCGATATGGTGACGGTCGATCTGGCCAGCCATACCATGGTCGCGAATTAGTATTAGATAGGTACAATGGCAATCCAGTTAAAACCGGTGGACGTCGCTGTGATCGGCTTAGGCGCGGCGGGCGGAGTGGCGGTGCTGCCACTAGCCCGCGCCGGCCTGAAAGTAGCCGGCATCGAAGCCGGCACCTGGATGGGCCCGAAGGACTACCGCGCCGACGAAATCTATAACAACGTCCGCCGCCGCGTGACTTCGGTTGCGAAAGCGCAGCGCGAAATCCCCACCGTCCGCGCCGGCGCGTCGGAAACCGCGCGCCAAGCCGCCCAGCATCCCATGATGAACGCCGTCGGCGGCACGTCGATTCATTACTGGGCGCAAAGCTGGCGGCTCAAGCCGTGGGATTTCAAGACCCGCTCGGAAACCATTCGCCGTTACGGCGCCAACGCCATCCCACGCGGTTCGACGCTAGAAGACTGGCCCATCGCCTACGACGATCTGGAACCCTACTACGACACCATCGAGTGGGAACTGGGCGTCTCCGGCAAAGCCGGCAACATTCAAGGAACCATCGATCCGCGCGGCAACATTTTCGAAGGCCCGCGCCAGCGCGAGTACCCCATGCCTCCGCTGCGCAGCTCCGAGTTTATCGATCATATGGCCGACGCCGCGCGTCGCTTGGGATGGCATCCCTTTCATCCGCCCGCGGCGATCAATACGCAGCCGCGCGACAACCGCCCCGGCTGCGCTTATCACGGCTACTGCGGCGCCGGCGGCTGCCACGTCAACGCCAAGAGTTCGACGGCCGTCACCACCATTCCCGCCGCCCTCAAGACCAAGAACCTGACGATTTTCGATCTCGCACACGTCACCCGCATCGTCGCCGACGCCAACGGCCGCGTCACCGGCGTCGCCTACATGCGGAATCGCCAGGAGTTTTTCCAGCCCGCCAAAGTTGTCTTGCTCGCCGGCTACACTTACGAAAATTCCCGCCTGCTGCTGCTCTCAAAATCCCGTGCCTATGCCAAGGGCCTGGCGAATAATCACGGCCAAGTAGGCAAGCACTTCTTCGCGCACTACCAGACCGGATCCCTCACCGCGCTGTTCCCCTTCGACGTGAACATCTGGTACGGCCTGCCCGCGCAAGGAATCACCGTCGACGATTTCGCCGACGACGCCTACGATCACTCCGGCCTCGGTTTCATCGGAGGCACCAGCCTGCACGTGCGCACCGAACGCCACCCCATCGAAGCCGCGGCCATGGATACTTACAACAAAGCCCCCGCCTGGGGCTCAGCCTGGAAGAAGTTCGTTCACGAAAACGCCGCGCGCGTCGCGAACACCTACTTCCAGACTTCAACCTTCCCCTACGAAACCTGTTATCTCGACCTCGACCCCGCCGTGCGAGATCCGTTAGGCGACCCGGTGTGCCGCATCACCACCGGAGGCCCCAAGCCCAACGAAACGACGGCGGTCCGCTACGCCCAGAAAAAAATGGAGCAGTGGTTCCGCGAAGCCGGAGCCATCACTGTCGATTCCCCGGACCCCGGTGTCCCCAGCCTGACCACCCACGCTTACGGCGGAACCCGCATGGGCGACAACCCCGAAACCAACGTGACCGACCGCTGGGGTTTCTCGCACGAAGCCCCCAACCTAGGCATCCTAGGCGCGTCCGTGATGGGAACCAGCGGCGCCCGCAACCCGACCTTGACCGCGCAGGCCTTGGCCTGGCGGACGGCCGAACATCTAGTCAAGAACTGGAAATCCATCGCCGAATAGGGACAGTACACTCAATCACCAGCCGCCATGGGCGTTCTCCGAGAGAATCGTCGCCTGGTGATTGAGTGTACTGTCCCTATTCGGCGCCGTTCTCTGCTATCCTCATCCACAAATGCTGCGACGAAGCGAACCCGCGTTGGCGCTGCTCCTCACCTTCGCGCTGACCGTTTCCGCGCAGGAGCGTTTAGACCTCGGCGTCATCCACCAGATCAAAGAAGAAGCTTTTCAAAATCCCAAGGTGATGGACACCATGTTCCAACTCACCGACGTCTACGGCCCTCGCCTCACTAACTCGCCGCAGTTCCGCGCCGCCGGCGACTGGGCCGTCAAACAGCTCAAGGAATTCGGCCTCGACAACGTCAAGCTGGAAAAGTGGGGACCCTTCGGCCGCGGCTGGGCCTACACTTCTTACACCGGCTACATCAACGATCCGCAGTATCAGCCCTTGATCGGCTACCCGCTTGCCTGGACTCCCGGCACCGATGGCCCGCTCACCGCCGAAGCCGTGCTCGCGCCCATTCGCACCGAAGCCGACCTCGAACAATACAAAGGCAAGCTGCGCGGCAAAATGGTGCTGCGCGACGCCCCGCGCAATCTCACGCTGCCCACCGATCCCGCCGGCCGCCGCCTCACCGACGCGCAGCTTGCCGATCTCAGCGTGTTCCCGATCCCTGCGCCTCCCGGGCGCAACGGCCGCAACGGACAGCCGCCGCTCACGCCGCAGCAAGCGCGCAAATTCCGTGAACGCCTCAATCAATTCTGGAAAGACGAAGGTGTGCCCTTAGTGATCCGCACGTCCGATGGAGACGGCGGCGCTGTTTTCGTTCAGGGAGCCGACCGTGACTCGAAAGACAACGTCCCCACCATCGTCCTCGCCGCCGAGCACTATAACCGCATTGCGCGCCTGCTCGATCACAAGCTTTCCGTCAAGCTCACCTTCGATGTGAAAGCGCAATTCTTCGACGACACCACGGACTCCTTCAACGTCATCGCCGAAATTCCCGGCAACGCCAAACGGGATGAGTTGGTCATGGTCGGCGCGCACTTCGATTCCTGGCACACCGGCACTGGAGCCACCGACAACGGCGCCGGCAGCGCCGTAGCCATCGAAGTGATGCGCATCCTCAAGGCCCTCAACTTAAAGATGGACCGCACCGTGCGCCTGGCCCTGTGGGGCGGAGAAGAGGAAGGCTTGCTCGGCTCCCAAGCCTACGTCAAGGAACACTTCGCCGACCCCGCCACCATGAAGCCCACCGCCGAGCACGACCGCTTCGCCGGCTACTTCAATCTGGACAACGGCAGCGGTAAAATCCGCGGCGTAAATCTGCAAGGCAACGACGCCATGCGCCCCATCTTCGAAAAATGGTTCGAGCCCTTCAAAGATCTCGGCGCCGGAACCATCGCGCTGCGCAACACCGGCGGCACCGATCACCTGTCCTTCGACGCCGTAGGCCTCCCCGGCTTCCAATTCATCCAAGACCCGCTCGACTACGGCACGCGCACCCATCACTCCAACATGGATGTCTACGACCGCATCCAGGCCACCGACCTGGAACAAGCCGCCGCCATCATCGCCTCGATGGTCTACAACACTGCCACGCGTCCCGAAAAATTGCCGCGGAAGCCACTGCCTAAACCGCGCCCGCCACCCGACCCAGCGACGCCGGCCACGTCCGCGCAAGTTGTCGCGCCGCGTTAAGTTCAACGGCCGGTGATACTATGATTCCTGGCTGACATGAAACATCTCTGCCTATTCGCGTCACTCGCACTCGCAGCGATCCCCGCGTTCGCGCAAGTAGATCTAGCCGGCGAATGGCAGGCTCTCTACCACGAAGACGCGCAAGAGCGTGTCCCGGGTCCCGACCTCGGCGATTACCTGGGACTCCCCATCAACGCCGCCGCCCGCGCCAAAGCCGAAGCCTGGAACGCGTCTCTCCTAACTCTCCCCGAATGGCAATGCCGCCCCCATCCTTCTGACTATTCCTCGCGCGGCCCCGCCAACCTGCGCCTCTGGAAAGAAGTTGACACCGCCACCCAGCAGGTGATCGCCTGGCACACCCACATAGCCTGGATGGCGCCCGAACGCACCATTTGGATGGACGGCCGCGCGCATCCGCCTGAATATGCCGCGCACACTTGGCAGGGTTTTTCGACGGGCAAGTGGGAAGGGAATCAGCTCACCGTTTACACCACGCATCTGAAGCCCGGCTACATCCGCCGCAACGGAGTCCCACGCAGCGAGAAAGCCACCATGGTCGAACACTGGGCGCGCCACGATAACATCCTGACGCTCACCCAAGTGATCACAGACCCCGTGTATCTCACCGAGCCCATGGTCCGCACCACCAACTGGCTCGCCGATAGGGAACAGGAAATCGCCAAGTACCCCTGCGAAGATGTAGTCGAAGTGCCGCGCGCGATGGGTGTAGTCCCACACCACCTTCCCGGCACCAACGAATTCCTGCGCGAGTTCCCAGCCTTCTACGGAGTCCCCGCCGCAGCCGCCGCCGGCGGCGCGGAGACCATGTACCCTGAATATATGAAGAAACTCGGGCAGCTCTCCATCCAAAGCTGCCAACGTTATTGCACGTGCACTGGGTTCGCGGATTGCTTTAACCCGGGCTCTGCCACCAACCGTTCGCAATGAAGCTGGGAGCTTTTTCAATCGTGCTTCTGACGGCGCTCGCCGGCGCTGCCTCCGCGCACGACGTCATCACCACCAAGATCACCTTCGACCGCGAGATCATTCGCATCGTGCAAGCCCGCTGCGCCGGTTGTCATCGCGAAGGCGGCAGCGCTTTCTCGCTGCTGACCTATAGCGAAGCCCGCCCCTGGGCCAAAGCCATGCAAGAAGAAGTGCTCGAACGCCGCATGCCCCCGTGGGGGGCCGTAAAAGGCTTCGGCGATTTTCGCAACGATCAGGCGCTGACTCCCGAACAGATCGAGCTGATGGCGGATTGGGTCGAAGGCGGCGCCCCCGAAGGCGAGCCCAAGGATCTTCCGGAGCCTCCCAAGGAAAAGCCGCCGCAGCCGTCTCCCCACCCTCTTGCGCATATGGCCGCCGGCCCCGATTACAAGCTAACCCATCCCTTGAACTTAGCCGGAGTCTGGCCCACGAAAGTAATGCCCAACGCCTCGTTCCAGGTCAGCGCCGAACTCCCGGACGGCAGCCTGCAGCCGTTGCTTTGGCTCCAGCCCTTCAAGCCGGCTTACAACCACGCGTTCTGGTTCCGCAATCCGCTGTCTTTGCCGCGCGGCACCATTATTCGCGGCATCGAGCCAGGGTCCGCGATCGACCTCTTACCAGCGCACTGATTCGAGTAACTCCGCCGCCTCGTAGATTCGTCTATACAAACATAGTTCCCTGCCATTTGGGACAGTGTCCCACCTGTAAAATCAGGTACCATTAAGCTTGATTCCTGTGTCCATAAGTGCCCAAGAACCGGTTGTGACAGTCGAGGCCGGACGATGAATTTAACCGAACTTTTCATCCGCCGGCCCGTGATGACCGCGCTGCTGATGATCGGCGTTCTACTATTCGGCGTCCAGGGCTATAGAACTTTGCCTGTTAGCGACTTGCCCACCATCGATTTCCCGACCTTGCAGGTGCAGGCCAACCTCCCCGGCGCGAGTCCAGAGACAATGGCGTCTTCCGTAGCGGCGGTTTTGGAGCGCCAGTTCACCACCATTGCCGGCCTGGACAACATGACTTCCTCGAGCGGCCGCGGCCAGACAACGGTAACGCTCCAGTTCACGCTCGACCGCAACATCGACGGTGCCGCGCTCGATGTCCAAAACGCAGTGTCCGCGGTCATGCGCAAGCTGCCGCCGAACTTGCCGGCTCCGCCTTCGATCCAAAAAGTAAACCCCACCGATCAGCCCATCATTCAGCTCTCGATGACCTCATCCACCATGCCCATGACGGCGGTGGACGATTACGCGGAAACTTTGATTGCTCCGGCGCTCTCGACGGTAGACGGCGTAGCCCAGGTGCAAGTGCAGGGACAGGCGAAATTCGCGGTGCGCGTCCAGCTTGACCCCAACATGCTGGTCAACCGCGGCATCGGGCTCGACGACGTCCAAAACGCGCTGAACGCGCATAACGCCAATCTGCCGACGGGTACGCTTTACGGAGCGCACCAGGCCTACACCGTGCAGGCCGACGGCCAGCTCAACGACGCCGCTGCTTACCGGCCCATCATTGTCGCTTACCGCAACGGTTCTCCGGTGCGCATTGGCGATCTGGGAAAAGTCGTCGACAGTATCGAGAACGATAAAAACATCGGCTGGTTCGACACTACCCGCGCCATCACCCTGCAAGTGATGCGCCAGCCCGGCACCAATACCGTGGACATCGTGGACCGCATCAAATTGCAACTGCCGCTCTTGCGCGCGCAGCTGCCGCCCGCCGTCGGTCTGGAGATTTTCTACGATCGCTCCGAATCCATCCGCGAATCCGTCAACGACGTGCAGTTTACACTGCTGCTGGCAGTCGGACTGGTCATCCTGGTCATCTTCGTCTTCCTGCGCAATATTTCGGCGACCATCATCCCCAGCCTGGCTCTGCCGCTGTCGATCGTAGGCACCTTCGCTGCCATGTCGGTGTTCGGCTATAACATCGACAACCTGTCCATGATGGCGCTGACGCTCGCCGTCGGCTTCGTGGTCGACGACGCCATCGTGGTGCTCGAAAACATTGTCCGCCACATGGAAATGGGCAAGCCGCGCATGGAAGCGGCGCTCGAAGGCGGCAAGGAAATCGCTTTCACGATTCTGTCCATGACTTTGTCGCTCGCGGCTGTCTTCCTCCCGGTCATGTTCATGAGCGGCATCGTGGGCCGTTTGTTCCATGAGTTCGCCGTGGTCATCATGGTGGCGATTCTGGTCTCGGGCTTCGTGTCGCTCAGCTTGACGCCCATGTTGTGCAGCCGTTTCCTCGCTCCGCCGAGCGAGCATCATAACGCACTCTATCGCGCGTCGGAGCGCTTTTTCGACGCCATGCGCGACGCTTATGGCTGGACTCTGCGCATCGTGGTGCGCCATCGCTTCATTTCGCTGATGGGCGCGCTGGCTACGTTCGTTCTCACCGTGTATCTCTATGGCCTGGTTCCCAAAGGCTTCATTCCCGGCCAGGACCAAGGCTTCATTTCCGGCCAGACCGAGTTTCCGCAGGACGCCTCCTTTGAGTCCATGGTTGATTCCCAGAAGAAGGCGCTCGACATCACGCTGGCGAATCCCAATATCGATCACGTCACGGTGTTCGCGAACGCGCCCTCCGCCTTCGGCCGAATCAATGCGCGCTTGAAACCGCGTTCGGTGCGCAAGTTATCACCCGAGCAGGTGATCGAGCAGCTCCGTCCCAAGCTCAACGCCATTCCCGGAGCGCGCCAGTATTTAACCAATCCTCCGCTGGTCCGCATCGGCGCGCAAAACAGCCGCAGTCTGTATCAATTCACCTTGCAGGCAGCGGACTTGAAGGTGCTCTACCGCGCGGCCGCGGATTTCGAAAAGCACATGCGGCAGATTCCCGGCTTGACCGATGTCTCCAGCGACATGCAGGTAGCCAGCCCGGAGCTGACGCTCGATATCGATCGCGACCGCGCCTCCGCTCTGGGCGTGAACGCCGGCCAAGTGGAAGACGCCCTCTATAGCGCCTTCGGCGCGCGCCAGGTGTCCACCATTTTCAAGCCCAATAACGACTATCAGGTGATCCTCGAACTGCTGCCGCAGTATCAACGCAATCCTGACTCGGTCAACTTGCTTTATATCCACGCCACCGGCGGCAAGCTGGTGCCGATTACCGCCGTCACTACCATTCGCAATACTGTCGGTCCGTTGGCGGTGACGCACTATGGACAGTTGCCTTCGGTGACCTACTCGTTCAACACGGTTCCCGGCGTATCGCTGGGGGACGCCGTCGAGCGCGTCAACGACGCCGCGAGCGAATTCCTGCCGCCTGGGATACGCACCATTTTCCAGGGCACGGCCGCCGCCTTCCAATCCTCGCTCAAAGGCATGGGACTCCTGCTGGTGATGGCCATCCTGGTCATCTACCTGGTCCTCGGAATCCTGTACGAAAGCTTCATTCATCCGTTGACGATTCTCTCCGGGCTGCCTTCCGCCGGAGTGGGCGCGCTGCTGACGCTCCTGATCTTCCACGATGAGCTGAATATCTACTCCTTCGTCGGCATCATCATGCTGATCGGTATCGTCAAGAAAAACGCCATCATGATGATCGACTTCGCGCTCGAAGTCCAGCGCACCCAGGGTGTCGCTCCCGCCGACGCGATTGTCGAAGCCGGACTGGTCCGCTTCCGTCCCATCATGATGACCACCATGGCGGCCCTCATGGGCACGCTACCCATCGCCCTGGGTCAAGGCGCCGGCGGCGAAGCGCGCCGTCCGCTGGGCCTTGCGGTAGTCGGCGGCCTGGTCGTCTCGCAATTGCTCACGCTCTACATCACGCCGGTGATTTACATCTACATGGAACGCTTCACCGGAGGCCGCAAGCCCAAGCGCCGCCAGACCACTCAAGTAGTCGCCGAAGCCCAACCGGCCCTGCACTAAACACTGATCACCGGACACGGCGCGTTGCGAATAATTCCGTAAGCGTGCGTGCGCAGCCTCCCCAGCGTCCCCTGCAATACCCCGCGCCCGATCACAACCAGGTCGCTTCCTTGCTTGACCGCCTCTTCGCGAACCACATCCGGCACTGTTCCCGTGCCTACCGCAACCGGCGCATCGACACCCGCGGCCTTCGCCATGTCCTGAATCGTCTTGCGCGCGTTGTCCCGCAGCGTTGCTTCGAACTCGGGACCCAAGTCTTGCTCCGGCCACGCTTCGATGCCCGGTACCGAGTGCACCAGCCGCAAATCCGCGCCCAGCGTTTTTGACAATCCGGAGGCCCACTGCAGCAGTTCGACGCTCCCCGCGCTGCTATCCACCGCACACAAAATTTTACGCATCGCCAGATGCACGCGATCCGGCGCCTCGCTCGAATGGGCCGTCGTCCACACCGGGACGTGAGCGTCATGCAGAACGTTAGCCGCCACCGACCCCAGCAGCAACTGGCGGAACGGCCCGCGACCGTGCGTAGCCATCATCACCAGGTCCACTTCGTGCGCCGCCGCGTAATCGATGATTTCGCGAGCCGGCTCCCCCGGCACCGTCACGCGGCTTACGTTCAAGCCGGCGAATTCCTTCACGTAAGTGCCATCAAGCTGCTCCTCGACGGCATCCATAATCTCTTGCGGATCGATCATGGGCGCTCCCGCGAGCCCGCCCGCGAAGTTCGCGTGCGCCGCCGCGAGCAGTGTCACCCGCGCGTCGTGCTTCGCCGCCATGGCCGCCACAAACGGCGCCGCGCCAGCCGACCGCTCTGAAAAATCCGCCGGGAAAAGAATGTGGTTGATCCTGGGCATAGGGACGAGTCTACACTTTCCCATGGCCAAGCGGCACGCTCTTGGTTATAATCAGGGCAACGGGAGGTGCATTCATGAGCACCCATCGAGCGTTCGCGATCGCAACCGCCGCGTTGTTGTTGGCGGCCATGCCAGTCCTCGCCCACCACTCCTTTCAAGCCGAGTACGATGAGAACAAGCTGGTAACCGTCAACGGCACAGTGACCAAGGTGGCTTGGACCAACCCGCACGTCATTCTGCATATGGATGTCCGCGACGACAGCGGCAAGGTTGCCGATTGGCAGATGGAACTCGCCAGCCCCAACGGCTTGTTACGTCAAGGCTGGAAGCTCGACTCGTTAAAGCCCGGCGATCAAGTAACGGTGAGCGGTTACGCGGCCCGCGACGGCTCCCACCTTGTGAACGCCCGGCGCGTCACTCTGGGCGCCAAAGCCTATTCCACAGACAAGTAAGTAAGTCTCTCGAAAATAGGAAGTTAACACGGTCACAGACCGGTCAATGACCGCGAGATGACCGCTCCCTAAGCTTGAGCGCTACGAATCCCGTGTTAGCATCCTTTTCACGCGGGGATCTTCCCGAGTTTCTTTAGAGGGCAAACTAACAAATGAAGAATGGTATCGGCCCACGCCTCGCCGCTGGGGCCGCATCGAAAATGACCGGGCTGCTGTTGTTGGCGCTAGCGCTATTCATAGCCCCAAATCTGACGAAGGCGGCTACCACCGGCAGCATATTCGGGACCCTCAAAGACCCCAGCGGCGCCGTGATTCCGGGCGCCACTATCACCGTCACCAATACGGCCCAAGGAATCCAGACCAAAACCGTAACCGATGAGAAGGGCGCCTATACCTTCCCCAGCCTGACCGTGGGCCGCTACAACTTAGTGGCGGAGGCGTCGGGGTTCAAGGTGGCCAAACGCAATGACCTGGTGATCGATCTGGATAGCTCCGTGCAAACTGACCTCTCCATGGAAATGATCGAAAAGATCGAGGAAGTGACGGTCCTCGAAAACGGCGTGCAGATCGAGACCGCCAGCTCGCAAGTGGGCGAAGTCGTCACCACCCGCCAAATGACAGCCATCGCCTTGAACGGACGCAGTTATACGGACCTGTTGGCGCTCCAGCCCGGCATCACTCCTATGTCGACCCAGCAGCCCGATTCGGTCGTCATGGCGGGCTCGACGGTGGCGATCCAGCCTTCTGGCGCCTTAAATCCCGGCAATCAATCCATCTCCGGACAGCGGGAAGATATGAATGGCTTTCTGGTGAACGGCGCCGACGTCAAGGAGTTGATGAACGGCGGAACGCTGATTATCCCCAATATCGATTCACTCGACGAATTCCGCGTTCTCACCAATAACTTCGACGCGCAGTATGGCAACTACGGCGGCGGCATTGTGAATGCCGTGACGAAGGCCGGAGCCAATGCTTTGCATGGCACCGGTTTCGAGTTTTTGCGAAATACGGATCTGGACGCTCGCGACTACTTTTCGCCGGAGCGCGACGTTTTCCGGCAGAACCAGTTCGGCGGAGCGATCGGCGGCCCGATCAAGAAAAACGCGGTCTTCTTCTTTGGCGACTACCAGGGCACACGTTCCACTCAGGGGCTCAGCTCGGGCTTGATCTCGGTGCCCTCGCTCGCGGACCGTTCAGGAAATCTTGCGGATCAGGCGAATTCGCTCACCGGCACGGTCAGCGGCCCCTACCTCGCCAATTTACTGCAAGGGAAACTGGGGTACGGAGTAACGCCGGGCGAGGCATACTACACTCCCGGTTGCAGCACGAGCTCCGAGTGCGTATTTCCAAACGCTATCATTCCCCAGAGAGCCTGGTCGTCGCCGGCCCAGCATCTGCTGCAGTACATTCCGGCGCCAAACGATGGTCCGAGCACATTCTCGACAGGCGCCCAGGCGCAAATTCTGCGCGACGACAAAGCCAGTTTCCGCATCGACGCCAACTCAGAACGAAGGGGCATACTGACCGCCTATTATTTCTTCGATGACTTCACCGTCAACAATCCCTATCCCACGGGCCAGGGCGGCGCCAGCGTGCCTGGTTTCAATGCCCTGAATTACGGTCGCGGCCAGCTCTTTACGCTCGGCCATACCAAGACCTTCGGCGCGGCGGCGGTAAACGAAATCCGCCTGAGCTTCATGCGCAGCGCCAACACCGTTGGACAGCCGCAAGGCGGCGTTGGTCCTTCGCTGGCGTCGCAAGGTTTCGAAACCGGCGTAGGAACACCGGGCATCGTTCCTCTGCTGCCTAAAATCGAAGGCATCGAAAATGTGATCTTCAACTCCTTTGTGATGGGCGTTCCGATTACGAACCTTGCGCAGGCCAATAATACATTCGGCATCAGCGAGAATTATTCCAAGGTCCTGGGACTGCATAGCTTCAAATTTGGTTTCTCAGGCAGCTATGAGCAGGTCAACGTGAATCCAAATCCCACGGCGAATGGCTCCTTCCTGTTCGCGGGCACCGAAACGGGATTGGATTTCGCGGATTTCTTGATTGGCGTGGATAGCAACTTCAATCAGGCGCAATCCGGCGCCTTTTATGAACGCCACAAATATTGGGCGCTTTTCGCACAGGACAGCTGGAGGATTCGTCCGAACCTCACGCTGAACTATGGCGTGCGCATGGACTATATGGAATACTGGACCGAAAAATATGACCAGTTCCCGACGTTCGTCCTAGGCCAGCAATCGCAAGTGTATCCCCAAGCGCCCCTCGGCGTGGTGTATCCCACCGACAATGGAGTTCTGCGAACGATCGCGCCCAATGCCGCCAAGTGGGCGCCGCGCATTGGCCTCGCCTGGTCGCCGAATAAATCCGACGGCATCCTGGGCAAGATCATCGGCGGACCCGGCAAAACCAGCATACGCGCCGGTTATGGAATGTTCTATTCGGTGGTGCAAGGAGCGTCGCTGGCGTATAACCTGCCGCAGCCTCCCTACGGCCTAAGCTATACCAGTCCAGCTCCCTCGCTTTTCAATGCGCCTTACCAAACCGCGGCCGATGGATCGTTTTCGGGGAATCCATTTCCATTCTCGGTACCGCCTCTGAATACGTCGAAAAGCAATCCGGATCCGAACCAGCCTTTTGGCGCGTTCCTTCCCATCAACGGCGCCACCGGTCCAAATCCTCAGAACACCTTTCCGTACAACGAGCAATATTTCGCCTCGATCGAACGGCAGGTCACTGCCAACACGGTCCTGAACGTTTCTTACGTGGGTTCGCAGGCGCACCATCTGCTGTTGACCTATTCTTTGAATCCCGGCAACCCTGCCCTGTGCCTGGCGCTGAGTAAGCCCAGCGAAGTGGCCCCAGGCTCGGCCACCTGCGGTCCGTTCGGCGAGTCCGGGCAATACGTAAGCGCTTCCGGCCAAGTTTTCAACGGAACGCGCGGACCGTTTGGCGCTGCTTTAGGCAACGACGATTTTGAAGGATCGTTCGGCAACTCCAGTTACAACGCCCTCCAAGTGTCCGTACGCCACACCAGTAGAGATCTCACTCTTCAGCTCGGGTACACCTACAGCAAGTCCATCGATGAGGGCTCGGCGCTGGGCGATACCACGGATCCCTTCAATTTCAAGCAAACGCGTGCCCTTTCCGCTTGGGATCTGACGCACAATTTCGTCATCAGCTACGACTATAGACTTCCTTTCGAACGACTGACCAAAAAATGGCCGCGCGTGACGCAAGGCTGGGAGCTGAGCGGCATCACACGCGCCAGCACCGGTTTTCCCGTGACGCTCAAAAGCAACGATGACAATTCGCTGCAAGGCAGCATCCCTAACGGCGTGAATAACTATAGCGTCGATATTGGCCAATACACGGGCGCGCCGCTCAGCCTGAACGGCAACCCCCGGAATGGTCTGCCTTATTTCAATCCGGACGCCTTCACGGCGGCTGACTTGGGTACCCTTGGGAACGCATCGCGCCGCTCCTTCCATGGGCCGGGCGCATTGAATTTCAACATTTCCTTGCTCAAGAATTTCACCCTCACGGAATCCAAATTCCTGCAGTTGCGCATCGAGAGCTTCAACACGTTTAATCACACGCAATTTTTTGGACCCGCTGCCATACAGGGCAATCTCGACAGCCCGCTGTTCGGTCTGGCTGTGAAAACGGCCGATGCACGAGTGATGCAGCTCGCTCTCAAGTTCACCTTCTGAGGCTATCGTGCAGCGACTCCTTCGCATGGCCGCTCTCTTGGTGCTGTTGATCTGCGCCGTCCAAATCGCCATGTGTGCCGCCGATTGCGATTGCTTCCTCCCCGCCGCCTCCCGCATGGCCGTCCCACTCCTCGCGAGCCGACGCCGATGGCTGCCTGTGCTGCGCGCAAGCCGCGCGCGTCTCCGGCCTGTTCGAATTTCACGCCGAGCTACTGCAACAAGCCTTAACATCGAGCGCCGCGCGGCACACCCCGCCCGGCAACAAGCTCCTGCTCGACCGCCCTCCACGCTCCTCTTCGCTCTCCCCATTTGAGAACGCGAAGTCCCAGGAGCGCCCATGCGTGTTGTTCTATTCTTATCCATCTGCGCGGCCGTGCTGCGCGCCCAAGATCCGTTCGAGATTCACGTCTACGAATATGAGCCGCTCCCCCCGCGCACCTTCACCTATGAGGCTCATATGAACTACATAGCGAAAGGATTGCGACGGCTTTCACTTTGCCTCGGAGCTAACCGCCGGCGTGACCGATGACTTCCGCGCCGCCGTCGTGCTGCTAACCGCCAAGCGCCCCGATGGTCCCTACGAGTACACCGGCTTCCGCGTGCTCCCGCATATTTACGCGCCGCAGCGCTGGCATTTGCCGCTGAACTTAGGCTTCGTCGCGGAGTTCTCCTTCGCGAAGGCCGAGTATGTGGATAACCCCTGGCAGGTCGAACTCCGACCCGATCGTCGAGAAGCACGTCGGGCGTCTCCAATTGGATGCGAACCCCGTGGTTTCGCGCGCGCTGCGCGGTCCGAATACCAATCAAGGTTGGATGTTCGAGCCCGCGGCCAGAATCGGTTGGCAGTACTCGCGACTCGTCACCCCCAGCCTGGAATATTATGGCGCCTGGACGGCCACTGACTCCATCCATCAGCTATTCGCCAGCGCCGATCTGCGCCTCTCAAAGACCGTGACCTGGAGCGTCGGCGCGGGCTTCGGGCTCACGCCAGCCACCAACGGATTGACTTTGAAATCCCATCTTCAGCTCGAAATCGGAGGACGCAAGACAGACTAATATGTACAAAAGGACAACTCAAATGACCAAACTAATCCCGTGCATGATTTTGTGGAGCGGAATTTCCGCGTCTCTGATGGCTCAAACCCCAGCGCCCAAGCCCGCTCCCGCGCCAGCAAACCCGCCGCCCCCGCGCCCGCCATGCAGGTGTCGGCGAACCTGCGCCAACTCATGCGTGGAACGCTCTTTCCCTCCTCGAACATCATTTTCGCCGCGCAGGACCAGAATCCCGCCGACGTGCCGCAAGCCAAAGACCCGTCGACAGCAACCAATCTGCTGGCGAGCGCCTACGGCAAATGGGAAGCCATCGAGAACAGCGCTCTGGCGCTTTCCGAAGTAGCCAACCTGCTGATGCTCCCCGGACGCAAGTGCGCCAACGGCCGTGCCGTTCCGATCAATAACCCGGATTGGCCAAAGTTAGTCCAAGGCCTCCGCGACGCCGGCGTGACCGTCTACAAAGCCGCTCAAACCAAAAATCAAGATAAGATCGTCGACGCCGCCGACGTCATGACCACCGCCTGCGCCAACTGCCACGACAAGTATCGCGAGAAACCCAACCTAGCGGACCGGTGCCAATAACATGCGCCACGCCCGCTTGCTCCCCATCGCTTTACTGTGCGCAGCCGCCCCGCTTTTGGCCCACAACGTGGCCGCGCGCGACGCCGCTTTCTTAAAACAAAGCCAAGGCACGCAAATCATCCCGTTCCTCTACCTGGGCGCCAAACACATGGTGACCGGGTACGATCACCTGCTGTTCCTCTTCGGAGTGATCTTCTTCCTCTACCGCCTGAAAGACGTCGCGATCTACGTGACCTGCTTCGCCGTCGGCCACAGCGTGACTCTTTTAACCGGAGTCCTCACCGGCGTGCACGTCAACCCATTCCTGGTCGACGCTCTCATCGGACTCTCCGTAGTCTATAAAGCCTTCGATAATCTGAACGGTTTCCGTACCCTGTTCGGCTTCGAGCCCAATCCCAAACTAATGGTGCTGATGTTCGGACTGGTACACGGCTTCGGACTCGCCACCAAGCTGCAAGATCTTCATCTTTCCACCAAAGGTTTGGTGGGCAATCTGGTTTCCTTCAATGTGGGTGTGGAATGCGGGCAGCTCATCGCCCTGTCGATCATTCTCTTAGCCATGACCTGGTGGCGCAGCACCAGCGACTTCGTCAAGCACGCCGTCGCCGCCAACGTGGTGGTCATGATGCTGGGCTTTCTCTTGATCGGCTACCAACTCACTGGATACTACACCGGGAGGGCCGCATGAGCGCAAGCCCTGTATTGCTGCCCTCCCCGTCCGGCCTGCTGGCGCGTCTCGGAGGCGCGCTAGCAGTAGCCGTCGTAATTCTGCTGCTCTTTGTAATGCCCGCCGAATATCAAATCGACCCCACCGGCTTCGGCAAGCTAACCGGCCTGACGAAAATGGCGACCCCCACTCCACCACCGACGCCAGTGATGAACACCACGGCGGCGCACACCTACACGGTCCCGTTCCGCACCGATGAAATCGCGATTCCCATCGGCAAAGATGGCGAACTCGAATACAAAGTCAGGATGCAGCCCGGCGGCACGCTCATCTATTCCTGGAAATGCGCGGAGCCCCTGTATATCGACTTCCACGGAGAGTCCGACAAAGATCCCGGCAACGCCGTCAGCTACACCGTGACCCAGGAAGCGAAGGAAGGCAACGGCTCGCTGATCGCGCCCTTCGCCGGAATCCACGGCTGGTTCTACCAGAATCAGACCGACCACGTGACCGTGATCCATCTAAAGATGAGCGGCTTCTACGAACTCATCCCTAAATAGGGACAGTACACTCAGTCCCCAATTTACTGAGAACTTATACGCCGCGTATCCACTCTCTATTCGATGGCCCGCATTGCAAGAATCGCCGTCGAAGGAGTGCCCTATCATCTCACCCAGCGTGGCAACGGGAAGCAGCGCGTGTTCTTCGCCGATGCAGATTACCGAATGTATTTGGATCTGCTGCGCCGCTACTCCGGCGCCCACGCTTTGGATGTATGGGCCTACTGCCTGATGCCCAATCACGTGCACTTGATCGTTGTGCCGAAGCGCGAGTCGTCGATGGCGAAAGCTTTAGGCCGGACCCAGGCCGAGTACGCCAAGTATTTCAACCTAGTCCAACGGAGCTGCGGTCACGTCTGGCAGGCTCGCTACTTTTCCTGTCCACTCGATGGCGCCCACCTCGGGAGAGCCATGGCCTACGTCGAAAGGAACCCGGTCCGCGCAGGTCTAGTCGAAGACGCCCTGACTTACCGCTGGTCGAGTCATTTCGGCACGTCCGACCCGGCGGGAATCGTGCGCCCTGAAGCTTGGCAGCAAGATTATCCCGCGCTCGACGACGAGCAGACCGCCGAACAAATCCGTGCAGCCACCCGCCTAGGCCGTCCGCTCGGCCAACCGGCCTTTATAGAAAAGCTAGAAGCCAACACCGGCCGCCGCCTCCGCCCGAAACCAACGAGGGACAGTACACTCAGTCCCCAGCCTCAAGCGCCCTTATTCAGCTTTGAACCCGATACTGGGGACTGAGTGTACTGTCCCTCGTCCGGCGAAGATCTCGCCGAACAGTTCGACCACCTCGCCGTGCAGCGCCGTATTGTCCGCCAGAATGTGTGCGCCGCGTAGACTGAGCGGCGCACCCAGCATGTCCGTGCACATCCCGCCCGCCTCGCGCACCAACAGGCTCCCCGCCGCCATGTCCCAGGGATTCAGCGCGAATTCCCAAAAGAAATCCAGCCGCCCGCACGCCACGTACGCCAGATCGAGAGCCGCCGCTCCCGCCCGCCGCACCCCGTGCGACAGCATCGCCAGTTGATAGTAAAAATGAATGTTGACGTTCTGATGCCGCTTGCGGGAAGGGAAGCCGGTGGCCGATAGCGAATCCTCAATCCGCGCCGTCGGCGTCACGCGAATCGGAACTCCATTCAAGAAAGCCCCCGACCCCAACTCCGCCTGAAACATCTCATCCCGCGTAGGATCGTAAATCACGCCTGCGATCATCTCGCCCGCCCGCTCCAGCGCCAGCGTCACGTTATACAACGGAAACCCGTGCGCGAAATTCGTCGTGCCATCCAGCGGATCCACATACCAGCGGTATTCAGACGACCCGTCATGCGCGCCGCCCTCTTCCGCCAGAATTGCGTGCGTGGGAAAATGCTGCTGCAGCCGCTCGACAATCAACCGTTCGCTGGAGCGATCCGCCTCCGTCACCAAGTCGTAAGTGCCCTTGAGTTCGAACCCCACGCGCTGCCGCGCAAACTCCGCGATAACCGCGCCCGACTCGCGCGCAATCTCCGCCGCAATCTCGACGAAACTTTTCAAGACTGCGCCAATTCGTAAAGATATTTCATGTCCTGTTTATAGAGAAACAGGTTGGGGGCGCCCTCCCGCGTCAAACGGATAAAGGTCGCGTCGTAAAATTCGACGAGCCCTTCCACTTCCTGGTTGTCGCTCAAGCGCACGCGCACCGGAATGCGCTCGTCCACCAAGCGCTGCAAGTACTGCACCTCTTGCTGGGTGTGATCGGGAGCTTTAATTTGACTGATTTTTCCGGCCACGGCGAGTCGCCTCTAACGAGAGACAACTCCATAGTAGCCAGCGCGCGCCGAGATGTGCAAATCCGGACGCTGCGGAATTTCCAGGCGCACGCGGTGATATTTGCCGTCGCCCGCCGCCGGCCCGTGCGGATAGTAGCCGATCAAATACTGCGTGCGCAGCTCGCGCAGGATATCCGCGAAAGTGCGATCGAGCTCGCTCACCGTGGGGTAAAACGACCGCCCGCCCGTGCTCTGCGCCAGCGTCTCCAGCGCATGCTCGCCGCCGGTGTTGCGCCCCGCCGGGTTCGTGATCGGCACCACCACGATGGGATAAAACACCGCGTCAGCCTTCTGCGCCGCCGCCAGCGCGTCGGCATAACGTTTCACGCTGGTAGTGTCTCCACCATCGGTCACCACTACGATCACATGCCGCCCGTCGCGGTCGCGCAGCGCCGAGGACGACAGATAGATCGCGTCGTAGAGCGAAGTCCCCGCATCCGCCTTCAACGGACGCAAACTGTCTTCGAGCCGCGTCAGCCGCCGCGTAAACGAATTCAGCAGCGTCACCTCGTCGTTGAAACTATAAAGCGAAGCCGCGTCCTGCGGATTGCCTTCCTTCACCAGCGCATTCAGAAATCTCGTCAGCGATACCGTCTCGTACTTCAGGTCCTTCGCAGTCGAGCCGCTGGTGTCGATCAGCAGCGTGACCGACAGCGGCTGCGTAGTCTGATGCTCAAAGATCGCAATCTCCTGCTGCACATCTTTATCGAATACCGTGAAGTCCGCTTTATCCAGCGTCCCAATCAGATCGCCCCCGCCGTTCTTCACCGTGACCAGCAGGCGCACCAGCTGCACATCGATCTTGAAGTTCGCGTCCTGCCCCAGCAAGGCTGAGCAGACCAGGGTTAACAAAGCGGCAACCCTCATGCCTGCGCCTTCACCACGGCGTCGTCCCAATCGCCTTCCACCCACACTTCGCCATCGACGAAATATTCTTTCTTCCACACCGGCACGAGTTTCTTCAGCCGGTTGATTCCTTCGAGCGCCGCCTCGAACGCCGCCCGCCGGTGCGGCGAAGTCACCACCACCGCCACGCTAGTCTCGCTGATCTCTAGGCGCCCCAGCCGGTGCACCATCGCAATGCGCCCGATCTCATGCTTGCCCGCGATGTCCGCCCCGATCTCCGCCATCATCCGCAGCGCCATCGGCTCGTAGCATTCGTATTCCAGAAACCGCGTCGCCCGGCCCTTAGTATTATTCCGCGCCACGCCCTCGAAATTGACGAACGCCCCATCCTCGCCGCGCAGAAGTTGCCGCGCCAGCGCCGTCCCATCGATCGCATCCCGCGTTAACGCAAAAAAATGCCCCGCCGGATCGCTAACCTGATGTGTGTACCCTGACCCGCCACTCACCGGAGGCAGCAGCGCCACCTCATCGCCTTCCGCGAGCGGCGCCGCCGGCGAAGAAAACTGCTGATTCAGCGCCAGCACGGTACTCGCTGCCATCTCCCGCAGCCGCGGAAACCGCGCGGCGTAGTGTTCAAAAACCGAACCCAGCGTCCCACCGTCCGGCACATCCAAGGAGTCCTCGCGGAGCCCCACCACGTCACGAATTACCCCAAAAAACAAGACTCGAATGCGCACTGTGCACATAGTAACAGACTGCTTAAAGGTCAGTCCGGTTTCGTCAACGTTATAATCGGCGGCATGCATCACCACGAAGCCACCCTCCGCGTCCGCTACGCCGAAACCGACCAGATGGGCGTGGTTTATTACGCCAACTACCTGATCTGGATGGAAGTCGGCCGCGTGGAATTCTGCCGCGCCCAAGGCATCCGTTACCGCGACATGGAGGAGGCCGACGGCATCTTATTAGTAGTAGCCGAAGCCAACTGCCGCTACCTGGCCCCCGCCCGCTACGACGACGAGATCCGCATCGTAACGACTCTAGCCCAATCCACCCCCCGCCTGATCCGCTTCGACTACGAATTATTCAACCTGTCCGGAACCCAACTAGCCCACGGCTTTACAAAACACATCTTCTGCGGACGCGACTTCCGCCCCACCAAACTCCCGTCGAAATATCACAAGGCCTTCAAAATGGGGACACCCTTTCCTGTCCCCGCCCTTAGTCCCGCCCGTTAGCCACCGCGCCCGCCCCGGGGACAGGACAGGGTGTCCCCATTTTTCCCGCTATATTAGAAAAAGTGAGCACCCTCTCCATCCGCGACCTCGACCTCCAGAACAAGCGCGTCTTCATGCGCGTGGATTTCAACGTCCCCCTAGCCCCCGGCGGCAAAGAAATCACCAGCGACAAACGCATCAAAGCGTCCCTCCCCAGCATCCAATACGCCCTGGACCACGGAGCCGCTCTAATCCTAGCCAGCCACCTAGGCCGCCCCAAAGGGAAGCCGAACGCGGATATGAGCCTCGCCCCTTGCGCCGACCGCCTCTCCACTCTCCTGGGAAAGCCGGTAGCGATGGCCCCCGATTGCGTAGGCCCCCAAGTCGAGTCAATGCTGCCGCAACCCGGCCAAGTTCTACTCCTGGAAAACCTCCGCTTCCACCCCCAAGAAGAAAAGAACGACCCCGCCTTTTCCCGCCAGCTAGCCGCCCTCTGCGACGTCTATGTCAACGACGCCTTCGGCTCCGCCCACCGCGCCCACGCCTCCACAGTCGGCATGATCGCCTTCGTAAAGCAAGCCGCCGCCGGCCTCTTGATGGACAAAGAACTCGAATACCTCACCAAGGTGACCAAGAATCCCGAACGCCCCTGCGTAGCGATTCTAGGCGGCGCGAAAGTCTCCGACAAAATTGAAGTGATCCAAAACCTAATGAAGGTAGTCGACCGCCTGCTCATCGGAGGCGCCATGGCCTACACCTTCCTGCGCGCCCGCGGCGAAACCACCGGCAAATCGCTAGTAGAAGAGGACAAGATCGATCTAGCGAAAGAGTTGTTAGCCGCCAGCGGCGACAAAATAATGCTCCCCGTCGATCACGTCGTAGCGTCCGAACTAAAAGCCGGTGCCGAGAACGAAGTAGTAGACCGCGTCCCCGACGGCAAAATGGGCCTGGACATCGGCCCCAAAACCATCGAAGCGTATTCCAAAGTGATCGCCTCTGCGAAAACCATCATCTGGAACGGTCCTATGGGCGTCTTTGAAATGCCCCCGTTCGACAAAGGCACGGTCGCCTTGGCGAAAGCCGTAGCATTGTCCGGCGCCGTCAGCGTAGTAGGCGGCGGCGACTCCGAGAAAGCCGTAAAATCCGCCGGCGTAGCCGACAAAATCTCCCACATCTCCACCGGCGGCGGCGCGTCGCTAGAATTCCTAGGCGGCGTAGAACTCCCCGGCGTGGCCGCGCTGACGCAAAAGTAGTTCAATGCAATCGATGGTAAGGCCGCGCAGCCGGCCGCGGCGCTAGCGGAAGAGTCCACACCGCCGTCGAGCCGCTACTGTTTTGTACCTGGACCGTAACGCTCGACGGCCCCGCCACTGCGTAAGGCACCACAGCGCTGATCAGCGTCGGCGTAGCGTAGAGAATCGAAGCCGGAATCCCTCCCACCAGAACGCTGACACCGCTGACCCCCGTCGCCGTCCCTAGATTCAACCCGTGAATCGCCACGATCTCGCCCGGATAAAGCGCGCCGGGGAGCGTCGAATCGGCGCTGACCACCGCACCGAGCAGCGGCGTCCCCGGAGTCGCCGCCACCGTCAACGTGACTGGAACCGCAACGGACTGACCTCCGCCTGTGAACACAAAAGTACCGCTATAGTTCCCCGCCGCCAGCGGCACGGCATTGATTGCGGTGGGAACGCACAACGGAGTCGTGCCACTGCTATATCCAGCCGTCAGCCAGCCTCCGCCATCGCTGGTGGTTTCCTGAATCGTGAAATTGACAGGCACGGAACCGGAAGTGACACAGATCATGTCGGAGCCCACCGCGTGAGCTAATTGTCCCACCTCATTATTAAACGCCGCCAGCAATCCGGGTCCAGCCACCAAGGCGGGTGGCGCACTACCAGACACCACCAGCACCACCGGGAATTGCGCGGAGCCAAGTCCGCTAGCCGTGAGCGTGACCGCTCCCAGATAAACTCCGGCGCTGAGCCCAGTCGGGTTCGTGGTCACTGCAGCCGCTCCCTGCGAGACGCTCGCACTCAGCCAGTTCCCACCCGAGTGAGTCTGCACCGTTACCGCCAATGAACTCAAATCCGGATTCATGTTGAAACACTGCGTGAGGCTGCAGTCTTCATTCCCCACTGGGACGATTTGCGTAGCCGTCGCGGCCGCTCCGGTCTGCACCGCCACGTTCAGAGATGCGAGAGACCCCGCCGTAGCGGAGCTAGTGGCAGTCGGGTCAAGCGCCACTAGCCGGTCCGAACCATCCACAATCAATTGAACCGGGATCACCAGAGTATTCCCCGAACCGCTCACTACAACATCTCCGCTGTACGTCCCCACGCCGAAGCCTGCGGCGTTCGCCGCAATGCTAATGCTCGTCGGCGCAGTGCCGCTGTCGGGAGTTGCCGTGAGCCAGTTGCCGCCACTATCCGTCACGACGCTCACGGAGACAGACCCCGTAAAGAACCCCGGCGTCGTGCCAACCGAGTCGCTGGCGTTATTCGGGTGCAAGAAACGCGAGTTAATCATCGTTTGCGGGAGTTGCGCGGCCGTCACTGTAAGCGCCACGGGAATCACCGCCGGCTCCACCAGCGGTCGCGAAAATGTAGCAATCGGCGTAATCGTGACCGTCCCCCGATAGATCCCGGGAGCCAGCGCCGTGGGATTTACAGAGGCCATAACTGTGGCGCACGGATTGGGATTTCCACCTAGCGCACAGTGGAAGGTTCCGCCCGGCGTCACCGAAAGCCACTTTCCGCCAGTGGTAGTTGCGAAGGAAACCGAATAGTCCGTGCCAGGTTGATACGAAGGCAACGTCACCGCAATGGTCTGCGTTTGCGGCGCCGCGCCGCCCGCTTGCCACACCCAGCTCAGCGATCCGACCCCCGCCGCCACACCCACTTCGAGCGGTCCCACCACCGTCGGACTCGGCGCCGCCGCCGCCAACGCGTTAGCCAGGAGACTCACCGAGAAGACTTGTGCGAACTGAACCATCTGCACGGGAGCCGAGGCGATTACCAAAGCTCCCTTGCGAAAATCCGCTGGAGCCGGCAACAACAGCGAGCCCGCGGCAGGAATCGCGAAGGACTGCTCACCATCGAACTCGCCGAGGCTGTCGATTGTGTCCAGGACCAACTGCACCGCCGCCGCGCCGGGATTCCAAATCGAAATGAAAGCCGCGCCGTAAACCGTCGCCGCCGTGTATGTTTCGAGCGGCAGAATCGGCAGCGCTCCATCCGCCAGCGTACCCGGCGCGCTGACCGCGGTTTGCGGCACAAACGCAAAGGCATCGACTTCCGAACCATCCGGGTTGGTGATGCTAATCCGCTTCCCCGTGAGCTCAGTCGGCCCACCCAGAATCAGCGACATCGTCTGCGCCCCCGTGACCTGCACGGAAGCAACGCTCGCGCCATCGATCTCAGCCGTCGCCCCGCTGCTAAAGCCCGTTCCCTGGATCGCAATGGCCGTGCCGCTCGGCAAAACTCCGCCACCCGGTGTAATGCTGCTGATAGAAAGCGCGCCGCCCACCGTGACGGTACCGGCCACCACCGAAACCGAGTAGGCCTGCCCTAGCAGGTCCAACCACGGTGACCCACTGGCATCAGCAGTCACGCTGGTGGTCTGACCCGCCGTCACATTCGGCAACACCGTCGCCGTCACTACCACAATCGGAACTTGCGACAACCGGCCAATACCGCCGTTTAGCGACGCGAAATGCACATCCACATGCAGACCCTGAACCTGCGCCACGCCGGCCGCGTCCCCATTCGCGCTGAACGCCCAGACAGCGGTTACGGAAGCGAACACGCTAGGATCCAGATCCATCGCCAACTCCCCGCTGGTAATCAGACTCGGCTGGGAGAGAAAGAATTTAAGCTGGACCGTTCCCCCCGGCGGAGCGGTTTCGTTATCGACGAAAACTCGCGCCGCAGGAGGCAATGGCGCACCCGCCGCCCCACCGCCCAGCGCAAGAATGACAGCGATTTGCAGCGCAACACCACGCAGAACGACACGCAACCTGTGGCGTAACGGAACAAGCGCCCCCGGAAATTTGTTGACTTCACGCATGATGTGAACCGACGTTCACAATCACGTGCAAGTCTGCGCCCGTTCGACTAGTAATACGTCAGCGTTTCAATCCCCGTGCCAGCGTGGAACGTGTTCACCACTTTCCACTCCTTAATATCCACCACCGACACCGACCCATCCCCATGGTTCGCCACCAGCATCGTCTTGCCATCCGGTGAAAACGCAAACCCCATCGGATCCTTACCCACCGTCAACACCTTCTGCTCCCCGTGTAAATCCGCCGCGCTAACCTCGTTCACGAACGCCCCCCGCAGCGTCATCGTGAAAATCTTGCTGCCGTCGAGACTGTACTTAACCTTGTAAGCGCTCCCCGTGTTGTCCTTCAACGTCACCCGATCAATAACCGTATCCGTGGCAGGATCGATCACCATCATCACTGGCTCGGTAGAATCCATCACCACCACCCGCTTGCCGTCCGGCGAAACCGCCACGCCTTCCGTCCCACCCGGCGTCGGCACCCGCGCCACAATCTGGTGTGACTTCAAATCGATCACGCTCACGTACGGCTTGTCTTTTTTATTGGTGACGTACAGCTTGCTGCCGTCCGGCAGTATCCCAATCCAATGCCCCGTGCCTTCGTTGTCGATGGTGTCCACAATCTTTCGCGCCTTAGGATCGATCACCAGCACCTTGCGGCTGATATCGCAGGTGACATAAATCATTCCCGCCGCGTCAATCTGAATCCCATGCGGCGCCACATTGGGAGAAACGTCGATCGACCCCACCAGCTTCTTCCCCACTAGATCCACGATCGCCACCTCGTGCCCCGGATGCGGATTCTTCCCGTAAACCCCGTCCCCGTAGATAGGAATGTAAGCCGTCTTGTGATCCGCCGTCACCACGAAGTCATGCGGATTCACCCCCATCTCGATATTCGCGGTTTCCTTCCACGTAGCCGGATCGAAAAACCGCACGTGCGCACCCAGCTTGTCCACCATCATGACGCCGGATTTGCCGGTAGGATTATTGAGATCGACTTTGGCCGCGACCAGCGCCCCAGCTAGACACACCGCCAGCGCCAAATTCCTAAATGTAGTAGCCATGTTTGAAATGATACAGGAGGAAAATGGGGACTGTCTGCCCCGTCCGCGCCACAGTCTTCAGATCACGCCTCGGTTTTCGCGGATGGGGTTGGCTGTCCCCGTTTTCTGGACGTTGAGGTCCTCGCGCCCTAAGTGGTAGTCTTGGCGCGCTTCACAAACGGCGACCGGTGCTGCGCCCGCTTACGATCCGCCTCGTCCTTAGCAGCGCTGCGCCGGTTGACGTACACCAACATATCCGTCTCCGTGAAAATAACCGCCTTCGCCGGACCAGTCTGCTGCTGATCTTCGAGCAGCGCCCGGCACAGCAGCGGCAATTCCTGCAACGGGATCTTATGCTTCACTAACAGTCCCATGTCTGCCGACACTGTGAACTCCGTCCGGCTATGATCCCCCGCCACGCGCTGAAATGCGAAGCGCCTGACGTTGGCTTCCTGCCGGAATCCCGTTAAGACAAAATCCATAGTCGGACTCAATGAGTCTCGTTTTCGGTGACCCGCGGAGTCCCATCCCACGGCAAGTCAGCTTCATCTACCTCGAATATCACTGGTCCATCCAGCAGCGGAATTTCCTCTTCGAGCGGGGACACCCCACCCGCCGTACGGCGCTCCGCCCGCTTGGCGTTCTTTTCCTGTTGCTTTTCCTTGCGCAGTTGTTCCTTCTGCCGTTTTTTGAAAGACTGCGGTCCGCGACCGGCCATAACATGCGCTCCTGAATTTTAAAATTTGCCGGACTGTCTCCGTGTAACTGCTTTAGTTTCCAACGTTGGCGCCAGGAGTGCTGGCAAGGCCCTCAGGCGTAACGGATAGTGGCAGAGACACCCTTAGTTTAGCACTTTACCGGAGGGATGGCGTAATCCCGGTTCTCATATATGCGTTCATCAGCGTTCATTCGCGGCTAATCTTATCCGGGCCGCTGTATCCCCAACCGCTTCATTCTGCTGCGCAGTGTGCTAGGATTCAGCCCCAGAATCGCCGCCGCCCCCTGCGGACCTTCCAGCACCCAGCGCGTCGACGCCAGCGTATTCTCAATATGCCTGCGCTCCGCCTCGCCCAGACTTCGCGGAGCCGCCTCCGCGCTCGCCCCCGACAGCGGCGCGTTGAGCACCCGGCCTTCGCACAGCGCCACCGCCCGCGCCAGCACGTTCTCCAGTTCCCGAATATTCCCCGGCCAATCGTACGCCATCATCTGCTGCATCATGGCCGGCGCGATCCCCTCCACCGGCCGCCCGAACTGCCGCGCATACCGCCGTACAAAATACGCCGCCAGTTCGGGAATATCTTCCCGCCGTTCGCGCAGCGGCGGAACCTCCACCGGCACCACTAGCAGCCGGTAATACAGATCC
Organism: Bryobacterales bacterium; assembly: GCA_963752205.1. Lineage (GTDB taxonomy): Bacteria > Acidobacteriota > Terriglobia > Bryobacterales > Bryobacteraceae > Palsa-187. The sequence goes on along the minus strand of CAVVZG010000009.1, from coordinate 8,643 downwards.
ATGCGAAAACGCCCCTCGCGAACCGCTTCTGCCAGATTGCGATTGGTGGCCGCCAGCACCCGCACGTCCACTTTCACAGTTTTATTCGAGCCCACCACCTCGAACTCCTGCTCTTGCAAAACCCGCAACAGCTTGGCTTGGCTCTCTAGCGGCAGTTCGGTGACTTCGTCCAGAAACAGCGTGCCGCCGTTGGCATATTCGAAGCGCCCCACCCGCCGCTCCGATGCCCCCGTGAACGCGCCCTTCACATGGCCGAACAATTCGCTCTCGATCAACCCCGCCGATATCGCCGCGCAGTTCACCTTCACCAACGGCCGCTCGCGCCGGTCGCTTAGATTGTGGATCGCCCGCACCACCAGCTCTTTGCCGGTACCGGTCTCGCCCTGAATCAGCACCGTCGCCGAAGTCGAGGCCACCAGTTGGATGCGATTCATCAGTTCGCGGAACGCCGGACTCGTCCCCACCATCTCATCGCTAGGATGATCCGCGCGAATCTCTTCTTTGAGGTAAGTATTATCCTGCTCCAGCCTCGCCCGCAGCTTATTCAATTCCTCAAGCTGCAGCTCCAGTTCCCGGTTCAAGTTCCGTTCCCGCTCTTCCGCCGCTTTCAACTCCGAGATGTCGCGCCCCGTGACCCACGCGCCCCACAGTTTTCCATCCGCGATGATGCCCTCGCGCGTCATCAAGAGAGTGCGCTGCCCCAGAGGCCGCTCCACTTGTGAAAAATGATGGCCCGCGCGAATGAATGCACGGAGCCGCGCCATTTGGTCCGCATCTTGCCGAGCGCTCACCAGTTCCAGGCGCGCGCCGATCAGCGCCGCCGCATTCGGCAGGCCGAACACCGTGGCTGCTTGATCGTTGCAATCCGCCACGTAGGCGTAACGGTAGTAGTGCTCGATCTGTGCATCCTCAGGCGCATCCAGTGAAATTGGCTGCTCCAGATCCAAGCGGAAGATCGCCTCGTTGCCGTGCGTGACAAACCCTCGCCAGCGCTCTTCGGTCTGCTGGCGCTCCATCTCTGCCGCGGCCCGCTCCGCGAAAATCTGCAGCACCGCCTCCGCCAGTTTCGGATTCGCCAGCGGCGCCCGCGTAATCGCGCAGATCAAGCCCAGGCAGCGCCCATTTGAATCGAGTAGCGGCGCGCCTACATATCCCTCGGCGTTCAGTTCCCTCAATCGGGAGTCCTCCGGAAACAGCCGCTGCACGCCTTCCGCGTAAGAGATGGCGCGCTTCTCGGTCACATCCAGGCACGGAGTGCCGCTCAGGTCATATTCGAAAGGTGAAGTTTCGCCGTCCGCGGAGTAAACCGCCAAGGTGCGGATCTTCTTGCCGCCCGCCAGGAGCCCGCCCACCAGCACCAGATCGGCTTTGAGCGCGCGCGCCAGTTGCCCTACCAGCGACCGCAAAAATCCTTCGCCGGTATCGCGCCACACGCCTCGTGCAATCTCAAAAACCAAATGTTCGAGATCGCCGCCGGCCGGAACTGCACTCATGGGGCACCACGCCGCCCCTCTCTGCGAGCGCGGTTTCGTGCTCCATTCTATGCGAGTGCTTTACGCGTTGCAAACCTGGCCCGAGCCCGCCTTGCACTGGTCGTCCCACAGCGTCCACTTCGCCAAGCCCTGCTTGAGCGTAGTAAACAGAAACGGCTTCGGCATGACGTCGTTCATCCCCGCCGCCAGACACTCCAGCCGGCTCATGCTGGCCGTGGTGCCGACAATCGGCGTCACCCGCCCCTGCGGCATGCGCCGAATCCGAGCCGTGGTTTCAAGACCGTCCATCTGCGGCATCTGCCAGTCCATCAGGATCAGGTCATAGGTTTCTTTGCGGAAAAACTCGATCGCTTCTTCGCCGTTGGAAGCCGCGTCCACCACGCACCCCAACCGTTCGAGCATCGTGCGCGCCGCCTGCGCGCTAATCTCATCGTCCTCCACCAGGAGAACTCGTATCTGTCGGATCGACATGGATCACCTCAGCCTGTTGAATTGCAAGCCGAAGCCCAAGCCTAAGTTGTTGAAAAAGGGAGCACTGCCGCCACGGAGCCCGCGAAATCTCGTGGCTGCCCTCGTGGCTCCCACGAAAAACAGTGGGTTCTCGTGTGCGCTCAGCGCCCGCTGTAAGCGGACATCACCTTGGGTGGAGCCTCTCCCTTAAACCGCCGCGCCGCCCGAATCCCCGCGAACACGAACAGCGCCAGCAGCACCAATTGTGCAATCGCAAACGGCGGTTCCGTCTGCGTCGGAGCGAGCGCCTGCAACGCCGGCACTTTCTCGAAGGACTGCACGACTAGAACGAAGCAGTTGAAGTACAACGCCACCACGGCGCAGATCACGTAGGTTCGCCGCCACCCGCCCCGCAGTTGAAACTTGTAGAGCGCCGCAATCGCCACCGCTAGCGCGATCAAGGAAAGGATGCTCACGCCGTGCGAAGGCAGAAAGTGCGCCACTGGAAAACCGAACCCAGTGACGCTGGTGGTTACAGTGGTTGCCAGAAACAGCGCCGTCCAACCGTGGTAGCGGATCCCCTTCAGCAATCCAAACAGAACCACCAGTCCGGAGCCGATGCCAACCAAGCTGACCGCTACATGCACCGCAGTGTAAGTAGGCAGACTCACGCCAAAGACCATGCCGCGTCTCCTTGCAGAGATGCTATCAGATTTTTGGCAGCAAACGATTCACTTCGGGTTCAGCAGCCATGGTTCGCGGAATCTCGGACGGCGGCCGCGAAGTGAGCGAGTGGCACAACTCCGCCGCCAGAAACGCGACCCCGGCCATCCCCGCAAACGCCCAAGGCAGCGGAACACCCAGCTGCTCGAGCACGCTGAACCGTTCCATGTGCCCAGCCACGACAACAGCGATGCACGCCACCGTCAGAGCCACGCCGATCCAGTAAAAGCCAGCAATCCACTTCCGCCTGGCAGAAGACATTGACAGACCTCCCAACGGGCATCGGGGGCCGTTTGAGACATTTTACACGAATTTTTCATGCAGCGTGAAAAATTGATGAAAACCGAAAAACCGAGGAAAACCGAGGGACAGTACCCTCAGTCCCCAAATCGGGTTCTGACAATGTCTATTTCCTGCCGTCCCCCGCGAGCGCCTTATCGAGCCGGTCCAACTGCTCCTGCAATTCATTCATCTTCGCGTCCTCATTGCGAAACTCGTTCTCGGCCTCAGCTCGCGGCGCCTGGCAGTCCTGTTCCTGTTTCGCCGCCATTTCGATTTGCGAGTTCAGCAGAGTAAGCAGTGCTTCCGCGCTCTGCTGCTCCGTGGGATTCTGCGCGTTGCGCTTCCTGGCCTGGGCCTCGTCCATCTGTGACAGCGCCATCTGCCGCTGCAAGGGAGCCTGACTACACCAGGACCGCGCCGTCTCCAACCGTTGCCTCGCCCCTTCCAAGACCGCGCCCTGCACCTGCAGCCGGAACATCACAATCTGCACCCGCTGAATGGTAGCCGCCGCCGTCTGCAAATCCTGCCGCAACTGCCGCACCTCCGCCAACATCTGCGAATCCGCCCCCGGACCCTCCGCCCCCGCCAGCGCAGCCCCCAGCAACATCCCAATCGACCAAATCCCCGCACGATTCATCGCCTAACCTCCGCCCTCAGTAGACACCGCGGAGTTTGCGGTTGTTCCTCGCGGCGCGTCGGACTCGCGACACCGATACTTTGACCCGGTACCCCAAGCCACCAAGCACCCGAATCAGCAAATCGCTAGAAACACTTTCGAGATTGTCATTCAAGATCGCCGTCACCCGAGTCCGCGACGTCCCCGCGCGCTTCGCGATTTCCGCGTGCGTAATCTTCTCCCGTTGGACAATCCCCTTGAGCCGCTTCAGCAGCTCATATTGCACCTGCCATTCCTTAGCATCCCCCGCCGGGAGACCAAGAGTCTCAGCCAACGCTTCAGGTGTCCGTGCGACGGTCGGTTTGATTTTACGCATCGAGAATCTCCTTAAGCCGCTTTCGTCCAAGTTCGATTTCAGAGTCCGGGGTCTGCTGGGTCTTTTTGACGAACGCGCGAAACACGATGATTCCGTCCTCATGGGCCGTAAGTGGAGCATGCCCAACGGTTCCCCCATCTGAAGCGTGATCTCCTAAGCGGCTTCGAACCAACAGGGGAAACCTACGAATCGCCTCCCGCGCCCGCGGATGAACGATAGCGTATCAAATATGGGACATGAATGAGGCCTCCTATTCGCGTTCCTTCGCGTTCATTCGCGGCCAATAATTCTCCCCGGTTTTTCTCGGAGTGCGATCACAAACTCCTCACGTCCTCCATCTCCCGCCGATCCAACCACATCCCCCTTCCAACTCCCCCCTCCCCACCACCCCCACGCCCCACAATCCAACCAGCAGTAAAGCCCGGCCGGGCCAATCGTCGTAGTAAGGTAATCCGCGCCAGCGTCGCCCGGGGGTTCGTCCCCGGGTTCCGCTGGCTAGCCGCCCCAGAGACATTGTGAAAAGGGCGGGACACGGAAGAGAATCGATTCTCTGGTTGATACAAGCGTCGTGAGAGCGGCGCAAGGTAACCGCGTAAGGAAAAAGGAGAGCGCCATTGACGGTTCATCTGTAATCTTTTCTAAGATCGCCAGCCGCCTGTTTCCTTCAACCCCGGCGGGTTGCGTACGTACGCCGCCCGCCGCGAGACGATCGCAATCCACAGTCACCTCAGCCCAGGTGTGTTCAGACGAAGCGTGTTCAGACAACGTGTGTTCACGGAACAAAACCGTGCTATCATGTTGTTAAGCAGATCTGCTCCCTCCTTGAAGCGTTAGCCGGTTCGCTGTATTTCCCTCGATTAAAAAAACACTGAATGAATAAATTTTCTGAACTCACTCTCAGCGCGTCGCTGCAGAGTAATTTGACTCGCAACGGGTTTGTCCAACCGACTCCCGTGCAAGCGCAGGCGATTCCCCCGGCCCTCGAAGGCCGCGATGTGGTGGCCACCGCGCAAACAGGAACCGGCAAAACTCTTGCGTTTCTCCTGCCGATTTACGAACTGCTCACCCGCGGCGAGCGCCCCAACGGCGTCAGCGCCCTCATTCTCACCCCCACCCGCGAACTCGCGCTGCAGGTCAACGAAGCCGCCGTCAAACTCGCGGCCAGCCTGCCCGTGCGCTCCTCGACGGTCGTCGGAGGCATGAGCGAATCCACCCAATTGCACGCCATCCGCAAGGGATCACAAGTTGTGATAGCAACCCCCGGCCGCCTGTGCGATTTCCTCGAACGCAAATTGGTCGACCTGAGCGGCGTCCGTTTCTTAGTCCTCGATGAAGCCGACCGCATGCTCGACATGGGCTTCCTCCCCGCCATCCACGCCATTCTCAAAAAGATTCCGGCCGCGCGCCAGACCCTGTTTTTCTCGGCAACCATTGAGAAATCGGTAGCGCATCTCATTAACTCGCACGTCCGCAACCCCGTGCGTATCGCCATTGGCGGCGATTCGAAGCCCGTCGACAAGGTTGATCTGCACGTCTACGAAGTCGAGCAGGATCGCAAACTCAGCCTCCTGAAGAAGCTCCTCGACGCCGAAGCCGGATCGTTCCTGGTCTTCGCCCGCACCAAACATGGAGCTGACCGCTTAGCCAAAAAGCTAGGCGCCAAAGGCGTCGACGCCGCGCGCATCCATGGCGACCGCACCCAGAGCCAGCGCAACCAAGCGCTCGCAGGGTTCAAAAAAGGTGATTACCGCGTGCTGGTAGCCACCGACGTAGCCGCCCGCGGCATCCACGTCGACGGCATCGCCCATGTGGTGAATTACGATCTCCCGCAAATCCCCGAGGACTTCATCCATCGCGTAGGCCGAACGGCCCGCGCCGGAGCCCGCGGAACCGCCTCGACGTTCGCCATCCGCGCCGAACGCAACGACATCCGCCAGATCGAAAAAGCGCTCGGCGTCCGCCTGACTCCGCGCGAAGCCGGCATGGACCTGGAGCGTGAAGAGAAATCCTCGCTCAAGACGGTAGTGATCCCCATCCAGCGCCACCAAAAGCCGTCCGGCCAAAAACACCCCGGCGGCAGTTTCGCCCCCCGCGGCCGCCGTCGTTTCGGCAGTCGCTAGTCATCTTGTGCAAACTACGGCTTCGGCGGCGTCGCCACTTCCAGATAGACGCCGTCCGGATCCCGCATCAAAGCCACCGCGTTGCGCGTACCGCGGATAATGGCCCCATCCTTAGAAACAATCGCCCCGCCCGCGGATTTGTAGGCCTCCGCCGCCGCATCCACATCCCACACCTGCAGCCCCAGTTGCAGCGATCCCGGATCGGGCACATTAAAGTGGACCGCCTCGCGCTCAATTCCAGAGAACTCGGAGAACTCCCAAAACTCCGCGCGCCCCGGAACCTGCATCCTAAAAATGCGCAATTCGCCCTTATCGAGGCCCCCCACTTTTAGCATCGTGGAGCCCTTAAAAACCCCCAGCGGCTTCGCTTCCATTCCGAATTGATCGCGGTAAAACGCCGCCGACTTCGCTGCGTCTTGAACCGTCGTCGACCAGCGCGCGCCGGTGACTAAACTCCCATCCGGCGCGGATGTTGGTGGCGCCGGGTCAGGCTGCAAAAGCTCGATAAAGAACCCGTCCGGATCGGCAATCAGTACCGCCCTGGTATTCCTGCCTGGAACCAGCGCCACCGGCTCACCGCCGAGCGTCACCACTTTCCCGCCGGCCTTCTTCACAGCAGCCAGCGCGGCATCGACATCGCGAACCGTCAGCACCAGCACCGAAGCCCCCGGGTCCTGCAATCGCGGATGCCGCGCCGTCCGCGGCTGCCCCGTTAGTTCAATAAACTCGAACGTGAAATCCGCCCCCGGAATCCGCGTATTAGCGTTGCGAAAAGACGAATCCGCAGGCGATCCCGTGATCTGATTGGCCGGCGATCCTTGCATGGGCTTGCGCAGCTCAGTAACGTTGCCGTCGAGCTGAATCCCCAGTGCGTCATGATAAAACGCATAAGTTTTATCCAGATCCGAAACCGTCAAAATGTATTTGCTAAGCCGCACCGCGTTCGGAGCGGGCTGCTCCGCAAACGCAGTCGCTATCAACATCACACCAGCCAAAAAAAATCGCATGAACCTATAATAGACCCATGCGCGGACTCACCACGTTCGTATTAGCCGCAGCCTCCTTATTTGCCTCCGATCTAGCGCCCACCGGCACTTTGCGCGCGACTTTCCTCGGAGCGAATCCCGTCCAAGGCCACGTCGACGCCGCCACCGGAGCGATTACCGGCCCCGTCGCCGACATCGTGAAAGAAATGGCCCGCAATCTCAACGTGCCCTACACGATTACGCCCGCCTCCGGCGCCGCCGGCGTCATCGCGCTCATCAAAGCCCACAAAGCCGACATCGGTTTCCTCGCCTACGATCCAGCCCGCGCCCAGGAAGTCGACTTCGCCGGTTCCTACGCCCTGATGTACAACACGTATGTCGTAGCCGCCGATTCCCCCATCAAAACCGCAGCCGACGCCGACCGCCCCGGCGTAAAAATCGGAGCCGTTCGCGGACAAACGCAGGAATTGTATTTAAGCGCCAATATCAAGCAAGGCGAAGTGAAAGTCTACGAGTCGCAGCCGCCTCAGCCCGAACTGGAGCGCCTTTTGCTCACCGGCGAACTGCAAGCCTTCGGAGCCAACCGCCAGCGTATGGAAGACGCCGCCGCAAAATCCCCCAAACTCCGCGCCCTTACCGATAATTTTCTAGTGGTGGTGCAAGAAGTCGTGGTGGAGAAGGGCGACCCCGCGAAACTCGCCCAAATCGATGCTTTGATCGACGAAATGCGCAGTTCCGGCTTCATCAAAGCCTCGCTGGAACGCGCCAAAATCTCCGGCGTCGGCGTCGCGCAGCGGCGCCAGCGCTAAACGCTGACGGTCCGCCGTTCCGCCGCGCTTCGCTGCGCCGCCTCAATGATGATCAAACCATCACGCGCATCCCGCGCATCGACCGGCGGCGCCCCGCCGTTTTCAAGGCAGGCCGCGAGAGCCTCGTAATATCGCTCGTATCCGCCCCGCAGCGTTTCCACCCTGCGCGGAGTCCCGCCCGCAGGCGTCAGCTCGCCATAATACTCCGGCGAATCGCCACCCCACTCCGCATCGCCCGGCCGCCGTCCACGTTTCAGCAATTCTTCCTGCCCGTCGATTCCATACTTGAGAAAACTGCCCCCGTCGCCATGCACCAGGAAGCGCGGCCCCGGCTGAACCACCAGCGTCGCCGCGTGCAAAATCACACGCAGCGGAAAATAATCCAGGACCAAATGGAAATAATCGTCGACCTTTGCGCCGCGACGCTGCCCAATGACATCAGCCGTCACTGCGAGCGGCATCCCGAAAAGATGCAAGCTCTGGTCGATCAGGTGCGCTCCCAAGTCGTATAAAATCCCCGCGCCCGGCCCGGGCACTTCGCGCCACCCGGCTTTAATATCCGGACGGAAGCGGTCAAAGTGCGCCTCGTAATGAAAAACTTTGCCAAGCCAATCTACTTCGATAGCTTGCTGGACCGTCAGGAAATCATTGTCCCAACGCCGGTTCTGGAACACTGAAAGCACGCGCCCGCGGCTTCGAGCCAACTTGATTAGCTCGGAGCCTTCGCCGGACGTTGTCGCCAGCGGCTTGTCCACCACCACATGTTTGCCGGCCAGAAGCGCGGCCCG
>CAVVZG010000008.1:0-22972 GCA_963752205.1 Bryobacterales bacterium | reverse complement strand
TCAAGATGCGCGGCGAGAAGATGTGGGTTTCCTGCGCGCTGGCGACTTGGCTGCGCAGCGCTACGGCCGAACCGAACAAGGGATCCGCCTGCGGGATCACGCTGTTGCCATCGTCAATGGTGTAGGAGCCGGAAAGCGAATCACGGTCACTTAAGATGTAATCCGAACGCAGCGTGCCGAAATTTTCGTGAATGCTTTGTTTGGGATTGTAGAAGGCCTTGGCGGTGCCGCTCGGCAGTCCGCTTCCCGGCACCAGCAACTCGGGACCGTTGGCTACCGGCCAGAACGCCATGTAATTCAACATGGCGGGATTGAGATTCGCGACTTTGGTGTACACGCCCGAGGCGTTTGGCAGGAAGCCGGTGCGGGCTTGGGCGTCTGGGACCACGCTGACGTTGGTGACGGCCAAGCGCTGCTGGAATCCTTCATAGTTGCCGAAGACGAATAGGCGGTCCTTCTTGATGGGGCCGCCCAGGGCGGCTCCAAATTGATTTCTGCGGAAGGGCGGGACGAAGCCTTGATCGAAGGTATTGCGGGCATCGAGCGCGCTGTTGCGTAGAAATTCAAACAGCGAGCCGTGCAGTTGATTGGTTCCGGATTGGGTGACCACGGTAATCTGCGCGCCTGAGCGTTTGCCGTACTCCGCCGAATAGGTTTCAGTCAGGACGTTGAATTCGCGGACGGCATCAATGCCCAGGAGCTCTCCGCTGACGCCGCCGGGGGTCACGGAAAGTTGGCTGGAGCCGGTGTATTCGACGCCGTTCAGCAGGAAGATATTATCCAGCGGGCGTTTGCCTGAAACTGAGAAAGTGTTGCCCATGCTGGTGATGGTATTGGCGCTTTTGAGGCCATAGCTGATGGCTCCGGGATTCAGCGCGATCAGGTTGTCGAAGCTGCGTCCATTGAGCGGCAGATCTTTGATTTCGCGCTCGCTGACGAGTCCGGAAACGGAGGACGTGGTGGTGTTCACTACCGGGGCTTCGGCGATTACGGTTACTTGCTGCACCAGCTCGCCCACTTCGAGCTGCAAGTTCACGACGGCTTCCTGCCCGACGGCGAGGTTGATGCCGGTGCGAACTACAGATTTGAAACCGGTCTTTTCGGCTTTCAATTCCTGCTGTCCAACGGGCAAGGAGAGCACGTGGAAATTACCATCGGCGTCGCTGACCACGGATCGGGTGACGCCGGTTTCAAGGCTTTTCACGGTGACAGTGACGCCGCCGACGGCAGAACCGGTGGCATCGTCGACGCGGCCGGAGATTTCGGCGGACACCTGAGCCCGCAGCAACGCCGGCGTGAGGAGCAAGACTCCCAGCCACAAATGCTTCATACGCAACGTCCTCATACGCCCCCCTGTCGTCACCAGAACCTATAACTATATATGGTGGCAGACGGTGGGGCTACTGCGCGTTGGCCATTTCGTCGTAATAGCGGCCGATGCTGGTGGCCCAGGCGCTGGTGCTGACGGAGTCGCCCCAACCCAGGTCGTCTAATTTGAGCTGCGTTTGGACCTGATCTTTCGGGACCTTCTTGCGCGCTAGTTCGCGCATGCGGCGATTCATTTCGGCGAAGCGGGCGCGGTAGGCGCGGACATCGTCTTTTTTCATGATGCGGCCGTGGCCGGGGATCATGGTGTCGAAATCCATTTTGAGCAGATTGTCGATGGTTTTGATGAACTCGATGGCGCTGCCTCCGCCGTCGTAGTCGATCACGGGCATGCCGTCGATGATCAAGTCACCGGTGTGGACGGTTTTGAGGTCCGGGAAGTAGATCACAGTATCGCCGTTGGTGTGGCCGCGGCCCAGGTAAAACAACTGGACTTCGACGCCACCCAGGTAGACGGCGGCTTGATCGGCGAACACGATGTTGGGTTCACCAGGCTGTTTGATGCGTAGGAAATTAGCGCGAATGTTTTTGTGGGCGATGATATCGATTCCCATCTGGCGTATGTTGACGTTGCCGCTGGCGTGATCGCCGTGGTGGTGGGTGTTGAGCAGGTACTTGATCGGCAGCGGAGATATGGCCTTCACTTGCGCCAGGACATCAGGGACGTTTTCGGGATACTTATCGTCGATCAGGATCAGGCCTTCGGAGGTGACGCGCACGGCTACGTCGCCGGGCTCATGGATGAGGCCGTCATCCGGTCCATTGGGGCGGCAGCCGCGCGTGCCGCAGGGGAGAAAGGGGCCGCGAATTACGTACAGGCCGTCCTTCACTTTTTCGGTGCGCATGGGCCCACGGGCTAGTTTTTCGGTGTTTTGTTTTAGGGGGAATTGTTGGGTTAGGGCAGCGGCGGTGACTAGGGCCAGTGCGGCTAGGATGCGTAGTGTAGTGGAGGGTCGCATGGGGACGGAGTATGGTAGCGTAATCGTTTGAGTTGCGCAAGAGTGCCCGATTTTCTTCCACCCCACAACTTTCGCGCGCGGCTGGCGGCGCGGGCGCTGGAGGATGAGAACTTCCGGCGGGAGTTGCTGGAGAATCCGCGAGCGGTGGTGGAGCGGGAGTGCGGGTTGCTGCTGGGCACGGAGGTCCAACTGCCGGAGGACCTGCGGATCGAAGTGCATCAGGAAGACTCTCGGGTGATGCATTTGGTGATTCCGGAGGGCGTGCTACCGGCGGAACAGGGCAACGATCTACTCGCTTTCTGGGAACAGATTCTGCGGCCGGAGCCATGAGCGGGGCAGCTCCGCTGCCGTTTGAAGAGGTCGTGCGCGGCTGGGGAAATGGGCCTCTCGAAGTTCTTTCACAAATTTGCAGCGCGCCGCTGATGGTGGCTTTCACCATATTTCGGGAGGGCGACGCGCGGCGATTCCGAGCGTCGGGCGACGAAATTTATCGGGACTTTTGCGGGCTCCAGCAAAGAGGGGCGTCAACGGAATTCTTTCAGGAATTTCCGGAGTTGGCGCGGCTCGTCAAGCTTTGCAGCGGCGATTGGCGGGAGGCTCATCACGAGTTTCTGTTTCGCGTGGATGCGGATTTCGGCGAAGAAAAGGTGGTGAATATCGAGCCATCGCTTTCTGACCGGCACGGGGGGCGAACCGTCATGGGTGTCACCTTCGCGTCGGGACGGAAGCTGGCGTACAAGCCTCGAGACATGGCGCTCGAGCGCGGCTACTTCGGGTTGCTCGCATGGCTCAGGGCGGAGGGGGCGCCGGTTGATCAGCGGGTGCTTGAGATCGTGGAGCGTCCGGGCTACGGGTGGGCGGAATGGGCGGAACACGCACCTTGCCGCGATGAGAGTGAAGTCCGCGATTACTTTATGCGCGCGGGAGGGTTGCAGTGTTTGTTTTATGTGTTGCACGCCACGGATGCGCATATGGGGAACGTGCTGGCAGTGGGATGTTATCCGGTTTTAGTGGACGCGGAATGTCTGCTGCAGCCGCGGCGCTTCGGGGATGAAGGCGAAGGGGAGCAGGAAGCACTGGAGGAACTGCTGAGCGCGGGTTTTCTGCCACGTCCAAAAATCGCGCGGGGTGGTACAGCCGATTTCAGCGGGTTGGGCGGGGAGGGCGGCGCGTCCACCGAGTTTCGTGTGCCGGTGTGGAGCGCGGTTAACACGGATGCGATGGCGCTGCGCTTTGTGCCGGGAATTCTGTTATCGCAATGCAATGCTCCGGTTCTGGATGGCGTGCGTGCGGAAGTGTGGAATTATTCGGCGGAGTTTCTGGCGGGATTTGAAAAGACGTATCGCTTTCTGCTGGACCGGCGTGCGCGGTTGCTGGTGCGGGAGGGTCCACTGGAGGCGATGTTTTCGGCGCGGGCACGGGTATTGCTGCGCAACACTCGCGAGTATATTGCAATCCTGAATCGTTCGCTGCAACCGCGCTACCTGCGAGATGGCCGGCGGCGCGTGGAAATGCTGCGCGAGTGCGTGGGGCGTGATTGGCTGGGGCTGTCCGCGGAAATCCTCGATAAAGAGGCAGAGGCGCTGGGCAACCTCAACGTTCCGTATTTGAGCGCGAGGGTGGACGAAACAACATTGCAGGGGGAAGGAGGCACTTCGTTGGGGGACTATTTTCATCTCGCGGGGCGGGAAGTGGCGGCGGGGCGCCTGCGGGAGATGAATGAGGCGCATCTCCAGGGATTGTTAGGTTCGCTCAAAAGCCTGCTGACTCTATTGTCGCTAGCGGTTTAATTCATTGACATGGCCGAGGAAATGCTGCTATAAAGTGATCCTGCAAGGAGGCGGAAATGGCTGCCAAGACGAACGTCCAGCAATTGCAAAAGGCCGGGATTATTGCGGCGAAACATAATTTGACCGAGGGGGATCAGGCCAAGGTCAACGGTCTCACTGAAAATGAAGTATCGGCATTGATCAGCGCCAAGCAAAAACTGGGCGACGCGCTTCTCAAGAAAACGGCTAAGGGCGGGAAGTTTCCGCATCCCGATAGCTTCAGTTATTAGTGCAGACTAACAGCCAGCGATTGCGGGGGAAGATCGAATTGGTGCGGCCCCGCTTGCGGCAGGCGGCGGGAGAAGTCTGGCATCATCCGCGACTGGCGGAATTATTCCCGGAGTTGCTGGCGACGGTGCACTCGGTGATTCGCGCGACGGTGCCGACACTCAAAACCGCGGAGGAGTGCGCTCGGGCGCGCGCTGCGGGGGACCCAGTTTGCGCTGGCATGGTTGAGTATCTGGCGGCGCACGCGATCGAGGAAAAAGATCACGACGAGTGGACTCTCGACGACTTGGAAACGTTGGGCGTGAAGCGCGAGGAGGTGTGGGCGCGTCTTCCTTCTCCGGCGGCGGCCGCGTTGGTGGGGGTGCAATATTACTGGATGCGTCATGTGCATCCGGTGGCGTATTTGAGTTACCAGGCAATCATGGAAAATCCGCCGTCGCCGGAATTTCTGGAGCAGGCGGTGGAGCGGACAGGATTGCCGCGTGAGGCTTTCGCGACGCAGTTTTTCCATGCGACTGTGGACCCGCATCATGTGGCGGACTTCGACCGGTTGGTGGACTCGTTGCCGCTGAACGAATGGCACCATAGCATTCTGGGCGTGAACGCTTTTCAGAGCGTGGAGTTGCTGGCTCAGGTGTACGAGGATCTGCTGTACCGTTTCGAAACCAAAAATAGGGACGGAGCCTGATTATTGTTCCAAGATGGAACACCAGTTAAATCTTCGAGTTAGGGAGCGTCCGCCGAACGAGTTGATCGCTTGGAGCCTTAGTTTAGAACAGCTTGCCAGTTTGGAACAATAATCAGGCTCCGTCCCTATTTGCTAGAATGCGCGTGGGGAGCTATGGTAGACCGCCGAGTCCTGCACTACGAAGTTCACGAGAAGATCGGGGCCGGCGGGATGGGCGTGGTCCACAAGGCGCTCGATACCAAACTACAGCGCATTGTGGCGCTGAAATTTCTTTCCGGGGGCCTAGCCGCGGACCCGGCGCAGCGCCAGCGCTTCGTTCGCGAGGCTATGGCGGCGTCCTCGCTCGACCATCCCAACATCTGCACCATCTACGAAATTAACGAAGCCGAAGACGGGCAGTTGTTCCTGGCAATGGCTTATTATCCCGGCGAGACTCTCAGCCAGATGCTGCGCGGCGGACCGCTGCCGCTGGAACGCACTCTGGATATCGCTATCCAAGTGGCGCGCGCTCTTGAGCGGGCCCATCAGCACGGGGTGACGCATCGGGATATCAAGCCGGCCAATATCATGATCACCAAAGGCATGGTGAAGGTGCTCGATTTCGGCTTGGCTAAGCTCGCCGATGAGGCCGGCTTGACGCGCGAAGGCGAGGCCATGGGCACCGTGCGGTACATGTCACCGGAACAGGCGACCGGCAAATATGTCGATCCCCGCACGGATATTTGGGCGGTGGGCGCGGTGTTTTACGAAATGCTGACGGGCGTGGCGCCTTTCGTAGGGTCCACCAGCCAAGGAGTTTTGCACGCCATCCTCACGCAGGCGGTGACGCCGCTGGCCCCGCAATTCACCAATGTTCCGCCGGAGGTGGATTGGATCATCGCCAAGGCTTTGGCGAAGAATACCAAAGATCGCTACGCGCAGATCTCGGAAATGCTGGCGGATCTGGAGGCAGTTCGCGAACACCGCCTGCCCAGTTCGGCGTCGGGGAGTTCGGTTTCCAAACCGCTGGATGTCGCGGCCATGGCGGTGCTGCCGTTTGAGAATCTCAGCGGCGATAAGGAGAACGAGTACTTCAGCGATGGCCTGACGGAAGAAGTGATCAACGCGTTATCGCAGATCAAGGGGCTGCGCGTGGTTTCGCGGACTTCGTCATTCGAGTTCAAGGGCAAGGCGCAGGACATCCGCAAGATCGGCGAGATTCTAAAAGTGCAATCGCTGCTGGAGGGCAGCGTGCGCAGCATCGGGAACCGGCTGCGGGTTACAGCTCAGTTGACGGAAGTGGCCACTGGCTATCATGTTTGGTCGCATCGCTACGACCGCGAAGTGAGCGATGTGTTCGAGATCCAGGATCAGATCAGCGCAGCCATCGTGGAGGCTCTAAAGCTGGCGCTGCCGCTGCGCAACGAGCACTCGACCGTGAGCCATGCGGACACCAACATGGAAGCGTACCAAATGTGTCTGAAGGGTCGCTTCTATTGGAATAAAAAAACTCCGGCGGCTCTAGAGAAGGCGCAGGGGTTTTTCGAAAGTGCGCTGAAGGAGGATGCGGAGTGCGCGCTGGCGTATTCGGGGCTGGCTGACACTTACACTTTGATGGCGGGCTACGGGCTGGCGGCGCCGCGCGAGATGTGGCCGAAAGCCAAGGCCGCCGCGTTGAAGGCAATCGCTGCGAATCCGCAGCTTCCCGAGCCGCATGCGGCGTTAGGTTCGGTCTTAACTTTTTACGACCACAATTGGGCTGAAGCCGAGATGGAATTTCGCAAAGCGCTGGATCTGCGGCCGCAATTCGCGGAAGCACATCTGCGCTATGGCTTTTATTTCATGGCGACCGGAAGGCTGGAACAGGCGCTGCGCCGCGCCCGCGCCGCGCATCAACTGGATCCTCTTTCGGCTTCGACCACTGCCGCCGAGACCATGGTGCTGACCTATATGGGGCGCTGCGAGTCCGCCATCCGCCGCTGCAAGGAAGCGCTGGAGATGCATCCCTACTTCATTGAACTGCGCTATGTGCTGGGCCTGGCGTACCAGCGGCTGGGCAAGTTCGATGAAGCCATCGCGGCGTTTGAAGCGGGCGCGACCATCTCTGGGCGCGAGCCGTTATTCCTATGCTGGCTGGGTGCGGCTTACGCCGAGGCCGGACGGCGCGAGCAGGCGCTGGAGATTTTGGCGGAATTGAAGCAGCGGGAAAAGGAAGGCGGTCCTCCACTGCATCTGCCGTTCGCGGTGATGCATACCGCATTGGGGCAAAAGGACGCGGCGTTTGAGCGGTTGTTCCAGGCCGCCGACGCGTTCGACGGATTGGTGTGCTACATCCAGATCGTCCCGACGTATGACTCGTTGCGCGATGATCCTCGCTATCTGGAGTTGCTCACACGCTTGGGTATGACGCCGGTGGGCGAGCCGACGGCCACTCTGCATTTTAGCGAGGGTGCGCCGAGTTGAGCGTCCGCGTCAAAGGCGCTTGAGAATTTCGACGCCGTCGGGAGTTCCCAAGCCGGCACAAGCGTTCCAACCGGCTTGGGCGCGATAACCTTTGACGGTTTTGGCGATGGCGTTGGTGCCTTCGGTCACGTACTTCACAATTCCCTTGCCGGCGTTGGAGTAGAGGAAGGGATTTAACCAACCGGCGTTTTTTCGCTTGGCTTGGTTGAGTAGCGCGACCAATCCGGCCATCAGGGGCGCAACTGCGCTGGTGCCGCCTTGCGGTCCGGGAGCGCCGCGGACGCGCGAAAGATAACCGGTGGCGCTCATGGCGATGTCGGGGACTCCGCGGCCGCGTTTACCTGCCAGGGGCGGCGGGAGTTTCACTCGCTTTTGATACGCAGGCACGTGGCGCGTCTGGCTGATGCCGCCGCCGCTGGCCCAGCCTCCGGCGCTCAATGGCGTGCCGTCATTCCACACGATGTCGTTGCCCTGCTCGTCGATTTGGGTGCCGCCGCAGGCTAACACCAGATCGTCTGTCGAGGGGTGGGCCACGTGGATTTTGCGGTCCCAGTCGGCGGCGTCCATGCCGGCGGTGCCGTGGTCGCCGGCGGAGGCGCAGATCGTGATGCCTAGCGCGGCGGCTTCGAGAAACACTTCGTGGAAGGCGGTTATGGTTTGCTGCGCGGTGGGGTCTTCGGGGGAACTCCAACTGATGGATATGACGTTGGGGTTGCGCTCGGCGTCGTGAACGGCGGCGTTGACGGCATCTAGAAAGCCCGAGCCGCGGTGCGGCGCGAAATAGACGGCGATTTGCGCTTTAGGTGCGACGGTTCCGGCGACTTCGATGTCGAGCATCACTTCTCCGTCGGCGAATTGCGGCTTGCGGCTGCCGCCGTGGTGGACAGAGATGGCGGCTACGTTGGGGGTCTTGATGCCGATGCCGTGGAAATAGGCATCGAGATCGCTGTGCGCGAAGCCGCCGCCGAGTTCGATGATGCCGATGCATTGTCCGGAGCCGTCGAGCTTGGGAAAGTTATAGCGTTTCGCGAAGGCGCTTGCGGGAACCAAGTGAGCGGCGGCGTGCGTGCGCGGACGGTAGGATGCTTTGACGTTGGGGCGGGTGTCGAGGCCGAAGACGCCGGTGATGATGCCGCGGAATTCGCGGGGGATGGAAATCCCGCCGCTGCGTGCGCGATAGGGTCCGGTGGAATGCTCGAACATGCGGAGTTTGGCGGGGAACGCGCTGAGAATGTCGGCTAACTTTCCAGTGAGTGTCAGGGAACGTTGGGCGGCGCTGCGGTGGGATACGGTCAGGTTATGGCGTTGCGCGAAGTGTTCGACGGCGTCCAGGTCTTCGCGGCGCGCGCCGTGGCGGTGGGCGAGTTCGTCGCGAGTGAGATAGGTGCGCTTCGAGAGCCGGCGGGCGTAGAGTTTTTCGACGGTCGCAGCCAGAGCGGCGATCGCGTTGACGGGACGGAGGCGCACGGTGATATTCGTGATTTCGGTGGGTTCAGCGGGGCCGGCGGGGCGCGAGTTCGCTAGCGGCTTGCGCTCACTGCCCCGTAGTGTCACGAATCGAGTAGTTGCCATCGCAAAGGAATATGATAATGTGGCAGGCGATCACAAGGAGGAACCCGAATGGCACGATCCCGCCGAGGTTTCTTGAAGGGCGCGGCTGCTGGAGCGGCGGTCGCGGTGGTGGCTCCTCAGCCAAGGGCGAAGGCGCAGGAGAGCGCCCCGCGCAATGCGACGGCGCAAGCGAATGCGACTACCATTGCTGCCGACACGGGTCGGCGTCCGGCGACTGTGGCGTCGCGCATCGTCGAAAATCCGGGATCGGACTTCATGGTGGACGTGCTGAAGACGCTCGACTTCGAGTATCTGGCGGCGAATCCGGGGTCGACGTTTGAAGGGCTGCATGAATCGCTGATCAATTACGGCGATAACAAAATGCCGGAGTTTCTCACTTGCTGCCACGAAGAATCAGCAGTGGCGATGGCGCACGGCTACGCCAAAATCGAAGGCAAGCCGATGATCGCGATGATGCATGGGACGATCGGGATGCAGCATGCGTCAATGGCGATTTATAACGCCTATGTCGATCGCGTGCCGATTTACATGGTCGCGGGGAATCATGCCGATGGCGCGGAGCGGAGTCCGGGCGTGGCGTCCCTACACAGTGCGCAGGATATCGGAGCACTGGTTCGTGATTACGTGAAATGGGACGATCAACCCTATTCGCTGGGGCACTTCGCGGAATCGGCGGTGCGGGCTTATAACATTGCGATGACGCCTCCGATGGCGCCGGTGCTAATTGTGGCGAACTATGAGTTGCAGGCGCATCCCAATTTGCAAGGCGATTTGCGGATTCCGAAGCTGAGCCGGACGACGCCGCCGCAGGGCGATTCGGGCGCGGTGGCGGAGGCGGCGCAGATGCTGGTGGCGGCGGAGCGGCCGCTGATCATCACGGAACGAACGGCGCGCACGCCGCATGGGATGAAGCTAATGATGGAGCTGGCGGAGACGCTGCAGGCTCCGGTGAGCAATCTGGAGCGCATGGATTTTCCGAATCGCCATGCACTGGCGGGCACGGGCGGGGCGGGTTACCAAGCGGATGTGGTGCTGAATCTGGAAGTGAACGATGTTTCAAATTCGGCACGGGCGGCGCGGGCGCGCGGGGCGAAGACCATTAGCATCACTTCATTGAACCTGTCGCATAAGAGCAACATTCAGGAGTTCGGGCATTATCCTGAAGTGGATTTGAATATTGGCGCGGACGCGGAGGCCACGCTGCCGGCGCTGATCGAGGCTTGCAAAAAACTGATCACGGCGGATCGCAGGCGGGCTCTCGACGAACGCGGCGCGAAGCTGGCGGAGGCGCACAGGCAGGCTCGCGCGCGGGACATCGAACTGGCGGCGGTGGGCTGGGACGCGAGCCCGGTGAGTCTGGCGCGGCTCTGCGCGGAGTTGTGGCCGTTGATTAAGAACGAAGACTGGTCTCTGGTGTCGTGGCAGGGATTCATCAGCCAGTGGCCGCGGAAGTTGTGGACCTTCGACAAACATTATCAGTACATCGGCGGCCAGGGCGCGGGGGGCATGGGATATGGCGCGCCGGCGGCGGTCGGGGCGGCGCTCGCCAATAAGAAGCATGGGCGATTGAGCGTTTCGATCCAGACGGACGGGGACTTGAACTACGCTCCGGGCGTGTTGTGGACGGCAGCGCATCATCAGATTCCGCTGCTGACGATCATGCATAACAACCGCGGGTATCACCAGGAAGTGATGTTCATTGAGCAGCAGGCGAGCATTCGCAATCGAGGGGCGGACCGGGCTCACATCGGAACCAAGTTGTGGAGCCCCAACATTGATTACGCGAAGATGGCGCAGGCCTATGGGCAGTACGCGGAGGGGCCCATTACGGATCCGAAAGATCTGGCGCCGGCGTTCCAGCGTGCGATTGCGCAAGTAAAGAAGGGCGAGCCGGCGCTGATCGATGTGGTTACGCAGCCGCGTTAGGAGGTGACTCATGCTCAAGTTTTTCGTGTTGGTCTTGCTAGCGGCCACCGTCAATGCGCAGGGGAACGCCGGGCACGGCAAGGAATTGTTCCTCAAGTATTCCTGTTATGCGTGCCATGGGTTCTCTGGACAGAACGGACCGGGGGCGCGGCTGGTGCCTATGAAGATCGCCCAGACAGGGTTTATCGCTTACGTGCGGAATCCGCCGCGGCCGAATCAGATGCCGTCGTATTCGGCTAAGGCTGTGCCGGATGCGGATATGGCAGATATTTATGCGTACCTGAAAACGCTGGCGGATTCGGCGCCGTCCGCTAAGAGTGTTCCTTTGCTGAATCAGATTCTCAGTGCCCCTTGACGATTCAGAAGCATTCGGAGTAGATTAGCTTCCGGGAGATTTAAACATGAAAATTCGATCCATGATTTTGCCGGCTGGAGTCTTGCTCGCGCTGGCGGCTGCGCCGGCGTTTGCGCATCATTCGTTTGCTGCCGAGTACGACTCGAACAAGCCGGTGACTTTGACGGGCACTGTGACGAAGATGGAATGGCAGAATCCGCACGCGCGCTTTTACGTCGACGTGAAAGACGAAAGCGGCAAGGTTACGAATTGGGAATTCGAATTGGGCAGCCCCAACGGGCTGATGCGCAAGGGATGGACGCGCAATTCGCTCAAAGAGGGCGACAAGATCACGGTTGACGGCTACCTGGCTAAGGACGGCGCTCATCTGGCGAACGCGCGCACTGTGGCTCTCGCCGACGGGCGGAAAGTATTTGCCGGAGCAGCCGACGACGGCGGCCCCAGCAAATAAGCGCTTACGGTTTGCCGAACTTCGCGGCGTCGATGGGCACGTTTATTTTCACGTCGCTGAGTTGGAAGGAATCTCTGCCATCCAACCAGGAGAACGTGTATTTGAACGGGAACTTAATGCCGTTGACGTCGCGATAGTCGGAGTAGTCGATTTGCGTGGGAACGCGGCCGATGGGGGACGCGCTATAGCGCACCATGCGCACCAGCAATCCGGTCTTGGTGTCGAAGTAAAGCGTCGCCAGCAGGCCACGCGGGCCGCTGCCTTGCACCACCTGCACCTCTTTATCGCCGATGCTGTCGAGCGAGCCGGAGCGCCAGTTATTGAGCGCCGTCTTGATCTGCCCGGGGAACGACAGCAGCGCGTCGAGCCTGGCTCCATCGAGTTCGCTACCGGTCAGGTCGTACTCGGGGAACAGGCCGCGCGGCGATTTGATCCAGCCGGAAGTGCCGTTGTAGGCGCGGGTGCTGTCGCCACGCTCCGGGTGATCTTTGAAAGCGATCAGCGTCGTGCGCTGGTCGGGGGATTTCGCGAAAATCTGGAACGAACCGCCGCCGCCCAACCCTTCATATCCTAAGCTGCTGCCGGTGGCGATGTAGCTGTTGAGGCCAGCCAGACGCTGCGCTCCGCCAACGGCTTGGATATATTTGTCCAGAACCTGGGTCGCAGGGGGCACGCCTTCGCCGGGGACGACGATGTCGTTGCGCTCGTCATTCGGAGTGCCGTAGAGAGCATCAAGGCCGATGGTGGTCGAGGGCATGAAGCGGCCGTGATGGCAGGTCCAGCAGGTCACCATTTGGACGCCGGCGAAGTTGGTTTTGTTGATGACGGACACCATCTCCACCATCTTGCGTGCAGTTTTCTTTTTCGGTGTGTCGAATACCCAATCCGCTCTGTCGGTGCCGGATGCGACGTGGCAATCGGCGCAATCGTAGCCGAGGGCGGCAGCCATCACGCCCATACTTCCCAAGAAATCGCTGACGGTTAAACCTTTGAGAGTGCTGGTGGTGACGTTTTTAAAGGCTTCGCCAGCGGTTTGCGTTTTCGGCGCGGGGGTTTGGGCCCAGGCAACAGCTCCTGCGGCGACAGCCAGTATCAGCCGGCTCGACCAGAGTTTCATGGTGTTCCTCTCCTCAATTCTCTTTGGCATTTTGGCCGTCACCCAGTATAGTCTACTGTTTGCCAAGGTGGACGCTGTCTTTTTCGTTTTCATTGCAGAAGCTCTCGAAGATGTCGGCGTCGGCCAGCAGGTCGTACGGGATCTTTAGCGTAAACGGTTTGTCATACATTTGTGGGTCATCGAAAGTCATTTCGACGTCCAGGTGCCCGAAGTCGCGGCGGTGGAAGCGTTCGGTGATGTGCAGGGCTTGGCTGTGGGGGTGGCCCATTAGATCCAAACTGGTTTTATCGTTAAAGCCGGCGGCTTCGACGACGAAGACGTCGCGCTCCCAATGGCCGACGGAGTAGCCCAGGTAGGCGGGGAGGTCGAATTCTTTGGGCAGCGCGCGGCCGTCGGTATAGATCTGGCGATGCAGGTTATCGACTTCGTACAAGATCATAGTCAGGCGCGGGGCTTGCACGATCTTAATGGGTTCGGAGAGAAGACCAGCCAACGGAATTCCCGCGATATCGCTGCAAACCGCCGCCGGGTTGTCGCTCGCGGCTCGCTGGCGCATAAGCGCGGCGGCTGCGGGGCGCAGTGGCGAACCGCCGGGCTTAAAGTCTATAAGGATGTTGAAGCCGTACTTGTGCTGCGTGCCGATTTCCATGCCGGGGACGCTCACTTTGATGGCGTCATCCAGGAAATCACCGAACAGGCGCTTCACTTCGGCGACGGTGGTAATCTCATGCATCCAGACGCCGCTGAGGTCCGGCTCGCCGCCTACGCGCGGCGCAGGGGCGGCTAGGTTTGGTTTG
Source organism: Bryobacterales bacterium (assembly GCA_963752205.1). GTDB lineage: Bacteria > Acidobacteriota > Terriglobia > Bryobacterales > Bryobacteraceae > Palsa-187. The sequence goes on along the minus strand of CAVVZG010000008.1, from coordinate 9,222 downwards.
CCGTCGAGCGTGCGAGGCGTTCCGGGAGTGGGGAAGTTCAGCCATTGCGCGTCGACACCGGCGGCGAGCAGCGCGAGGAGGATGATCAGGGAGAGCTTCCGCATCTTCGAATTATGCTACCAGTCAGCCATATAGTTCTAGTAGTAACATTCGGTGTACTAGATCTTGATACGTTCGAGATTACATGGGATGATTTGCCCTACGGGATTAGATTCTCGGAGGTCTGCGAGTGTCCCTCGCGGGGCTGAATCTCGAAAGGAGGATTATGAAGAAGAAGGTCATACAGCTTTTGCTCTTGACGGTGGCTCTAGCAGGGTTTGCACTTGCTGATACCAAAGGCAAGTCACCGACTGTACCTGAGATCGACGCGTCCAGTGCGGTCAGCGCAGTGGGACTGCTGACGGGTGCGATGCTGATTTTCCAGACGCGGCGAAAGAAGTAGCGCCCCGCGTTGCTTCCATCCCATCGAGTACCAGGGGACCAATGCTGGAAACGTTCAGCCGAAATCTGACGGGAATTCTAGGTCCCTTGGTTTGGTGGGCCCACCAATTCTTCGCGTCCGTGTTAGGACCCGAGGAGCGACACGAATGGAAATGGCTGGTGGGCGCGCTGGTCGTCACCGATTTTCTTTACAGATTCTGGAAACGCCCTAACATCGCCCTGTGGCGGATTTATTTCCATCCTTCCGCACTTTTGGACTATAAATTTCTCCTTTCCCAAAGGGTGGTCAGCATCTTCATCGTGGGGCCCATGCTGGTATCCGCGCTGGCGCTGGGGAGCTGGGGTTCGAAGATATTAGCGTCCTGGTTCGGGCCAGGACCGTCGTGGCCGCCCACCTTTACGGTGTTGGTGGTCTTTGCTATTGTCCGCGTAGTGTTGTTCGACACCGGCCACTACATCAGCCACTACATCCAGCACAAAGTGCCGTTTTTCTGGGAATTTCACAAGGTCCACCATGCGGCGGAGGTTCTAACACCAGTAACGGCCTACCGCTCGCATCCGATCGAAAGCGTGATGGACGGTATATTTCAGGGTCCCTTGCAGGCCCTGGCTCTCGCCCTCTTCTACTACCTATATGGCGGCGAGCATTCGGTGACGGAGTTCGTGGGGATTAACGCGATTATTATTCCGTATTTTCTACTTTCCAGCTTCCAGCATTCGCATTTATGGATCTCCTTCGGCCCGAAGTTGGAGCACATCTTGAGCAGTCCCGCGCAGCACCAGATCCACCACAGCACCGCTCCGCAACACCTGGACAAGAATCTGTCACAGTACTTCTCCTTTATCGATTGGATCGGAGGCACGCTGTATGTTCCTCAGGGAGAAGAGACGCTCGACTTCGGACTCTACGAAGGCGCCGACCAGGAGCTAAATACCGTGTGGAGCTTCTACTGGCTGCCGTTCAAGCGAGCCTTCGCTGGACTTCTGCGGCCATCGGCACAGCTGCCCGAGACGTCCAGTTCGCGGACCGCTTAGTCGAGATTTGTGATAACGTAGTCAAAAGCGTGGAGGCAATACCATGAAAAATAGAATCCTGTCCGTTCTAGCGGTGGGTGGCGCGTTGATGATTCCGGCGGTCCCACTGCTGGCCCATCATTCATTCGCGGCCGAATATGATTCGAACAAGCCGGTTACCTTGACAGGCACCGTCACCAAGATGGAGTGGCAGAATCCGCACGCGCGCTTTTACGTGGACGTGAAAGACGAGAGCGGCAAAGTCACCAACTGGGAATTCGAGCTGGGCAGCCCCAACGGTTTGATGCGCAAAGGCTGGACGCGCAATTCGCTCAAAGAAGGCGATAAAATCACCGTCGACGGCTACCTGGCCAAGGACGGCGCTCATTTGGCGAACGCTCGCACGGTGGCGCTGGCCGATGGCCGTAAAGTATTCGCCGGCGCGGCTGACGACGGCGGCCCCAGCAAATAAATACCTCGCCCACGCGCAAGGAGACTCTCGCCATGAAGCTAGGGATGCGTGTGCTCGTCCTGGGTGTGCTTTTCGCCGCCGCGGTTGGGGCCCAGCCGGCGCCCCGTTTGGCGGATGGCAAGGTGGACTTCGGCGGCAAGGGCGTGTGGGCTCCGATCTGGGTTCTCGACTGGGCGAATCCGAAGTATGTCGACAAGTCCGTCGAGGTTCCATTCACTCCAACGGCGCTTCAAAAGTTCCAGCAGCGCCGCGCTAACAATTCGAAAGACGATCCCGAAGGATATTGCCTGCCTCCCGGAGTCCCGCGCTACACGGGAACGCCCTATCCATTCCAGATGATCCAGTTGCCGGACCGCCTGGTGATCTTGTACGAAGGCGCGTCACACATGTACCGGACGGTGTTTATGGACGGGCGCAAGCACACCCCCGAAGAGAAGTTGAATCCGACCTGGCTGGGAGAATCGATTGGCTGGTGGGAAGGCAACGATACGCTGGTGGTGGATTCGGTGGGCTTCAACGGGCGCACCTGGCTGGACTATGTTGGGCATCCGGCAACCGAGAAGCTGCACGTGATCGAAAAATTCCGGCGGCCGAATTTCAACTCGCTGAGTTACGAGGCGACCATCGACGATCCAGGCGCTTACACCAAGCCTTGGACCACCAGTTTCAAAATACCCTTCAAGGCGGGATGGGAACTGCTCGAATACGTTTGCCTGGAGAATAACAAGGATCTGACTCATCTGGGCACCAGCGAACCGAAATAAACTTAAGGAAGAATATGAGTGTGGAATTAGCGCAAGCGGGAGTGTCCTCGGCGGCGTGGGACGCTCTGCAGGGGGCCTACGATCTGCAGGTGCATGTGGCGCCGGATGTGATCGAGCGGCGCATTGATGATCTGGATCTGGCCAAAGAATTTTTGGCTCACGGGCTGAAAGGGTTTGTGCTGAAGTCGCACTACTTCCCTACCGCGGAGCGCGCCAGCGTGGTCACCAAAGCTGTTCCGGGGATTCGTGCGTTCGGAGCGATTGCGCTGAACCATAGTGTAGGCGGGCTGAATCCGGTGGCGGTGGAGCTAGCGGGGCGGTCTGGCACCAAGATCGTGTGGATGCCGACGGTGGACGCCGCGAACGAAACGGCGGGACGGCCGGATGGGACCAAGGCCAAGCTGCCTTTCTGGGCAAAGATTCAGTTGGAGCTGGCGGCGACGGGGATCAATCCGCCTCCGATGACGGTGATCGACGCCGACGGGAGCTGCTCGGCTGCGGCGCGCACGGTGCTGGAGTTGATCAAAAAGTACGACATGATTCTGGCCACGGGACACCTGGGGCGCAAGGAAATTTTCGCTTTGGTCAAGACTGCGAAAGAGATTGGGCTGCGCAAAGTGGTGGTGACACACGCGGAGTTTCCTTCGCAGAGTCTAACGGCTCAAGAACAGTTCGAGCTGGCGGAGCTGGGCGCGGTCATTGAGCATTGTTTCACCACCATGCACACGGGGAAGTCGTCTTGGGAGGGCATGTTCGAGGCTACCCGCAAGACTGGTGTCAAGCGGACCCTGCTTTCGACGGACTTGGGACAGACGATTAATCCGCCGGTGGCGGAAGGCTTCGCGATGTTCGCCCAGAAGATGCTGGATGCGGGATTCAGCGTGAGTGATATCCGGCACATGGCGGCGACGATTCCGGCATCGCTGGTGGAATAGAGTTCATGGCAGATCAAAAGAATATTTTAGTGTTCAGCGCGCATGCGGCTGATTTCGTTTGGCGCGCCGGCGGAGCGATTGCGCTCTACGCTTCGCGCGGGTATCGCGTGCGCATCCTGTGCCTGTCGTTTGGCGAGCGCGGCGAGAGCCAGGGCGCCTGGAAGCAGCCGGGGATGACGATTGAAAAGGTGAAGGAGATCCGGCGGGCGGAGTCGACGCGGGCCGCGGGGATTTTGGGTGCCGAGATTCGCTTCTTCGATTCGGGCGATTATCCGATCGTTACCACACAGGAGACTATTCAGGCGATCGTCGAAGAATATCGCGAACTGCAGCCGGAGTTTGTGCTGACGCATTCGTTCAAAGATCCGTACAATCCGGATCATGAGACTGCTAACCGGGTGTCACTTGAGACGCGCGTGTATTCGCAAGCGCTGGGTTATCCGGCCAAGGGCAAGCCGCTGAATGCGCCTCCGGTATTCATCTTTGAACCGCATCAGCCGGAGCAGTGCGAGTTTCTGCCACAGGTGCTGCTGGATGTAACTCCGGTGTGGGAGACCAAGCATAAATCCATGGAATCGATGGAAGCGCAGGGGCATTTGTGGCAGTATTATACGGACCTGGGGAAGCGGCGCGGCACGCAGGCGGTGCGTAATGGCGGTCCCAAAGACATTAAGTATGCGGAGGCTTTCCAGCGCGTGTATCCGTGGGTGACTTCCGAATTGTCATGAGCCACAAGGTTGTCCGCAACATCCAGCGCCCCGATCCGGAAGTAGTACGCGCGCTGGGCGAGTTGGGCGTCGCCACCGTGCACGAAGCGCAGGGGCGCACGGGGCTGATGAAACCTTATATGCGTCCGATTTATCCTTCGGCGCGGGCGGCGGGGACGGCGGTTACCATTTCTTCGCAGCCGGGCGACAACTTGATGATTCATGCCGCGATGGAGGTGTGTAAGCGCGGCGACATCTTGGTGGTGACTACGACTTCGGAATCGACGGACGGCATGTTCGGCGAGTTGTTGGGCGTTTCGTGCGAAGCGCATGGCGTGGTGGGATTGATTACCGATGCCGGGGTGCGCGACACGGCTGAACTCACGGCAATGGATTTCCCGGTGTGGGCCAAGGCGATCTCGGCGCAGGGGACGGTGAAGTCTACGGCGGGATCGGTGAACGTGCCGGTGGTCTGCGCGGGGACTGACTGTGAATCCCGGGGGACGTGGTTATCGCGGACGCCGATGGTGTGGTGGTGGTCCCGCGCGAGCAGGCGGCCGCTGTCGCGCAGGCGGGGCGCGATCGCATCGACAAAGAAGCGAAGACTCGTGAGCGGTTGCGCAACGGCGAGCTGGGCGTCGATTTCTACGGGCTGCGTGAAAAGCTAAAGCAGCTTGGTGTCAACTACGTTGACGAGGAGTAACAACCATGGGGAAGATTGTGTTTGCCGCGGCGACCGTGCACGCGCCGCAGCTATTTGTCTATCCGCCGAGCGAAGATCCTAAGCAACTGGACGCGGATATCGCGGCGATGCGTCATCTGGGCAAGCTGCTCGACGAGACCAAGCCTGATCTGGCAATTGTGATCGGCAGCGATCACCTGGAAACGTTCTTTCTACATGCCGTGCCAACGTTCGCGATCGTGGGTGGGCTGCATTCGAAGGCGGCGTTTGCGCGCAAGACTTACGCGCTGCCGATTCATCCTTTCGCCGAAGAGCTGCTGGACAAATTGGTGCTCGACGGCTTCGATATGTGTTTTTCGCAGGACGCGGAGTTGGGGCATTCCTTCGCGGCGGTCTACGAGTGGGTAATCGAGGGGCGCAAGATTCCGGTGCTTCCCATTTTTGTGAACACCTATCTGCCGCCGCTGCCAACGGCTCGGCGTTGCGCTCAGTTGGGGGCGGCGATCAAAGATATTGTCGAAAAAACGGCGCTGAAGGTGGCGGTGATCGCGAGCGGCGGGATGTCGCATTATCCGGGGGCGTGGAAATATCCGCAGCCGGATTTCGATTTCGATTGGTGGGCCATCGCGCACATGGAGCGCGGGAATCATGAAGCACTGCTGAACCTGACGAATCCACAATTAGACGAGGTTGGCAACACCGAGATGCTGCCCTGGATGATGCTGTTCGGGGCCATCGGCAAGCAGCCCGGGGAGTTGATTACTTATCAACCGACATGGCATCACGGACATGCGGTGATGAGTTTTATTCCGAACAAGAAGAATGCGCCCACTACGCCGGAGCCGGCGCCTACTTGGAACTTTTCGGGCAAGGTGGGGTATCAGTTCTATACGCATCCGGACCCGAACGATTATCCGCTGAATAAAGTTCTGTACGATTTGCGCTTTTCGGGCGATCTTCGGCGTAAGCTGTTCGCCGATACACAGGCGGTGGCGAAGGAGTATGGGTTGAGTCCCAAACAGGCTGTGGCGCTCGAAACTATGAAGGACGAGAGCATCGACGCGGTGCGGTCGCTTAAGCCGCATCCGCTGGTCGACGCGGGGGCGCATCCATTAGGCATGTGGATGTCGTTGATCGTGGTGCAGGCGGAGCAGCGGCGGATGCGGGCGGAGCAGGAGAAGCGATAAACATGAAGGTTTGCGTGGCGGGACAGGGGGCTTTCGGCATTAAGCATCTGGAGGCGATGTCAAAGATTGACGGCATCGAGGTGGTGTCGCTGGCCGGCGGGAATCCAAGCGCTACCGAAGAGGTCGCGAAACAGTTCGGCATTCCGCATTGGACCACGGATCTCGCGCAGAGCCTGGCGCAACCGGGAGTGGCAGCGGCAATCCTTACCACCCCGACTCATCTCCACGCGGACCAGGCAGAGCAATGCATGCGCGCGGGCAAGCATGTGATGGTCGAAATTCCCATGGCGGATTCGCTGGCGGATTCAGAGCGCTTAGTGCGGGTGCAGAAGGAAACGGGGGTGGTGGCGATGGCCGGGCATACGCGGCGTTTCAATCCTAGCCATCAATGGATTCACAAGCGCGTCAAAGCCGGCGATCTGAAGGTCCAGCAGATGAATGTGCAGACCTATTTTTTCCGGCGCACGAATATGAATGCTGCCGGAAAGCCGCGGAGTTGGACGGATCATTTGCTGTGGCATCATGCCTGCCACACGGTAGATCTTTTCCAATATCAAACCGGTGAAACAGCTTCACTGGCGCAAGCTGTCCAGGGGCCGATGCATCCGCAGTTGGGGATCGCAATGGACATGGGAATCATCATGAAAGTTCCGTCGGGGGCGGTGTGCACTCTCTCGCTGTCCTTCAATAACAAGGGTCCGCAAGGCACCTTCTTTCGCTATATCTGCGACAACGGAACCTACGTCGCGCACTATGACGACTTGGTCGACGGAGAACAAAAGCAAGTGGACCTCTCTAGGGTGGATGTTTCGATGAACGGCATTGAATTGCAGGACCGTGAGTTCTTTGCCGCGATCAAAGAGGGCCGCGAGCCCAACGCCAGCGTGGCCCAATGCCTTCCGGCTATGCGAACTTTGGACCGTCTGGAGAAAAGCATGCAGACCGCCCAGGGAGAGCGGGCATGAACTAATATAGACAGACGTGACTACCGCGCCTCCGACCGTCGGCACGCTTCCAAAAACCAACTTGAAGTGGGTGTGGTTAGCGCTGGCAATCGTGGCCGGAGTCGTGATCGCGCTACTGCCGCCGATCGAAGGACTGTCGCACCGGGCGCAGTTGGTGCTGGCCATCACTGTGTTCACTGCCACGCTATGGGCGTTTCAAGTGATGAACAACGGGGTGGCTTCCGTCATGATGATGGGGCTGCTGATCGTCGCCGGAGTCCGGCCGCCGCTGGCGTTGAGCGGGTTCGGAGGGCCGCCGTTTTGGGTGCTGGTCACGGTCTTGTTCTACGGCTTCGCGATGAAGAAGACGGGGCTGGCGGAGCGCCTCTCTTACTACATCCTGTCGCTCTTTCCCGGGACCTATTCGGGTATTCTGAGCGCTTTCTTCGTTATTGGCTTTGTGCTGGCGCTCGGAATTCCATCGATGACGGTGCGCACCGCCATCATGGTGCCGATTGCGTGGGCGCTGGTGCAGTCCTTGGGGCTGGCGAATCGCAGCCGCGGCGCGGCGCTCATCGTTCTTACGACGGTGGAGATGGCGGTGGTTCCGGGTCTCGCGTTTCTGTACGGCTCGCTCGACGGTCCCATTGTTGCGGCGGCTTTCGACGTTAAGCATCTGCCGCTGACATGGCTCGGCTATGCGCAAGTGATCACTTTCCCGACGCTGCTGCTGTGCATCCTCATCCTGATTGGAAATCAATTTGTCTTGCGGCCGGAGGCGCCGCTCAATGCGTCGCCTGCCTTCGCGCGCGACCGGCTGAAGGCCTTGGGTAGTTTCAAGCGGCCCGAGTTGATCACCGCGATTGTGGTGGTGCTGTCGATCATTTTCTGGAGTACCGATCGCTATCATCATCTGCCGTCGTTCGTGGTTGGCACCTTCGCCATGGCGGTGTTTGCGCTTGCGGGGATTCTACGCGATGAAGACCTAGGCACGGCGGTGTCGTGGTCGCTGCTGCTGTATTTGGGCGGAGTTTTCGGGCTGGCTAACGTCATTCAAGACACCAAGATTACAGATTGGGTGGCCGGATTCTTTGTGCCGGTTGCGCGGCAACTGACCTCCAATCTGGTGCTCCTGTCTTTCGTTCTAGCGTTCGCCATGTTCTTGCTGCGCTTTCTCGATCCCTCCAGTTTCATCGTGATTTCGGTGCTGTTTCTATCAGTGGTGGATGTGACCAACGCAGCGGGGATTCCGCCGCTGGTGGTGATGGCTCCGATCCTGATTGCCTCGGTGCCGTTCTGGATGACGTACCAGAATTTCTGGCTGGCGATGGGCGAAGGACTCACGGGGAACCTGGCGTTCAGTCCCGGGCAGCGAGTGCGATTGGCGAATACTTATGCGATCCTCATGCTCATCACCGCCGCGGTGGGGGTGGGGTATTGGAAATTCATCGGAGTATTGAAATGATCAGGGCCCTCGCGGTTAGCCTGGCGATTTTTGTAACGCCGCTGCTAGCGCATCACTCGTTCGCGGCGGAATACGACGAGAAGAAACCCATCACGCTGAAGGGCGTAGTGACCAAAGTCGAGTGGGCGAATCCGCATGCCCGCTTTTACGTGGACGTCAAAGACGACAGGGGCAACGTCACGAATTGGAATTTGGAACTGGCGAGTCCCAACGTCCTGGTGCGTAACGGCTGGAAAAGAAATTCCTTGCAGGTGGGGGATGCGGTGGAAGTCAGCGGGTCACAAGCAAAGGACGGATCGAATATGGCGAACGCCCGCGCTGTCACGCTGTCGGATGGGCGCAGGGTGTTCGCGGGATCGTCGGGTGATGGTGGTCCGCAGCCCGAAGAGGAGAAGTGACGTGAGAATATTTCGCGCGATTGTTCTACTCTCTATGTTTTCGGCGGCTCTGTTATTGGGACAGAATTCACCAACAGCCGTGACGTCTCCGGCGGGGGCAGGGGCGGTTGCCAGCACAGTGCCGAATCTTCCTCCGGCTCCGGCGCCGAGGCTGCCTGACGGCAAACCGGACTTATCGGGAATCTGGTTTGGGGGCGGGCCCGTGGGCGATCT
>CAVVZG010000007.1:0-30396 GCA_963752205.1 Bryobacterales bacterium | reverse complement strand
GAGTTGGTGGGAGATTGTTACCACAATCGTCTCCTTCTCCTCACCCTTGCGGGGAGTGTGGGAGACATTTTTCTTACTGGGATGACGGGTATGTTCACGTTGTTGGGCTTCAGCATTCTTTCCGGGCTCCTGCTCCTGAGGCTTTTCATCATCTGTCGTGGTCGTCAGCACCGGGCGATCCTTGGAAAATCAGGCGTCGCGTCCTGGTTGATGACCCTCATCGGGCTTCTTACCCTGAGTCCGACGAGCATCTGGACCAGTTCACACAATCATCACCATCACCATAATTCAAAGCTGCGGGGTCAAAACATCGGCTCCTTCCCGATCATGACCAAGGATCTTTTTCTCAGCTCCTCCGCTCCGACAGCGCTTTATATCTCTTCATGCGGCATCCCTTGACGATCCTGTTCGGATACCTTTTCATTTTCATCTATCAGGGATATGTATCTACCCGTTCTTTTGACAATGAGCCGCTGAGGCTCATTGGGATTGCCTCCCTCGCTTTTCTTCTCCACCTTCCTGATTTGGTTCTGCTCTTTTCTTGGTCTTCTTTGGTTGGAAGGGGTTGATCCTTTTGGCACAGACGCTGCCCCCTTTGTTTCGGGAAGGGATTTGGGGTGGGTGCTCTCTTCTATGCGCGGCACAATTTTCGACCGTTTCCTTTCACGATAGATGGGATCGAGCACTTATGAAAAGGCCGCCCCTGAGTCATCCATTACATGTCACACCGGTTGGCTGATGGGTTGAGTTCGCTGCGAATATCAGATCATCACATTCATCACCTGAATGCTCTGATTCCGTTCTCCGCCTGCCAGAGGCATTTCGGGGATTCCTGAACTCAGTCATCCCAAAACGACCTCTCTCGGCTTCCGAGATTATGCGCTCCCTGAGGCTCAAGGTGTGGGACGTCAATGCCCAGTGCATGGTTGGTCTGCCTCAGGGATCAATTTTTTACCGCCTTGGGTCATTTCGGAACGGAGCGGCGTTCAGTGAGAGTAAAACCGTCTGGATTCATGCTCGTAGCTCAAGATATTGAGCACACCGGTCTGAATCACGAAATGACGCCCCTCTACCGGTGGAAGATCGAGGCCAGCGCGCTATCAGGACGCGCAGCACGTGGCTGTGGGCAAAGAGGAGGGCATCATCCCGGATATCCTTGAGGCGTCTGATCACGCGATCAATCTCTCGGCCATATGATCCGGAGTTTCGCCTCCAGGAGTAGGACTCGTGAAAACAGTCCATGTAGGGTCGCTCTTACGGATCTCCTTTGTGGTGATGCCTTCGTATTCCCCGTAGTTCCATTCCGCCAGATCATCGGTGGTCTCCGCACGATTCCAGAAACCGGCCAGAATCGCAGGTTCTGACGGCCCGCTTGCGCGGACTGCAAAGGACGAGTTTAAAATCCCAATCCTCCAGTTCCGATTTCAGGGAAGCTGCCTGACGTTCGCCCTCCAGAGTCAGCGGGATGTCGCTGTAGGAGGTATGCTTTCCATTTTTGCTCCATTCGGTTTCACCGTGACGGACAAGGACAATCTGAGGGCCGGAGGAACGCATCGCGTAGAGATGTCGAGGGGGGACACAGGCGCTCGACGCGCGGGATGCTTACACCGCCGGTCACAGCCGGCGCGTGAGCGAGTATTCGTGCGCCATCGCGAATGCTTTGAAGATTTCCGGGCAGGAACTGGAAACCATCAGGACTGGCGCGCTACTGCACGATCTGGGCAAGATAGGGATCTCCGATCTGGTCTTGCAAAAGCCAGGGCGTTTGACGCCGGAAGAGAACCAGTTGATCCAGCAGCATCCCGTCATCGGAAAACGGATTCTCGAAAATGTTGCGGGCCTGGAACCCTATTTGAACATTGTCGAACTGCATCACGAAAACCTGGACGGCTCGGGTTATCCGCATGGTTTGAAGGGCGAGGAAACGCCGCTGCATGCGCGCATCGTGAAAGTCGCGGATGCGTACGACGCGATCACGTCAGACCGGCCTTATCGTCGCGGCAAAAGTCATGCGGACGCGATCGCGATTCTGAGAAAAGCTTGCGGGACGGAGATGGATCCGGCGGTGGTGGAGGCGTTTGCGGCGTTGGGCGATCAGCAAAAGCAGCAGATCGCGCTGGCGGGCGATCAATCGCTGCACAGCCTTTCGCAGGCAGTGGCGGAACCGGAACTGCAGGCGGTGCGCGAGGGCGAAAGATGATGAGAGTTTACGCAGTTTTGTGTTTGCTCGCAGCCGTCGCGTCAGCGCAGGAGGCGAACTCGGGGTTTGAATTGCGCACAACGGTGAGCGCGGTGGCGTCGGAATCGCAAGAACTCACGGATGCTCCGCGCGACGGGTCGCCGGTGACGGGCGGTATTCGCGCGATTTTGTATCCGACATGGAAACTGAATTCTCATTGGACGATTTCGGGTGCGTACCAGGTGATTTCGCGTCCCTATTTCGAGGAGGATTTCGAAACACAAGGCCACGGCGTGAAGGGCGAGCTGCTGCAGTTGAATCTCAGCTATGCGCGCTTCTGGGAGCACAACCGGTCCGTAGTGGTGCGCGTGGGGCAAATGTCGTCGGCGTTCGGGGCGTTTTTGCAGCGCTACGACGCAATGGAGAATCCGTTGATCGGAATTCCGTCGGCGTACGGTTATTACTACGATCCGGTAACCTTTTTAGGGCTGGTGGGCGCGCAGGTGGATGCCACGGCGGGGAAGTTCGATGCACGGGCGCAGTTTGTGAATTCGTCGCCGGCGAATCGCAGAAGCATTTTTGACAAGGACCAATACGGCAACTGGGCCGGTGGGGCGGGCTATACGATCCGGCAGGGATTGCGGGTGGGCGGGTCAGCTTATTACGGGCCTTATCTTGATCGCAAGTATCCTTATTTCTTTCCGGGCGAGGCGAATCCAAACCTTTTGCCGGCGACGGCGATCGGGCTCGACGTCGAATGGGGATGGGGCCATTGGAACGCTTGGGGCGAAGTGCAGCGTTTTCAAATGGACTACCACGTAATTCCGAATTTCATCCAAAACATGGGCTACGCGGAGGTGCGGAGGACTTTAAACCCGCACTGGTACGCGGCGGTGCGTGTCGGCTATGAGCGGTTCAGCGCCGCTCCTGGAATGCAGACTTATGAGATCGCTGCCGGCTTTCGCCCTAACCGGTATCAGCTGATCAAGTTCGGCTACACCATTCAACAGGGCGCCGAATATACCGGCACGCAAGGGAACATCGCGGCTGTGGAGTTCGTGACTTCTTTCCGGGCGCTTTCCTTGGCGAAAAACTAGTTATTCGCCGCGGGCCCAGGCTTTGACGTCGAAGTCATCGGGGACGCGCAGGAAAACGCTGCCAGCGCCTTCTTCCAGCGTCTTGTGTCCTTTGCCGGTGGTGTCTTCTAGAAACGCCATGTCGCCGACATTGAGGTGTGCACGAGTTCCGTCAGAGGCTTCGACGTCGATTTTGCCGGACACGGTGATGGCGAACTGGTGCGCTGGCGCGTGATGCAGTTGCGCTGCGTTCGGACCGGCCGGGAGTCCGGAGAAATTCAGGGTTACGCCGGGAATCATGGGGCGGCGGTTGTTGGCTAGCTTGAGTTCTTCTAGATGCGTGTCGCCTTTGGCGTCGGTCCAGATATGGAACAGATGGGGCTGGGGCGGCGGTACGGGCGTTTTCGTCTGCTGGCTGATGGCTATGCCGGACGCGATTAGCAACCCGGCTAATGCGAGGGTCCATGTGGAATGCAGTTTCATGGGGATCAGTATATATCGTTCGACACTTCGGCTGTGGTGGGTTTGAAACTGAAATCGTTTCGCGGCGGGCTGCCTTCGAATGCAGCCCACCGGGGTGGTTTAGAAACAGGCGGCTAGCGGTCTCTGAAAAGTGTTGAGTCAACCGTTAATTGCTCTCTCCTATTTCCTCTGCTGGAACCTGGCGCCATTTTCATAGGCGTTTGTATCTCCAAAAGAATCGCGATTCTCATCCTGTCCCGCCCTCTTCACAATGTCCCCTGGGCGGCTAGTCTACTCTTTCGACAGACCGGATTCCACTAAACTACAACGATCAGCCTGCGCAGGCTTAAACTACATTTGCAGTATGCGCTGGGGTGGTACTCATGGGGCGAAGGGCAAAGTGCGAAGTGGCTCAATCGCGGAGGGAAAGGAGCCTTGAGGTTGCTGTGATACGGGAGTATTCTCCTGCTCGACCGTTCAGAAAAGGAGGCCCAAGATGGCCGAGAAGGATAATATCCTATTTTCCGAGCAACAGATCGCCGCGTTGAATTCGCGGGATCTGGATCGATACCTGGACAGGATCGACGATTCTTACGTAGGGCATTCAGAAACGGCTCCGGGTCCGATACGCGGTCGCGAAGGAGTGCGGCAGAATCTGGAAGGGCTGCTTAGGGCATTTCCGGATTTGCGAATTGAAATTGAGCAGATTCTTGCGAGTGGAGATTCGGTGGTGACGCGGATGCGCGCGATGGGCACACATCAGGGGAGCTTCGCGGGGATTGCGCCGACGGGCAAGAGCATCAGTATGCAGGCTTGCAGCGTGGTCGAAGTGCGCAATGGCAAGGCGGTTCGGGGGCGGTTGTACGCGGACAACGCCACTCTGTTCCAGCAACTGGGGGTGCTGTCGCTACCGAAGGCGATGTCGGCTGGGTGAGGATAGTGGGACGGGCGATCTCCGGCGGAGGGAGATCGCCCGATCCCTTTAGCGAGTTGCTACTGCGAGCGGTTTCTTTTCGGCTAGGGCGGCGCGGACGCCAGCGGCGTAGGCTGGGTCGATCTGCTGGAAGAGCGCGAGTTGGCGTTCGACGATGAAATCGGGGACGCCTTGCATGGCTGCCGCGATGTTGGAGAACAGGCGGCTGCGCTGGCCGGCGTCGAACAGGCGGAACAGGGCGCGGGGCTGAGCGAAGTCGTCGTTGCCTTCGCGATGGTTGTAGCGGGCGGCGTCCCCGGAGATGCGCAACGGGGGCTCGGCCACCGTCGGGTCTTGCACGGGTCCGCCGAAGCTGTTGGGCTCGTAGTAGGCGTCGGGGTTGCCGGTGTTGTTGTCGAAGAAGCGCATGGCTCCATCCTTGTGATAGTGGTGGACGGGGCACTTGGGCGCGTTGACGGGCAGGGACTCGTAGTGCGTTCCGATGCGATGGCGGTGGGCGTCGGCGTAGGAGAAGACGCGGGCTTGCAGCATTTTGTCGGGGCTGTAGCCGATGCCGGGCACCTTGTTCGAAGGGCTGAAGGCGGCTTGCTCGATCTGCGCGAAATAATTTTCGGGGTTGCGGTTGAGTTCGACCGTGCCGACTTCGATCATCGGGTAGTCGGCGTGGGGCCACACTTTGGTTAGGTCGAACGGGATTGTAGGGAGTCTTTTCGGCGTCGGCTTCGGGCATGATCTGGACTTGCATGGTCCAGCGGGGGAAGTCGCCGCGATCGATGGAGCCGTAGAGATCCTCTTGATAGCTCTCGCGGGTTTGGCCGACGACCGCGGAGGCTTCAGCATTCGTTAAGAAGCGATGGCCTTGCTGGGTTTTGAAGTGGAACTTCACCCAGAAGCGCTCGCCGTTATTGTTCCAGAAGCTGTAGGTGTGGCTGCCGTAGCCGTTCATGAAGCGCGGGCTGGGCGGGCAGGCCGCGATCGGACATCAGGATGGTGACTTGATGCAGGCTTTCGGGGCTGAGCGACCAGAAATCCCACATGGCGGTGGTGCTGCGCAGGTTGGTTTTGGGATGGCGCTTCTGGGTGTGGATGAAGTCGGGGAACTTGAGGGGATCGCGGACGAAGAACACCGGCGTGTTGTTGCCGACCAGATCCCAGTTGCCTTCTTCGGTGTAGAACTTCATGGCGAAGCCGCGCACGTCGCGCTCGGCGTCGGCTGCGCCGGCTTCGCCGGCTACGGTGGAGAAGCGGATCAGCAGATCGGTCTTCTTGCCTACTGCGCTGAAGAGCTTTCGCGCGCGTGTATTTCGAGATGTCGTTGGTGATGGTGAGAGTGCCGAAGGCTCCCCAGCCTTTGGCGTGCACTACGCGTTCGGGGATGCGCTCGCGATTCTGGTGGGCTAGTTTTTCCAGCAGCTCATAGTCTTCGAGCAGCACCGGGCCGCGCGGGCCGGCGGTGAGGGTGTTCTGGTTATCAGCGACGGGCGCGCCGGCGGTGGTGGTTTGGCGATCACTCATGGAAGTTCTCCTTGGCTTGGTGAAGCACTTGCAACACCAGAGTACGGTCAAAGCGTTCATCTGTAAAATAGATTGTTTCGCTTGATATAATAGGTATGGACGATACATGAATCTTACGGAACTGGCTTACTTTGTGGCGGTTGCGGAGCATCGTCATTTCGGGCGGGCGGCGGAGGCGTGTCATATCAGCCAGCCTACGTTGAGCGGGCAGCTGCGCAAATTGGAGCAGGAGCTGGGGGTGACGCTATTTGAACGCAACAACCGGCGGGTGGCGATTACGCCTATCGGCGAAAAACTTTTGGAGCATGCGCGGCGGGTGCTGGATGAGGCGGGGGCGGTGGAGGCGGTGGCGCGGTCGTCGCGGGATCAGTTGGCGGGGCCGTTGAAGTTGGGGGTGATTCCGACACTGGCTCCGTATTTGATGCCGCTGATTTTGCGGCCGCTGCGGGAGGCTTATCCGAAGTTGACGATTGAGTTGTGGGAGGACATCACGAGTTCGCTGCTGGAGCGGCTGCGGGGGCAGCAGTTGGATGCGGCGCTGATTGCTACGGAGGCTCCGGGGGATTTGACTTCGGTGGCGTTGTTCGATGAGCCGTTTTTGGCGGCGCTGCCGCCGGGGCATCGGTTGGCGTCGCGCAAAGTGATTCACGAGTCGGATCTGGCGGAGGATTTGCTGGTGCTGGCGGATGGGCACTGTCTGGCGGGGCAGGCGCGGGCGGCTTGTAAGGGTCGGGGGGAGCATCAGGCGCAGCGGGCGTTGCAGGCGGCTAGTTTGGAGACGCTGGCGAATTTGGTGGCGGTGGGGTATGGGACTACGCTGGCGCCGAAGTTGGCGGCGGGGTCGATGGAGAGTAGGGGAGTGGTGCTGCGGGCGCTGGCGGGGAAGGCTTCGCGGACGATGAGGTTGGCGAGCCGGGGGAGTTTTCCGCGGCCGAAGGCGTTGCAGGCGGTGGCGCGGGTGATTCGGGAGAGTGTGGGCGGAGTATTATAGGGTCATGGCGCAAGTCCGCATCACTCAAGAAGAACTTGCCAGAGGATTTGCCTGGTATCTTGGAGAAAGTGCGGCAAGGCGTAGAAGTGCTTGTGGAACAAAACCACCAACCTGTTGCGGTGCTAAGCCCCGCGGTGCCAGCCCCGGCGAAAAATTTCAGAGATCCTAGCGCGCATGCACAAGGATTCTACTGCGGTCATGGACGCTGATTTCGCTCACGATGTGGAGGCGGCTATCGAGAGCATCGTGAACCGTTGGAACCGTCCCATTGGGACTGATTCTCGATTCGAGCGTGGTCATCGCCGCCGAGCGATTTGGACAGTCCGGCATACCAGATGATCGAGGCTCTAAGTTTTCAGACTGGGGACTCCAGCTTGCGGTCTCGGTTGTCACCGTCATGGAAATGGCACATGGGGTGACGCGCGCGAACAATTCCCAGCGGCGTGAGGTGCGGCAACGCTTTCTCGACGATTTGCTGACGGGGGCGCCTGTGCATCGGGTCTCAGTAGCGATCGGGCGCGGGCTGGGACGATCGCATGGTGATCTTCAGGCCAAGGGCATTCGGGTTGCGGTGGGCGATCTATTGATTGGCGCCACTGCTTTGGAACTGGGCTATTCGGTTTTGATGCACAATACTGGCATCGAAGCGATTCCGGGACTCGTCGTAACGCGGTCTGAGGGGTCACGGGACGATGACGGCGGCGCCGTCTATGGAATCGCTTTTTACGGCGGCTAGGGCTTGGTTGGCTTGCTCCAGTTTGAAGGTGGTTACGTTGGGCTGCAGGGCGATTTCGCCGGCGATTTTCAGGAAGTCGCGGGCGTCTTGGCGGGTCATGTTGGCGACGCTGCGGATTTGGCGTTCGCCCCAGAGCAGGCGGTCGTAGTCGAATTGGGGGATGCGATCGAGGTGGATGGCGTTGATGGCTACGATGCCTCCTTTGCGGAGGCTGGAGAGGGCGGCGATGACTACGTCGCCGCTGGGGGCGAAGGTGATGGCGCGGTCTAGTTCTACGGGCGGGCGGTCGGTTTCGGCGCCGACCCATTTGGCTCCTAGCTTGGTGGCGAATTCGCGATGGGCGGCGCCGCGCGTCGAGACGTAGACTTCGCAGTTCCAGGCGTGGAGGACGGCGATCGCTAGATGCGCGGAGGAGCCGAAGCCGTAGAGGCCTACGCGATCTCCGGGTTCTACGCCGGCGACGCGGAGGGCGCGGTAGCCGATAATTCCGGCGCAGAGGAGTGGGGCGGCGTGGATGTCGTCCAAGTTTGCGGGCAGCGGGAAAACGAAATCGTTGCGGGCTAGCGCGTACTCGGCGTAACCGCCGTCGACGGTGTAGCCGGTGAAGGTGGGGGAGTCGCAGAGGTTCTCTTGTTGGCGGAGGCAATAGGGGCAGGTGCCGTCGGTGCCGCCGATCCAGGAAACTCCTACGCGGGTGCGTAGAGGGAGTTCCGGCGTGGCGCCGTCCACGATGTCGCCTACGATTTGATGGCCGGGGATTAGGTTGGATTTCAGGGCGGGGAGTTCGCCTTCCGTGATGTGGAGGTCGGTGCGGCAGACTCCACAAGCGCGGACTTTGAGGAGAACGTGATTGGGTTGGAGCGGGGGAGTCGCTGCGGTCTTGATTTGCAGCGGGTGTTTGGGGGAATCGAGAACCGCTGCTTGCATGACGCGCTTAGACCATGGCGGAGGGGGGCGCGGGGTCTTCGGGGCGGCCGGCGGTGGCTAGGGGTATGCGGATCATGGCGAATCCCATGATGAGGAGCACGATGAAGCCGATTGCATACGACGGGTCCTTGAAGATTTCCAGGACGGCGATGTCTTTGAATTTGAAATAGGCGAAGAGGAGTCCGGTTAGGGCTTCGCCGGCGATCAGGCCGCTGGCTATCAGGATGCCGGTGTTTTCTACTCGCGTGCTCTGGGCGGCGTTGTTATTGGATTTGCGGCTACGGTTGTCGGTAATCATGCGGATGACACCGCCGACGAAAATTGCACAGGTGGTGGAGAAGGGCAGGTACATTCCTACGGCTACGAGCATGGGGCTTTTTACTTTGAACATTATTAGGACTAGGCCGAAGATCGCGCCCGTCACTACTAGGGGCCAGGCCATTTCTCCGCCGACGATTCCTTGGGCTAACGCGGCCATTAAGCCGGCCTGGGGGGCGGCTAGTTTGGGGTCGCCGAAGCCGGTGCCTCCGCTCTTGATGTTGCCGATTTGCAGGATGTAGAGGGGGAAGTACATCACTAAGCACGAAATCACTACGGAGATTAGCTCCACGATCTGGATGCTGCGCGGCGTGCCGCCCAGGATGTAGCCGGCTTTGAAATCTTGCATGAGCTCGCCGGCCACTGCTGAGGAGACGCAGACTACGGCAGCTACTCCGAGCACCACTGCTACGCCGCTGGGGCCGGAGACTCCTAGGGAGACCATAAGAAGGGCGGCGATGATTAGCGTGGAGAGTGTCAGGCCGGAGACGGGGTTGTTGGAGGAGCCGATGACTCCTACTAAGTTTCCAGAGACTGTGGCGAAGAAGAAGCCCACGATGAGCATGACCACGGCGGCTACTACGGCGGCTACGATTTGGCCGGAGATGTAGAAGTAGAGGGCGATCATTAGCAGGAAGACCAGGCCGATCAGCGAGAGCACGGTTTTTGAGCCCATGTAGCGTTCGGTGCGGGCTAGGGATTCCATGGGAGGGGCGCCGTGGCGGATTTCGGCCAGGGCGCGTCCTAAACTCGAGGTTAGTTTTTTCCCCATGCGAATTAACGTGTAGGCGGCGCCTACCATCATTCCTCCGACGGCTACGGGGCGGATGATGTAGCGCCAGACGGCGGCGGCCAGGGAGGCCCAGCCTCCGTCGCCGGAACCGGGGGGCAAGAATTTTTGGAGGTCGGGGCCCATGAAGAACATCATCAGGGGGACTAGAACGCCCCATGCTAGGAGGCTGCCGGAGAAGTTTAGGGCGGCTAGTTCGGGGCCGATTACGTAGCCGACTCCGACTAACGCGGGGCTGATGGTTGGGGCGGAGACTGTCGAGATCGCGCCGGCTTGCAGAATGTTTTGGCTGCCTTGGGGGCCCAGGCGCACGAAGCTTTTGCCGATTTGGCCGATGCGGATGATGAAGTCCTGATCGACAGCGTAGGCTTTGAATTCTCCAAGGGCTTGGATGAGCGTGCCGAAGCCGATGCTCCAGAAAAGGTAGCGGGCGGCGTCGGAACCGCGACGGCCGGCTTTGTGGATTTCCGAGGCTGCTACGGATTCGGGGAAGGGGAGCGACGGGTCTTCTACCAAGGCGCGGCGGACTAGGGAGACGAAGAGGACTCCGAGGACGCTGCCGACCAACATCAATGATGTGGATTTCCAGTAGGCGTGGGCGGGATCGAAGGAAGTCCATGAGCCGGACATAACGAACGCGGGGATGGTGAAGATGGCTCCGGCGGCTACGGACTCGCCGATGGAGCCGGCGGTGCGCGCGATGTTTTCTTCCAGGATGGTGCCTTTGAAGGCGCGGAGGAAGGCCATGCCGATTACGGCTGCCGGGTAAGTGGCGGCAATGGTTTGTCCGGCGTGGAGCCCGAGGTAGGCGTTGGCGGCTCCCAGGACGACGGACATCACTAAGCCCAAGAGCACGGCGCGGAGCGTGAACTCCTTCATGACGGTGCCTTCGGGTACAAAGGGGCGGTGCTGCGGGGGCGCGGGGAGGCTCATATGGGGGCCGATCGCACGATAATAGCATCCGACGTGGTCTGGGCGTGGTGGTTACAATTAGGTTTCGCATGACTTCCCCAAGAGCTGTGTGTTTGTTGAGTGGCGGGCTCGATTCGTCCACCTGTCTGGCTTTGGCGCGGCGGGAAGGGTATGAGTGTTATGCGCTGTCGTTCGATTACGGGCAGCGGCATCGGGTCGAGTTGGATGCCGCGGCACGGGTGGCGGCGGCTCTGGGGGCGCGCGAGCAGAGGACGGCGGTGATTGATTTGCGGGCTTTCGGCGGGAGCGCGCTGACAGCGGATATTGCCGTGCCGAAGCATGGGTCAGTGGCTGAGATCGGCGAGGGGATTCCGATTACTTATGTGCCGGCTCGCAATACGATTTTTCTTTCTTATGCGCTGGCTTGGGCGGAGGTGTTGGAGGCTTCCGATATTTTCATCGGTGTGAATGCGCTGGATTATTCGGGGTATCCGGATTGCCGTCCGGAGTTTATTTATGCTTTCGAGGCGATGGCGAATTTGGCTACTAAGAGCGGTGTTGAGGGGCGGACGCGGGTGGAGATTCATACTCCGCTGATTACGCTTAGTAAGGCGGATATTGTTCGGCTGGGGGCGGAGCTGGGGTTGGATTTTGGCTTGACCCATAGTTGTTATGATCCTGATGCGCAAGGGCGGCCTTGCGGCGAGTGTGACTCGTGTCTGCTTCGTGCCAAGGGGTTTGCGGAGGCGGGGGTGTTGGATCCTCTGGTCTCGGCGTCATGAAAATCTCGGAGATTTTTTATTCGATACAGGGCGAGGGGATGCTGGCTGGGGTCCCTAGCGTGTTTCTGCGTACTAGCGGGTGTAACTTGCGCTGCACGTGGTGCGATACGCCTTACACTTCCTGGAAACCTGAAGGTGAGGATATGCCGTTAGGAGCGATCCTGGCGGACGTCCGGAAGCAGTGGGCTTCTCATGTGGTGGTTACCGGCGGCGAGCCGATGATTCAGCCGGACATCGTGCGGCTCACCGAGAGACTGAAGGATTTTGGATTGCATATAACGATCGAGACGGCGGGAACGGTGTATCAGGCGGTGGCTTGCGATTTGATGAGTATCAGCCCGAAGCTTGCGAACTCTACGCCGACGCGGCGGGAGGGTGGCAAGTGGGCTGCGCAGCATGACAAGTTGCGGTACCAGCCCGATGTGCTGAAGAGGTTGATGGCGGAATATCCGTACCAATTGAAATTTGTCGTTTCTGCGGCCGAGGATCTGGTGGAGATCGAGGGGATGCTGACGGAGACGGGGGCGGATCGCGGTCGCGTGGTGCTGATGCCGGAGGGAATTAGTCCGGAGGCGATTTACGAGAAGTCCAAGTGGCTGGTGGAGATTTGTAAGCAAGAAAAGTTTCGCTACGGGCCGCGACTGCATATCGATTTGTTTGGGAATCGGCGCGGGGTCTAAATGATTTTGGTCACCGGGGGCTCCGGGTTTATCGGGGGGCATCTGGTGGAGGCGTTGTGTTCTCGTGGAGAGCGCGTACGCTGTCTGGTGCGGCGGAAAGTGGCGACTCAGGCTGAAGTGGTTTTGGGGGACTTGGTGAGTGGGGCGGGGGTGGAGCAGGCTCTCGAGGGCGTCGATTTGGTGATGCATCTGGCGGGGGTTACTAAAGCTCTCAGGGTTGAAGACTATTACGCGGGCAATGTTCGCGCTACGGAAAAGTTGGCGGGGGCAGTGGCGGCTCGGGGCATACGGATGGTGCATGTCAGTTCGCTGGCGGCGGTGGGGCCTAGTTCGGATGGGACGCCGGTTCGAGAGGATGACGAGGCGCGGCCGCTTACGCATTATGGGAAATCGAAACTCGAAGGGGAGCGGATTGTGCGGAGGCTGGTGCCGGATGCGGTGATTGTGCGTCCGCCGGTAGTTTACGGGCCTCGCGATGCGGACGTGTTCCAAGTGTTGAAGCCTTTGAGCAAGGGCATCGCGATTCAGATCGGCTCGGGGGAGCGGTGGTTTAGTGCCATTTATGTGGGGGATCTGGTCGAGGGGTTGATTGCGGCTTCGACGGCTTCGCGTAGAACTTATTTCTTGGCGAATTCGACGGCGGTTTCCTGGCGGGAGTTGAGGGAGTCGGCGGCGCGGATTATGGGACGCGGGGCGCGGGTGCTGCGGGTTCCGACGGCTGCTGCTACCGCAGTGGGGCTGGCAGCGGAAGTTTGGGCGCGGATTACGGGTAAGCCGGGGATTATTTCGCGGGAGAAGGTTGCCGAGGCGCTATGCAGGCACTGGACTTGCGACACGCGGCGGGCGGCGGCGGAGATTGGGTTTGAGGCGCGGACATCGCTCGACGCGGGGTTGGCACTGACGCTCGATTGGTATCGGGAGGCGGGGTGGCTGAAATATTGAAACCCTCGTCCGAACAATTTTGGGCGGTCGACAAAGTGGTGCTGAGCTACCTGGCACTCACGGGGGCGCTGATTGTCGGCTTTTGGAATCGCATACCGGACGCAGGATTTTTGTTTGCTGTACATGTGGCTTGCGCGCTTGCGGTGGTTGCGGCGGTCAAGAGGCCGGGGAGGGTCAGCCGCTTTTTCAGGCATTGGTATCCGCTGCTGTACGTTTCTATTTGCTATCGCGAGATGTCGATTCTGATTCCGGCGATTCGGGGGACCGACGCGGATGCTTGGCTGGCCCACTTGGATTTCGACATCTGGCACGCCAATCCGACGGTTTGGCTGGAGCGCATACAGAGACCGGCCTTTCACGGAATTTCTGCAGATCGTTTACACCTTGTTTATCCCGGCGGTGTTGTTTGTGGCCTGGCGGTTTTGGGTGCGGCGGGAGTATGAAGAGTTCCGGTTCTATGCGTTTGCGATCGCTACGGGATTCTTGGCATCGTACGTCGGGTACTTTTTGGTTCCGGCGCGGGGGCCGCGGTTTGCGTTGCGGGATCTGCAGCATGTTCCCTTGCAGGGAATGTTTGTGTTCGGGCTGCTGCAATCGTCGTTGGACAAGCTGGAATCGGCGGCTTACGATTGCTTTCCTAGCGGGCATACCGAGCTGGTGATTCTGGCCTGGTGGGGGAGCCGGAGGCTTTCGAAAGCGCTGTCGCGGGTCTATTTGGCGTATGCGGTCTGCATCATTTTTTCTACGGTTTATCTTCGGTATCATTACACAGTGGATATTGCTGCGGGAATGCTCCTGGCGTGGATGCTGATACTGGTGACGCCGCCTTTGTACAAGGGGTTGTCTTAACGAATGGCGGACTCGCAAAAGATTGACATCGTTGCGGTAGAAGGTAAAAGCGGGCTGAAGGAATTCGTCGAATTTCCTTTTGGGCTGTATCGCGGGAATCCGAATTGGGTGGCTCCGCTGCGGATTGCTGTGAAGGATCTGCTGGATCGGAAGAAGCATCCGTTTTATCAGAACGCCGACGCGGAGTTTTTTTTGGCCCGGCGGGACGGAAAAGTAGTGGGAAGGATTGCGGCGATCGTTGACCGGAATCACAACAAATTTCACGGCGAAAACGCCGGGTTCTTTGGATTCTTCGAGTGCGTGGACGATTTGACAGTGGCGCAAGGGCTGCTGGCGACCGCACGGAAATGGACTGCGGACCGCGGGGCTCAGTTCTTGCGCGGGCCGGTAAACCCTTCCACGAATTACGAATGCGGGATTTTGGTGGATGGGTTTGATTCCGACCCGAAGGTCATGATGACCTACAATCCGACCTATTATCCGACGCTATTGGAGCAGGCTGGATTGGTCAAAGCGAAGGACTTGTATGCTTACGGAGGGCTGGCTCCAAAGGTGGACGTCCGCAAGATCGAGCGCGTGGCGAACAAAGCCATGGCGAAGCATGAGTTTAAGATCCGGCCGATCGACGTGAAGAATTTCGATGCCGAGGTGATGCGGGTTTGGGAGATTTACAATTCCGCGTGGAGCGTGAACTGGGGTTTCATCCCGATGAGCCGCGAGGAATTCGTGCTCATGGGCAAGGAAATGAAGCAGATCCTGAAGCCGGAGCTGGTGCTGATGGGGGAAGTAAAAGGTCGCGTGGTGGGGTTTGCGCTGGCCCTGCCGAATGTCAACCATGCGCTCAAAAAGGCGGAAGGGAGCCTGCTTCCCACGGGACTCCTCAAAATCTTGTACCATCAACGATTGATCAAAGATGTCCGGGTGATAGCCTTGGGGGTTACCGAGGAGTACCGCACTACGGGGGTGGCTGCGGGATTTTACGCTACGCTAGTACGTAACGCCTTGAAACTGGGATATGACGGCGAGTGCGAAATGTCGTGGATACTGGAAGATAACACTTTGATGAATCGGTCGGCAGAACTGATGGGCGTAAGGCGGTATAAGACGTACCGAATCTACGAATGGAATTGAGATCTATGCGTGCATCGGCTACCGGCAGTACTACCCGGAAGAAGACTAGCGGGTCGAACGATATTTTTGAGAAGTGCAGGAACTTTACGCGTCCTAACGATTTGCAGGACGCCGGCCTGTACATGTATTTCGAGGTTTTTGAAGAGCGTAAGGGTTGCGAACCAGGGGAAGTGCGGCTGGGGAACCGGCGGGTTTTGATGTTCGGGTCCAACGACTATTTGGACCTGATTACGCATCCCAAGGTTCTGGAAGCGGCTATTCAGGCAATCAACAAGTATGGCAGCGGATGTAGCGGGTCGCGGCTGCTGAACGGCACGCTGGATCTGCATGTCAGCCTGGAGCATGAGCTGGCGGCCTTCATGAAGAAGGAAGCGGCGGTCATTTTTGGGACCGGCTTTCAGGCGAATTATGCGGCGCTTTCGGCATTGACCGAAAAGGGCGACGCCATGATTTGCGATCACAACCTGCACGCGAGTCTGGTGGAGGGCGCACTGCGGTCGCCGGCGCGGACGGCTCGGTTTCGCCACAACGATTTGGAGCATTTCGAGCGGTGTTTGGAAAACTGTCCGCCGGATGAGCGGATACTGGTCATTACCGAGGGCGTCTTCAGCATGGAAGGGGATATTGCCGACCTGCGGGGGATTTCGAAGCTGGCTAAGTTTTACGGGGCCAGGGTTTATGTCGACGAGGCGCATGGGATTGGGGTGCTGGGTCCGACGGGCGCTGGGGCGGCGGAGCATTTGGGCGTGCTCGACGACGTGGATATCGTGATGGGGACGTTTAGCAAGTCTCTGGCATCGGTGGGCGGATTCATTGCCGGGGAGCGGGCGGTGGTGGATTACCTGAAGCACACGGCTCGGCCATTTGTGTTTTCGGCTAGTTTGCCGGCGGCTTCGGTGGCGGCTGCTGCGGCGGCGCTGGAGATTATCCGGAGTGAGCCGGAGCGCAGGGAACATTTGCTGCGGATTGCTTCGTTGCTGCG
Organism: Bryobacterales bacterium; assembly: GCA_963752205.1. Lineage (GTDB taxonomy): Bacteria > Acidobacteriota > Terriglobia > Bryobacterales > Bryobacteraceae > Palsa-187. The sequence continues at coordinate 14,190 of CAVVZG010000007.1, read as the reverse complement.
GAGCGAATTGCGGTCGCGCGGGTTTGTGGTGCTCGACGGCGAGACGGCAATTGTTCCGGTGGTGATTCAGGACGAGGTTAGTCTGTGCCGGCTGTGCAAGGCGCTGCTCGCAGAGGGGATTTATATCAACCCTGTGCTGCGGCCGGCAGCCGCGCAAAACCTGCTGCGGATTTCCTGCACGGCGGCGCATTCGGAGGCGCATGTCGACAGGTTGGTTACGACCCTCGAGAGAGTGGCGGATCAACTGGGGATCGAGCGCGGGGCGGCTTAAGGGCGCGCCGGCCTGGAGGCCCGCCCTACATGATTCAGGCGCGGGCCATCATCGCCTTCATCCGGCGTTCCATTTCTTCTTGCGACACGTCTTCTATGTGCGTGGCCATCCACCACTCGTTGCCGCAGACGTCGCGCACGCCACCACTGCGATCGCCATAGAACTGATCGGCGGGCTCGCGAATTGAACTTGCGCCGGCGGCTAGGGCGCTGTGGTAGACGGCATCGGTATCCGGCACATACAGATTGATCATGGAGCGCATTTCTTGGCCGGGAGGCGCTTGGCCGATCATCACCATGGAATCGCCTATCTTAACTTCAGCGTGTATGAGGGAGCCGTCGGGGCCATTCATACGGAAGGTAGGTTGCGCGGCGAAGGCTTTTTGAAGGAATTCGATTTGCTTGGCGGCGTCGGCTACTTTTAAGAAGGGCGTGACGGTTCCGAATCCTTTGGGGATGGGATTGGGCATGGGATTGGCCTCCTACAAGCCATTGTATATCCGCAGGGCTTTCTTGGCTGTGGTGCTTAGGGGGATTTGGTCTAACTGTTCCAGGGTGTGCCAGCGGGACTCGGCGGGCGCGGTGCGGGCTTTCGCTTCTTTCACGATGAAACGGTAGTGGCGGTGGGTGATAGTGTGGCGGAATTCGCCTAGCTTGGCTCCGGCGCGGGATTGGGGGACGTGCTCGGGGAGGTCCCAGAAACCTTTTACGCGGGGGCTGGGGGTTAGGAGGATCCTGCCGTTGCGACGGATTACTAGCAGGGTGCGTTCTAACTGCTCTGGGGTGGCCTTCGCGCGTTTCAATGGCAGGTCGTTTTGCGTGCCGGCTTGATGGGCGGCGCAATGCAGCACTACGGGGCATGCTGTGCAGCGCGGATCGCGGGGTAGGCAGATGGTGGCGCCTAGTTCCATCACGGCTTGGTTCCAACGGGCGGGATCGCTGGGGTCTAGCAGGCGGTCGGCTAGGGGCTGGGCGTCGACGTTCGCGTCGTTGGCCCAGCGGGCTAGGACGCGTTTCACGTTGCCGTCGACGACGGCGTGAGGGAGCCCGAAGGAGATGCTGGCGATGGCGGCGGCGGTGTAGGGGCCGATGCCGGCTAGGGTGAGGATGGAATCGTAGTTTTGCGGGAAGGTTCCGGACGCTGTGATTTGTTGCGCGGCTTTTTGCAGATTGCGGGCGCGCGAGTAGTAGCCTAGGCCGGCCCACATTGTTAGGAGTTCTGATTCCGGGGCTCTCGCTAGAGACGCGGGGGTGGGGAAGCGTTTCAGGAAACGTTCGTAATACGGGATCACGGCTGCGACGCGAGTCTGCTGCAGCATGACTTCGGAAATCCAGATGGCGTAGGGGTCGCGCGTTTTGCGCCAGGGGAGATCGCGCTTGGCTCGATCGTACCAGCGCGTGAGTTTTTTTTGCAGCGAATGGATGGCGGGTAAATGCAAACTTCTATAATAAAAGATGGCCTACCTACGCTTGAACGACTTTATCTCCATCCGCGGGGCGCGCGTTCATAACCTGAAGAACGTTTCGCTCGATATTCCGCACGACCAACTCACTGTGATGACGGGCGTGTCAGGCTCCGGGAAATCCTCGCTCGCGTTCGACACGATCTACGCGGAGGGGCAGCGGAGGTATGTGGAATCGCTGTCGGCTTATGCGCGGCAGTTTTTGGAGCGCATGGAGAAGCCGGACGTGGATGAGATCGAGGGGATCGCGCCACCGGTGGCGATCCGGCAGAAAAATACTACGCGGAACCCCCGGTCTACGGTGGCCACTTCGACAGAGTTGTACGATTTTCTGCGGCTGCTGTGGGCGCGGGCGGGACGGACTTATTGTCCCATTGACGGAGTGCTGGTGGAGCGGGATTCGGTCGATCATGTGGCGACGAAAATGTTGGCGCAGCCGGAGAGTTCGCGGTGGTATGCGCTGTTTTTGATTCCTCCCGAGCCGGATGCGGAGAAGCTGCGCGATAAGTTGTTCGATTTGCGCAAGAAGGGGTTTACGCGGCTGTTCCAGGGCGGGAAGGTGTTCGAGTTTTCTACGCCGGAGTCGCTGTTGGATGTCGATTTTTCGCAGGCGGTGTATGCGCTGGTAGACAGGTTGGCGATCTCGCCGGGGGTGCGGCAGCGGTTGGTGGACACCGTCGAGATTTGTTATCGCGAGGCGGGGGAAGTGATTTTTCTCAAGGCTGGGGAGCCTGGGGAAGTGGAATCGCTGCGCTTCAATGAGAAATTTCAGTGCAAGCTGTGCGGGACGGAGTTCGTCGAAGCGGAGCCTAGTCTGTTTAGTTTTAACAGTCCGTTTGGGGCTTGCAAGCGGTGCCAGGGGTTCGGGAACACGATTGATTACGACATGGATCTGGTGATTCCGGATCGGATGTTGTCGCTGGATAATGGCGCGGTGGATCCTTGGACCAAGCCGCAATATTCGGGTTACATGCCGGATTTCCGCAAGGCGGTGCGCGGGAAGGTGCGTTTTAACGTGCCGTTTCGTGAGTTGCGGGAGGACGAGAAAGCGCTGGTGTATGAGCACGTGCGGCGTTTCTTCAAGTGGCTGGATACCAAGAAGTACAAAGTGCATGTGCGGGTGTTTATGAGCCGGTATCGCGGGTATACGCGGTGTCCGGATTGCGGAGGGTCGCGGCTGCGGCCGGAGGCGCTGTACATTCGCGTGGGCGGGAAGACGATGGCGGAGGTCGTCAAGCTGAATATTGCGGAGGCGGAGGAATTCTTTCTCAACGCGGAGCTGTCCACTGAGGAAGCTGCTATCGCGGATAAGATTCTGGTGGAGATCCGGCAGCGGTTGAAGTTTCTGAACGATGTTGGGTTGGAGTATTTGACGCTGGACCGGTTGTCGTCGACGCTGTCCGGAGGCGAGGCGCAGCGCATTCAACTGGCTACCTGCTTGGGGTCGCGCCTGGTGGGTGCTTGCTATGTACTCGACGAGCCATCGATTGGATTGCATAGCCGGGACACCGGGCGGTTGATCAAAATCTTGCATGAGCTGCGGGATTTGGGCAACACGATTGTGGTGGTGGAGCATGACCCGGAGGTGATGCGGGCGGCGGATCATATCATCGACATGGGTCCGGGCGCGGGGGAGAACGGGGGGCGCGTTATTTTCGAGGGCACTTATACGGAGTTGATGACCCCCGGTAATGCGTCGCTGACTTCGAAATATTTGCGCGGGGATCTGCAGACTTCGCATTTTATGAACCGGAGGGTGCCGCATCCTAAGCGCGTGGTCCGGTTCCTGGGGGCATCGGCGCATAACTTGAAGGGCATTGATGTCACGATTCCGCTGAACATGATGGTGGCGGTTACGGGGGTTTCCGGGTCCGGGAAATCTACTTTGATGCATGAGGTGATTTATCAGAATTTAGTCAAGCGGATGAATCGGGAATCGCCGGTTTCGCCGGATGAAGCAGAAGCATGGGGGCTGGCGCCGGAAAAGCTCACTTGTCAAAAAGTCGAGAATGCGGAGCTGCTCACTGCTGTGGTGTTGGTGGATCAGACGCCGATTGGGCGGACGCCGCGGTCGAATCCGGTGACCTACATTAAGGCTTTCGATTTGATTCGGGATCTGTTTGCGAAGACGCCGGAAGCGGACAGGCGCGGCTATGCGGCGGGACATTTCTCGTTCAATATTCCGGGCGGGCGCTGCGAGACCTGTCAGGGCGACGGCACGGTCACGGTGGAGATGCAGTTCCTGGCGGACGTGGAATTGGTCTGTGACGATTGCAAGGGGACTCGCTTCAAGCAGACGGTGCTGGATGTTAAATATCGCGGGTTGAACATTCACGAGGTGTTGCAGCTCACGGTGAAAGAAGCGATTTCGTTTTTTGCTGCTACACCGCGGCTGGTGCAGAAGCTGCAGGTGCTGGAGGATGTGGGGCTGGGGTATTTGCGGCTGGGGCAGTCCGCTACTACGCTTTCGGGAGGCGAGGCGCAGCGGGTGAAGCTGGCGGCGCATTTGTCGCAGGCAACTAGCGAGGGGACGCTGTATATCTTCGATGAGCCGACCACGGGGCTGCATTTTGACGACATCGCGAAATTGCTGGATGCGTTCGAGCGGCTGCTGCGGCTGGGCGGGAGCATCCTGATCATCGAGCACAACCTGGAAGTGATCCGGCGCGCGGATTGGGTGATCGATCTCGGTCCCGAGGGCGGCGAGCGCGGCGGGCGCATTGTGGCGGAGGGGACTCCGGAGCAGATTGCGGAAGTGGCGGAATCTTATACTGGCAGATATCTTAAGGCGGAGCTGATTGCCTCTCACACCCCACGTTGAAAAACATTTCGAGTCGTCTGATGTGGTGCGCGATATTGTGATCGGTATGGCGGACGGGCTCACCGTGCCTTTCGCGCTAGCGGCGGGACTCACAGGGGCCGTGAACGCGTCGCACATTATCATCATCGCGGGGCTGGCGGAGATCGCGGCGGGGTCAATTGCGATGGGGCTGGGCGGATATCTGGCGGCGCGCAGCGATGAGGATCATTACGCTAGCGAGCACAAGCGCGAGGAGCGGGAGATTGTTGAGCGGCTGGATGACGAGCGCGAAGAAGTGCACGAGATTTTGGAGTCGTATGGATTGGAGCGCCAATCGCGTGATCACGTGCTGGCGGCGTTCGAACGGAATCCGGCGACTTGGGTAGATTGGATGATGCGCTTCGAACTGGGGCTCGAAAAGCCGCAGCCGGGCAGGGCGGTGCGGAGTGCGGGGACGATTGCGTTGTCTTACATCGCTGGGGGGATGATTCCGCTGACGCCTTATCTGATCACGCCGCAGGCGCTGGTGGCGCTGCGTTATTCGGTGGCGGCGACCATCGTGGCGCTGGCGGTGTTCGGGTTTGTGAAGGGGCGTTTCACGGGCGTCTCTCCGTGGAAGAGCGCGTTTCGCACGACGCTTATCGGGGGCTTGGCGGCAGGAGCTGCGTTCTCGATTGCAAAGCTATTTTCGGCGTAGCGGGATCGTAGGGCGCTAGCGTGGCGGGGTTCACGTTGGGGTCTACCATCCACACGGTGCGTCCTGGCATCGAGGCGGCTAGCTGCGCGTTTTCGGCATCACCTAGATCGCGGGCCCACACGTCGCGCGCGCTCGCGAGGTCGGCGCTGTTATAGATCCACTGATACAGATTTGCCGGGATCGGTTTTGGTCTTGACGAAAACCAGGTGGTTGCCGGGGGTTTTCGCGAGTTCGTCCGTGACGCGGGGTTTATTCTGGTCGCCTGCGACGCGGCAGCACCAAGTTTGGAAATTCAGTTTCTGTGTGTAGGGGAGTCCGGTTTGCTGGGCTGCGATGCGGAGGGTGAGCACTAAGAGCATGGTCGCGGGCAAGAACGGCAAGATGCGGACGCGGGCGGCTTGGAGATGGCGGCAGCACTCGACCAGGATCGCGATCAGCGCGGCTGCCGCGGGGGCCAGGTAATGCGGTGATGCGGCGCCTTCGAGCATGATCGCGGCGATGGCTCCGGCGGCTCCGGCGAAGAGCATTTTTTTGCGCCGCCATACGCTGCCGAGCATGATTAGCGGGATGGTTAGCACGGGGCCGAAGAAGAAACGCCAGTACTCGGCCACGTGCATCACGAAGTATTCGATGAAATTGATGGGGTCTGCTACTTTGTAGTGTTCGCCCACTTCGTAGGCGTAATAGTTGGCCATTTCGAGGTGGCGATTTTCGATGTGCGGCGGCGGGGTCCATGCTAAGGCTACGGGCCAACCGTAGGTCTTTTGGCTGATTTGATACGCGGTGACGAAGGGGCTGCCGGTGACGTGTTTGAGGTAGACGCCCAATCCGCAGAGAGCGAGTCCGCTGAGGGCCAGCGCGGGGATCGCTATTTTTACGAGTGACAGGAAGCGGGTGCGGTACTGCCAAGCGAGCGCCGCTAGGAGAGGCAGGGCGAAAGCCACGCCTTCAAAGGGCCGGGTAGTGGCGAGGATCGCCAAGCCCGCGCCTAGCGCTGCGCCGTTTAAGAGAGTAGCGCGGCGGCGTAATCTGGCGTAGGCTCCGAACACGAGTGCGCCGCCGGCGGCGGGGACGAAGCCGCCGTGATAGGCGTTGATCCAATAGCTGGCGATGCTGAAGCGGAGGGCTGCCAGTAAGATTCCGAAGAGCGCCCAACGGGCGGGCATCCAGCCGCGGAGGGCCCAGTAGAGAGTCAGTAGGAAGAACGCAGAGCCTGCGAGGACTCCGGCCCAGGCGCTGTGGAGCGCTACCATTCCGGCGGCGAGAAAGAGTGCTTGGCCGGGAAAATAGTTGGAGACGTAATGCGGACGCTGGATGATGTGCAGGCTTTCGAAGTGCTGCCAGAAAGGGGGTGTGGGATTCGCCAGGCGGCCGTGCGCTAAGGTGTCGGCCAGCAGCAGATGGCTGAACTCGTCGGTGACCAGCGGGACCGGGACAGGCAGAACTGGAATCAGCGCGAGGCGCAACACGATGACCCCGAGCACCAGCGCAAAGGCGGTGAGCGCAGGGCGGCGAGTCAGCAGGGGAGAAAGGCGCGGAGGCCATGCTGACAGAGGCGGACGCCAACCTTTGCTCCAGGCCCACCATCCGGTGGCGATCAGCGCAACTTCCAGCAAATTGAAATCCTGGCGCACGCCTTGCCAAATGCCGGCAAGATTCATGATCAGGATTTCGAGCAGCCTCATCTTAATAAGAATCGACTGCCGCGACGCTAATCTTTACCGAATCCGGCTAGAGGCAGCTGCGTTTACAGCTCTTATGGTTCGCCTTACAGGCCTTTCTGGCGCTGTGGTTGTTGGCGCGCGCCATACAGGAGTCATAATCGTTCTCGCAACGGTTTCCACAATTGCGCTTCTGGGCGGCTTCCGCCAGTGGCAGAGCACCCGCCAACAGCAAAACAGCAGTTAGAAATCGCATACCTCGATTTTTCAATGGTTCCTCCCCGGGCCGTGTAGCGGACCCTACTCACTACCATCGGTCTCGGCGACCAATTTATCCACAGCAATCCAGTAAATTGCTGGTTTTCCATGGCGATCGCTGATGAACACCACGAACTGGCTGTTGGGGGCAAAGGCGGGGGCTACCAGGGCGGGGTCACTGGCATGATGCTCGGCCAAGGTGAGCTCACGGCGGGCGGCGCGGATCAGTAACAGCAAGTAGGGCGAGGCTTTACTGCCGCTGGCGCCGACGTATACGCTGGCGTCGGCGTTGGGCTGGAAGCGGACGAACTGGCTGGTAGCGGCTACCTGGGCGTCGTGGCCGGGCTGAGGGCCGGTCTCGGGGGTCCATTCGCGAATGCTGGTGAGCTTTTTGGGGTCGGGAGGGCGGTTCAGGTATTCGAGGGCGTGGCCTTCGGAGGTCCACTGGGCTTCGAGCGTGTCGCCTTCGGCGAGCGGGAGGCGGGCGTTCTGCTGGCCGTCGAAATGAACGCTCCACAAGTCACCGCGGTTGCGATAGATCAGCGACGTTCCGTGGGGGCGGAGCAGGGGATCGCTCAATTCGTCGGGCGATTCTACCAAGGTGACGGCGGTTCCCTGCGGGATGTGGAGCAGTTGCAGACGGTGGCTGGACGGGCCTTTCTCGACCCAGGCCGCGTACTGCGCATCGTCGCTATAGCTGGCTCCGGGGAGTTTTTCGAAGCCGTCGGGGATGCGATGAATCTCGCGGGTTTTAAAACCCGAAAAAGTGGTCTCGATGAGCTTGGGGCCGTCGAAGTGCCAGAAGCCTTTTTCGTTTTGGAGCAGCGCGAGGGAGGCGGGATCGAGGTGCTCGGCTTCGGTGAGCTGGCGCGATTCCTTGCTTTTCAGATCCATGCGGAAGGCTTGCCATGTGCCGGTGAAATCGGAGGCGTATAACAACTGGCGGGCGGTGGCTCCGCGATTGCTGGGCGCGGGCAGGGAACTGGTGAATTGGGGATCGGTGAGGCGGACGATGGTGAATTCGGTGGCGGGGTCAGGGTAGCGGACGGCGACGGAGGGGAAGACACGGCCCTTCGCGGTGGTTTCCGCAGCGTACGTGGCGGCGGCTAACGTGGCCAGGAACAAGCGGCGGTCAACCCCTTGCATTCTTCGATGCTAACACTCGGCGGCGATCATCTCGCGGATTCTTGCTAGATGATGGTCGTCGTGTTCGGCTACGAAGTACAGGTGATCGACGAATCGCATGGGCTGCTGCAGGCGGGGATGGGGGATGGTGCTGGAAAAAACGTCGGGCGGAAGAGTTTCGACGCGGGTCAGGAGATTGCGGCGGGCTGTGCGGAAGTCGGCTAGGATCTCTGACAGCGCGCGAGTGTTGTGGGCGGCTTCATGCGTTTTGCGATTGGTGAGGTCGGCTGCGGTTAGGGTTTCGCGACTGGCTGCAAAGTCTTCGACGCGAACCTGCCAGAGGGATTCGAGATCTACGAGATGACCGGCATGCTCCTGGGCGGACCACTGCCCTTCGGGTTTCGCTTGGAGCACAGCAGGTGACACGGAACGCAGCATTTCTTCCAGGCGCGCGGGAGCGCCTTGTAGGCGGACTAGAACGATGGGGAGCTGTTCCGCGGAAAATGTGAAGTCGAATTTGCGGTCAAACCACTTCACAGCCCCATGCGCTCCAGCTTGCGGTACAGCGTCTTGCGTTCGATCCCCAGGATTTTAGCGGCCCGGCTTTTGTTGCCGTTGGTTACTGTAAGGACGCGACGGATTTGATCGGTTTCGGTGTCGGCGAGCGACTCGCTGCCGTGATCGCGCGAGTCCATTTGTTCGATTGCGCCATCGACTACAGCGCCGTCGATGCGGCCCGCGGGCGCCAGGATGGTCAAGCGCTCCATCATGTGCTGGAGCTGGCGAATGTTGCCGGGCCAGCTATAGTCTTCCAGGGCTTTCATGCCGCTGGCGATGATTTTCGCGTCTAGGTTATAGCGCTGGTTGTAGCGTTTCAAGAAGTAATGGACCAGGAGCGGGATGTCGCTGGCACGTTCGCAGAGTGGGGGGACGGTGAGGCGCACCACGTTCAGGCGATACCACAGATCTTCGCGGAACTTGCCTTCCTCAACCATCTTCTGCACGTCTTTGTTGGTGGCGGCGATTACGCGGACGTCCACTTTCTTGGCGCGGGCGGAGCCTAGTGGGCGGACTTCGCGCTCTTGCAGGAAACGCAGGAGTTTTAGCTGGAAGCCGAGGTCGATGTCGCCGATTTCGTCCAGGAAAACGGTTCCGTTGTTGGCGGCTTCGAACACGCCCATGCGGTCACGATCGGCTCCGGTGTAGGCTCCGCGCAAGGTGCCGAACAGTTCGCTTTCGAGAAGGGAGGGGGCGATGGCTCCGCAATCCACGGGAACGAAGGGCTGCTGGGCCCGCTTGCTGTTGCGGTGGATCATCGCGGCGATCAACTCTTTGCCGGTGCCGGTCTCGCCTTCAATCAGCACAGTCGCGTCGGTGGGGGCCACGCGCGAAAGCGTCTTGTAAATTTCGATCATGCGCGGGGAGCTGCCGATCATTTCTGTCTCCGGCAAATCGTCGATCGCGTCGGCTTCCTTTTCGTTCTCTTCGGCCGCCAAGGATTTTTCAGCGCGGCGGATGGTCTCGATCATTTGCGCCATTTCGAAGGGCTTTGCCAGATATTCGAAGGCGCCGCCTTCGGTGGCGGCCATGACGGTTTCCATGCTGCCGCGGCCGGTCATCAGGATCACGGCGCACAAGGGATTTTGTTTGCGGGCAGCGTGGAGGACGTCAATGCCGGTGCGCTCGTCGAGATAAATATCGGAGATGACGATGGTGTAGGGTTCGGCGGACAGGCGTTCGATGGCTTCGCGGGTGGAGGCTACGGCGTCGGGCTGGTAGCCTTCCAGTTCCAGCACGGTCACCATGGTGTTACGAACCGAGGGGTCATCCTCGACGATTAATAGTTTCTGCAACGCTGCTCCTCGAGACCCTGCTCTTTAGAACCATGGTAAAACAGGAGCCTTTCCCGGGCTCGCTGGTGACTTCCATGCGGCCGCCGTGGTGGGTGACGATCTGTTCGACAATCGACAGGCCGATGCCGGTTCCCACTTCACCGGATTGCTCAGCACGTTTTGTCCGGTAGAACTTTTTGAAAATATTCTTGATTTCTTTGGAATCCATGCCAATTCCTTGATCGCGCACGGAAACTCGCAGATCTTCGCCACTGTGTTCCGCCGATACTGAGACATGCGTGTCTCCCGGCGAGTATTTTACGGCATTCGTCAGTAAATTGTAGAGCGCGTACTCCATCAATTCGCGATCGCCGGTGAGGGCCCCGTCGACCGGCGTATCGAGAGACATAGTGATTCTCTTGCGCTGAGCTAAGGGCTCGACGCGCTGCATGCAGGTGCCGATGAGGTCGGAGGCTTCGAAGACTTCACGCTTCAAATCCATTTGGCCTTCGGCCAGGCGCTCGACGTCGAGGAAGGTTTGGATCAGGCGGGCCAGCCGCTTCGATTCCGAGTTGATCATTTCGCTCAACTGCTTTTGTTTGGCTTCGGGGAGCGAATAGTTGGTCATGATTTCGCTCGACCCTTGGATGGCGGTGAGCGGCGTGCGCATTTCGTGCGCGGCCCAGTGGATGGCTTGCTGGTAGCGCGACTTTTCCGATTCGCTGCGGCGCAGTTGGCGGCGGACGAAGAAGTGCTGGTAGGTGGCGGCTCCGGCGGTCGAGAGCCAAGCTACGGCGGCGGGACCGAAGAGCGGGAAAACCAAGCCTTGACGGAAGAAGAGAATTGGTGCGGCGAGTGAGGTAACAATGATGATGGCGGCGGCGGTGTAGGCGGTGTAACCGGAGAGCAGGGCGAACGCGAGGCCCGCGGCGGTTGCGAAGAGGACGGATAATCCCAGCGGGGCTAGGTCTCCGGAGCGCTCGAGGAAATCGCCGCGGGCCATGGTCTCGAAGGCGTGGGCGTGCACTTCTACGCCGGGGACGTTTTGGCCGTAGGGGTTCAGGAGGCGGTCGCGCGCGGCGGAGAGGGCGGTGATGCCAAGGAACACGGTCTTACCGCGTAGGAGATTTGCGTTTTCCTTGACGCGCAAAGCCGAGACTGTGGGGACGCCGCCGGGCAAATAGCGGATCAGCATGGGGCGGCCGTTGTCGGCTCTGGCGGCGGGGATTACGGTGCTGCCGACGGAGACATCGCCAGGCGATTCGGTGATCGGCTGCGCGCGCGCGACGCGGAAGGCTTCGAGGGCTAGCGCCCAGCGGCGCTGATGGTTCACGGTTTCTTCGAGCGATACTTCGCGGCTGACGCCGTCGAAACGATCGACTTCGGGATGCACGTGGCCTACGGCTGCGGCTGCGGCGGCGAAACGGGGCAGGGGATCTTCCCACGCGCCGCCCACCAGATCGCAGGGCAGGACCAGGTTTTTGGTGTCCCGCAACGCCGCTTCGAGCCGGGCGTCTTCAGCGTCGTCGGCTTTGTCGGCTAACAGGACGTCGAGTGCTACGGCTTGCGGCTGGGCTGCGGCAATCTGCTGCAGGGTCTCGGTTAGGATGGGGCGGATGCTGCGCATCCCGCCGCGGGCGCGCAATGTTTCTTCATCGATCGCGACGACCACCGACTGCGGAGCGGCATTTTTCGCGGGAGTCATTTGCGTCATCAAGTCGTAGGCGTAGTGGTCGACGCGCGCGGCTAGGGCGGTCCAACCGGCGAGTATGCCTGCCGCGAAGCATCCGGCTAGCACTGCGATATAGGCGAGATTGCGCTTGCTTGCCAACTCACACAATAGTGTACCGTCCAGCGTATATTAGGTCTCATGCGGCAACCTCTGGTTTTTGCGCTGACGATGTTACTGGTGGGATGTACCAAGACCCCACCGCCGCTGGCGGATTCGGAAAAACTCACGCAGGATTTCATTTACGGGGACCTGGCGTTGTCGCCGGTCAGCGCGACGGCGGCAGGATATCACCAGCACAACGGGATGACGCTCGATGGGATGCTCGACGACTATAGCGCTGCCGGGCTCGAACAGCAGCGGCAGTTTTGTACCGACATTCAGAACCGGGCGGGGGTGTTGGACGCTAGCAAGCTGGATAAGGAACAGAAGGCTGACCTGGACATTATCGATAGCAACATCGGGCTGTGTTTGCTGGAGCTGAACACTATTCAAAGTTTTAAACATAATCCTACGGTTTATGTGGAACTGGTCGGCAACGCTTTGTTCACGCCTTACATGTTGAATTACGCTCCGGTGGAGCAGCGGTTCGACCACATCACCAGCCGGTTGGCGAAGGTGCCGCTGCTGTTCGAACAAGCCAAAGCGAATTTGACGGACTCGCCGGACGTTTGGAATCGGGTGGCGCGGGAAGAGAATGACGGGAATATCGAGCTGATCGATAAGACCCTGCGCGCGGCGGTGCCGGAATCGCGTAAGGCGGCTTATGCTGCGGCTGCCGACAAAGCCATCGCGTCGGCGCGGGATTTCAATGTCTTTCTGAAGGACTCGCTTTCTAAGAAAACTTCCGACTGGCGGCTGGGCAAGGAGAAGTACGCGCAGAAATTCGCTTTGGTGCTGGCGTCCGGATTGACGCCGGAGCAACTGCTGGCGGCGGCCGAGGCGGACCTGAAAACGGTACGGGCTGATATGGCCAAGTTATCCGCGCCGCAGACCGTCGAGCAGGCGCTGGAGGCGGCGGCTCGGCAGCATACGACTCGTGAAAACTATATTCCTAAGGCGAAAGAGATGCTGGCGCAAGCCACCGCCTTCGTTAAGCAGAAGGATCTGCTTACGTTGCCGGCGCGGTCCAACTTGCAGGTGACGGAGACTCCGGAATTTTTGCGCGGCATCTACGGAGTAGGTGGTTTCAATCCGGCGCCTCCGCTGGAACCGCAACTGGGTGCGTTCTACTGGGTCACGCCGATTACGCCGAGTTGGTCGGCGGCGCGCGCGGAATCGAAGCTGCGCGAGTATAACGATTTCGGGTTGCAGGAGCTTACAATTCACGAGGCGATGCCGGGTCATTATGTGCAATTCGAATACGCTAACGATGTGCAGCCGGTGTCCCGGCGGCTCTTGCGTACGCTATTTTCGAATACGCCGTACGTGGAAGGATGGGGCGTTTACACGCAGCAGTTGATGTCGGACGCGGGGTATTTGGATAACAGCAAGGGGCTGCGGCTGACTTTCGACAAGCAGATTTTGCGGGTACTGGCGAATACGATTCTGGATGTGCGGCTGCAGACGATGGGCATGACCGAGCAGCAAGCGATCGATCTGATGATTAAGGACACGTATCAGGAGAAAGAAGAGGCCACCGCGAAATTGCAGCGGGCGCAGCTTTCGTCCTGCCAGTTGCCGACGTACTTTGTGGGGTGGAAGGGGTGGCTGAACGTGCGCGCGCACTACAAGGAAAAGAAGGGCACGGCTTACTCGCTGAAAGAATTTCACGAGGCTGCGCTGAAGGAGAGCGGCGTATCGCTGCCGGCGTTAGAAGGGTTGCTGAACTGACCTAGGCGGCGGGTGGCTTGCGGGTTGTCAGCAAATCGATAATCAGCAGTGCGGCTCCGATGGTAATGGCGCTGTCGGCGACATTGAAGGACGGGAATTCGTAGGATCCGATGAAGACTTGCAGGAAATCGGTGACGGAGCCGCGGAGGACGCGGTCCCACAAATTACCGAACGCGCCGCCAAAAACGAGCGCCAGCGACGTGGATGTCAGCGCGCTGGCGGTCTTGGGGAGACGCCACAGCATTACGCCGACGATGGCCATGACCATTATGGACACGCCTATCAATAAGACGGCGCGGACGATGGGCGGGGCGGAGGCGAGCATGCTGAAGGCGGCTCCGGGATTCTCGGCGTGGACCATGTTGACGATGTGCGGGATGACGACGGTGACGTCCCAGGGGGCGTAGCTCGAGCGGATGTAGAGCTTGCTCACTCGATCCAGCATCACCACCAAAAAGATGATGATGGCGGATCGCACGCGTAGATTAGCAATACGTAAACGCCGAAGCACGCTAACATAAC
>CAVVZG010000006.1:0-42810 GCA_963752205.1 Bryobacterales bacterium | reverse complement strand
GGGTGCCGACCTCTATGAAAAAAGTGGAACCGAAGCCAGCACTGTACCGGCGAAAGTCTTCCTAGCCAGGATGAAAAAGAAGCAGGGGAACGTTTAATTTTATTTTTTCAGGCTTGACCCTTTTATGATGCGGTCCGATATCTGTTTTTGAAAAAATGGTATGACCGGATAGGGGTTTAAAATCGCGGGGGTCGGCATTGGCATGGAATAAATATACCGCCGGGTCGCGGATCAATTTGTACATCGGCTTATTTTTGGTTTTTATGAGTTTTTGTTTTTCGGTAAAAACACTCCTGTTCCTAAAAAAGGCCGTGGAAACCACGGGCACGGTTGTTTCCGACGATTTAATGAGTAGTAGCTATCGAGGCGGGAGGTCTTATGATTTGAAGGTGAAGTTTACCCTTCCCAACGGCACCCCTGAGGTTTTTGAATACCCCTGTAAGCATGGTTCGTTGTTTCCGGGCGACAACATCGATGTTCTTTATGACCCCGCTGACCCGAAAAATGTTCGGTTAAACAATTGGACCGATTGTTGGCAATCGTCCTTTCTTTGGTTGGTTTTTGGAATAATGTTTATCTATGTTTATTTCGTTAATAAATCTAATTCATAAAATTTTTAGAAACCAGGTTTGGCCTTTGAGGTTGGGACGTAAGATGTTGAAATATTTTACGGAGGTGGTTTATGAAGACTGTTTATCCGCCGAACGATTCGGGTTTATTTTCCGGGAGTGCGATGATTTTTCCCTGGAGCCGCCGCCTTCCTTTGGCTTTCGTCCTTTTTCTGGCGCTTCCGGCGGCCGCGCTGGCGGAAGGCGTTCCGGACCCGTCGGACAGTCAGCCCGCGACCGACGAGGCTCAAGATATTCAAAACGAAACCTATGAACAATTGGTGAACTTGAACGAGGATTTAATCGAGCTGAGGGACCAGCACAACGACGCCCAATTGAAATATACCCGCGCCCTTTACGAAGTGTGCAAGGGCGTTTTGCAGGATAAGGCTGACGCGGCCCAAAAGGCCGGGGATGCCCAGGGCGCGGCGGCTTATCAGGCCAAAATCGTCGACTTAAAAGCGCTCCGGGACGCCACTTGGGATACGGATCTTCCGACTTTGGAGGACCGCAATAAAATTGAAGCCCTGAAGATGGAACAGGCCATGGCCCTGGTGGACAAAAAGTTAGCCAACTCGGACGGTTGATACAAAAGACCTGGCCATCTATACCGATTGCCAGAATCTTTTGAACCAATATAAGCCTCTGATGGATCAAATCTTTGAACTGGATAAGCAATTGATCCCGGTGCGAAACGCGGAGGATTGGGCCGGCGCCGATAAGATCTACGCCCAATTGAAAGACGTCCGGAAGCAAATGATTAAAATTCTGCTGGATACCCGCAACGATTTGTTCCAAAAGATGCAAAATTCATTGAATGAGGAACCGAAGAATCTCTGATCGATTCAGGAAGAGAGAAATTTGATGCGGACGATCCTAAACTTTCTTTGGTTCATCTTTGGCGGCGCATTGATGGGCCTTTGCTGGTGGTTCGTGGGTGGTTTGGCCTTTATCAGCATCGTCGGAATCCCTTGGGGAAGGGCCTGTTTCGTCATCGGTAATTTCACCTTTTTCCCCTTTGGCCGGGAAGCCATCAGCCCAAAAGAACTTTACGGCAAAGACGACATCGGCACCGGAGGATTGGGCCTGGTGGGGAATGTGATTTGGTTCATCTTCGCGGGTTTGTGGCTGGCTTTAGCCCACGACATCGTGGCCATTTTGCTTTTTATCACCCTTATTGGGATACCCTTTGGCATTCAACACTTAAAACTGGCCGGTATTTCCCTTGGCGCCGATCGGCCGGACGATTGTGACAAAAGAAGTAGCCGAAGCGGCAAGGAAGGCGAACGCGGAGGAAAAGGTGAAGGTATTAAGAAACTAGTGGCTTTGTTCGCAGTGTAATAATTGAAATTGTTATGAATGTGTATTTTTTAATTTAAATTCAAATTCTGGATATCCGAGTCATGAAGAAAATCAAAGACAAAAACAAGTTAATTTCATTACATTTTAAAAATGAAATAAAAAGGATAGAAAGGCTCAATGAGAAGAGAAGATTAAACTATAGAAGATTGCAGCTACCAGTTTGAAGCTACATCATAGGCCTATCGATGGATGTGACACGGAAAGGCTGGCGAAATTTGACACATCTCCACCAGCCTTTCCGCATATGCACCATTTTGAAGCTACATCATAGGCCTATCGATGGATGTCACACGGAAAGGCTGGCGAAATTTGACACATCTCCACCAGCCTTTCCGTATATGCACCATTTTGAAGCTACATCATAGGCCTATCGATGGATGTGACACGGAAAGGCTAGCGAAATTTGACACATCTCCACCAGCCTTTCCGTATATGCACCAGTTTGAAGCTACATCATAGGCCTATCGATAGGTGTGACACGGAAAGGCTGGCGAAATTTGACACATCTCCACCAGCCTTTCCGTATATGCACCATTTTGAAGCTACATCATAGGCCTATCGATGGATGTGACACGGAAAGGCTAGCGAAATTTGACACATCTCCACCAGCCTTTCCGCATATGCACCAGTTTGAAGCTACATCATAGGCCTATCGATGGATGTGACACGGAAAGGCTGGCGAAATTTGACACATCTCCACCAGCCTTTCCGCATATGCACCATTTTGAAGCTACATCATAGGCCTATCGATGGATGTGACACGGAAAGGCTGGCGAAATTTGACACATCTCCACCAGCCTTTCCGCATATGCACCATTTTGAAGCTACATCATAGGCCTATCGATGGATGTGACACGGAAAGGCTGGCGAAATTTGACACATCTCCACCAGCCTTTCCGTATATGCACCAGTTTGAAGCTACATCATAGGCCTATCGATGGATGTGACACGGAAAGGCTGGCGAAATTTGACACATCTCCACCAGCCTTTCCGTATATGCACCATTTTGAAGCTACATCATAGGCCTATCGATGGATGTGACACGGAAAGGCTGGCGAAATTTGACGCATCTCTACGAAATAAAAGTCAGGGGACCCAAGATCGCTGGCCTTTCTGCGCCAGAGACTGGGCATCGCCATGCAGCGTGGCAATGCTGCGGCCATCCGTGGCACAAGGCCCCTTGAGGACTCACTGGCCTTGTGCTAGTTGTACTATATATATTCATTCTGTATATTTGTGTATTGATTTCAACAAAGAACTTTTATGTTTATGTTAGCTTTGATGTTCTTTCATATATTTGCGCGCTATAATTTAACAATAATTATTGTGAGATTTTAAATTTTAAACCTATGATTTTCTATAGTAGAACAGCGACAGATCTTTTAGCTCTTTTAATTTTAATTGTGCTGGACTGAGAACTATATTTTAATTATGATTGATTTTTTTGCGTGCTTCTAATTTTCACAAATTATGTGTACGGGGATTAATTGATTAATCGAAATAATATAGGCCTATGTTTTCATTAGCCGGCTCCTTTTTTCTCCCCCCCTCCCGCTTTCCGTATCGCGTTACAAGTCAAGCGACATGGAGCGCAAGCTGCGCGAACTGATCGCGCAACACAAATTCGACAGCGTCGTGTGCGACTTCGTCTTCCCCGCGCAGAACGTGCCGCACATGGACCGCAGCGTTCTCTTCCAGCACAACGTCGAAACCGTAATCTGGCGCCGCCATTCGCAAAATGCCCGCCGCTGGGCCGAGCGCGCCTTCTTCCGCACCCAAGCCAAGCGCATGTTCCGCTACGAGAACGCAATCTGCCAGCAGGCGCGCCATATCGTCACGGTTTCCGAAACCGACTCCGCAACCACTCGCGAACTCTTTGGATTATCCGAAAATGTCTCGGCAGTACCCACCGGAGTCGATTGCGATTACTTCGCCCCGCCTCCCAGCGTCGAGCCTTACCGCGACTTGATTTTCGTCGGCGCCATGAATTGGATCCCCAACATCGATGGCATGCGCTTTTTCATGGAGAACATCTGGCCGCGCATTCGTGCCGCTCATCCCCAATGCACTCTGGGGATCGTCGGCCGCGCCCCCACCCCCGAGATCCGCCGCCTGGCCGACACTGACCCGAGCGTTCACGTCACCGGCACCGTGCCGGATGTCCGCCCGTTCCTGTGGGGCTCGCGCGTTTCCATCGTTCCCCTGCGCATCGGCGGCGGCACGCGCCTGAAAATCTACGAAGCCATGGCCGCCGGCGTCCCCGTGGTTTCGACAGCCGTGGGCGCCGAAGGCCTGCCCGTTCATCATCCCGATCAGATCCGCCTGGCCGATCGCCCGGAAGACTTCGCCGACGAATGCATCCGTCTGCTCAGCGATGAAAGTGATCGCCGGCAACTCGGCACTGCCGCTCGCGAGTGGGTGATTGCGAACGGTTCCTGGGATGCAGCCGTCGCGGGGTTCGAGCAAATCCTCCAGCGCGTGGGCTAGTCGAGTAGTGACTCAATGCCCAGCCGCTTAGCGACCTCATCAAGCGAATAATTCCGGTCCAGTTCCCAGGCCAGATTACGCTGCGGGCTTTGATGATCCGGTCCCTCAACATAACTCTTCGAAGTGATCTCGCTGCAATGCCCCTCATTGACCAGCTTGATGTTGATATCGACGATCGAGCCCTTATAGTTGTTCTTCCAGTAAAGAATCGCCACGCCACTATCGTAGGAATAAGAACTTCGGCGAGCGCGCTCCGCCGGGTCCGTGCAATTAATGTGGTGATCCCAGCAGCGCCACCATCCGGCGCCGTTTTTGAACTGATCCGCGCTCGCTCCACGGGTAGTGCAGCCGCACAGTTCCCAGTAGCGGTGCGATTTGAACTTCAAGGAGTTGCGCAAACCGCCCTTGTCGAGCACCGCCGCCATGCTGCCGTCTTGAAGCGAGGCGAACATAGTCGCCAGTTCTTCCAATACCGGGAACCGGCACAACAAATCCGCGTGCCAGAAGGCCAGCCGCGGCGCCCACAGGAACATGAATTCCAGCGGGAAGTGCGGCCACATCACGGGAAACTGAAAGCTCTCGTTAAAGTCGATCAGAATCGATTCCGGAATCACCGGCGGCGCACCCGCGCGCGGATCGAAGCCCACCACCGGAGTCCACCCCACGTGCCGCACCATCTTCTGCTGCAACAGCGACCAGCGTGGGCTCACGTTCCAACACAGCCAGGGCTTCTCCACGCCTTCCAAACGGCGCTTCCACTGCTCGGCAGCAGCGTAAATGGGCTCCATCGGAAGCGTGTAGGCTTCCCAATTCCCTGTACCAATCGCAGGATCCAGTTCAGCCATGCGCCCCCTCCGGCGCCGCCGCGAGCCGGCGTTGGAAAATTTGTTCGAGATTCATCACATTCCGTTCCAGATCGTATTTTTCCATCACTCGCAACCGCCCCGACTTCCCCAAACGTTGCCGCAACTCCGGCTGATCGATCAAATTCGCCAGCGCCTCGGTCGCCTGCTCAACATCTCCGGGCGCGACCAGCCAACCGTCAACGCCTTGCCGGATGAGCTCCGGAACCCCCGTGATCCACGTCGAGAGACACGGAATCTCCATGGCCATCGCCTCCATTAACACCACAGGCACACCTTCGGCAAAACTGGTGAGCGCAAACAGATCGGTCTCGCGATACATTTCCCGCACCCGATCCTGATTCAAGGAGCCTTCCAGCCGCACATGATTTTCCATCCCCAAATCACGGATCGCGCGTTCCAAACTAGGCCGCGCCGGCCCATCGCCCACCAATCGCAGCCGCAGCGAACTGCGTCCATCACGAACCAGCCGCGCCACGGCTTCCACCAAAATGTGATGGCCCTTGGCCGGCGCCAAACGTCCCACGCACAGCATTTCGAAGCGCTCCGGATTCTCGCGATGCGGCCGCGGCACGAACACACTAGGGTCGACACCCAAAGGAGACACGTCCAGCTTGTGCCAGTGCACGGGATCGGAAGCCTTCATGAGCTGACTGCGCGCATAGTGGCTGATCGCGCACAAGAACGCCGCACGAGCCACTTTTTCGGCCATGTAGAATCCAATGACGTCGTTGAACTCATCGGGTCCATGGATCGTGGCCGAGAAAGTAATCGGGAAAACGCGCGCCACAAAAAGTTCCAGCGTTGACGCAAAATGCGAGTGCACATGCGTCATCCCACGTTTCCAAATCCAGGAGCCTGCTACTACGGCCTCGCCGAAATACATCAGGTTGAGAAAAATCTGCCGCAGGTCCCAGCCCGCCAGCTTTACCGCATACAGCAGCCCCGCGATATATCCCCCCGGGCGGCTCAGTAAAGTCTTCAAATGCGCCCCCACAATCGCCGCCGCCCCCGCTTCGAAGATCGCCAGCGTCTGCTTATGTTCCTCCAACTCGTCAGGACCCAGCTTCTCCGCCGTCCGGTCCGGCCCGCGCACCGACACCACCTGTATGTCGCAGCCCAACGCTCGCAGTTTTCTGATTTCCCTTAAGATGAATGTGTGGTTTACGGCGGGGTATTGGCTCACCAGGTAGGCGAGACGAAGAGGCGTGGTGGAATTCAAAATGCAATTGTAACGTGCGCGTACACGCCCACGCTCGGAGCGATGCTTCCTTAATGTCCGCGCCGAGCCCTAAACCAGTCCTCCTGATGGTCCGCGCTTTGGGTCTAGGCGGCAGCGAACGGCAGATGGCCGAGCTGGCGCAGGCTCTCGACAAATCCGAATTCGAAGCGCACGTCGGCTGCTTTTTCGAAGACGGCTTCCGCGCCGAAGAACTTCGTAAGGCCGGCATTCCCATTCTGGCGCTTCCCGTGCGCTCCTTCATGGCGTTCAACGCACTCGAAGGAGCGTGGCAAATGGGACAGTATATCCGCCGCCATAACATCCAACTGGTGCACACCTTCGACCTGCCGGTAACCTGCTTCGCCGTCCCGGTAGCCCGCGCCTTCGGAGTGCCCGTCGTGCTCTCGAGCCAGCGCGCCTATCGCGACCTGCAGCCCCGCTACCACCGGCTAGCCCGCTTCACCGATCGCCTGGCCCACGGCATCGTGGTGAATTGCGAAGCCATGCGGGTCCACATGATCGAGGACGAAGGAGCGCGGCCGGAACTTCTCCACGTGTGTCTCAATTGGATCGACACCGAACATTACCGCCCGTTCCCCCCGCTGCGCCCTGCGCCGGTAGCGGACGCATCGCTGGTCATCGGCGTGGTGTGCGCCTTGCGCCCCGAAAAAGGACTGCTGACATTAATCGATGCGTTCGCTCAAGTGCGCGACGCCGCCCCCGGCCTGAAACTGTTGCTTGTCGGCGACGGCCCCATGCTCCCCGCTCTCGAAGCCCGCGCCAGCGAGCACGGCCTCGGCGCGCAGTGCGTATTTCAGCCGGGCGTCGGAGACGTGCGCGCATGGCTGCGCGAGATCGACATCTTTGTGCTGCCCTCGCTCTCTGAAGCCTTGTCCAATTCGCTGCTCGAAGCCATGGCCAGCGGTTGCACGGTGGTGGCCTCGCGCGTCGGCGGAAATCCCGAACTGGTGCTGGACGGCGAAACCGGCTTGCTGTTCACGCCCGGCGACGCCGCGGATTTGGCGCGCCAGCTGCGCTCCCTGATCGCCTCGGAATCGCTGCGCCAGCAATTGGCGGATAGCGGGCTCAACTTCGTGCGGGAAAATTTCAATAGAGTCACCTCCGTGCAACGCATCCAGGAGCTCTACCGCTCTTTTCTCGTTTAGTTCTGGGGCAAACACAGCCAGTTGCGGAAATGCTCGCTGGGATGGGGTTGAATGACTTCCGCGGCTCGCGGACCGGACGGTGTAAGGTTCTGGAACCCGTAGCCGTGGCGGCGCAGAATCTGCGTCACCCGCTCGTAGGGCCCGTCGGGATTCGCCTCCAGAATGATCCGCGGCCGGCAAGTGGATAGCACTTCCTCGGCGCCTTCGAGCACGACGTCCTCAAACCCTTCGACGTCGATCTTAATCAGATCCGGTTTGGTATTAAGAGAGTCCAGCGTCACCACGCGAACCTGGATTAGTTTTCCAGAGTAACCCTGGTAGCCATCTACATTTAGACTGCCCATGGTGGGTTCATCGGACTCGTGAAACGGCAGCCAACCCTCCTCCTTGGAGGCAGCCGCCTGCAGTACCGTAACCCGGCTTTCGAAGCCGTTGCAGCGCACATTCTCGCGCAATACCTCGCTAATCGCCGGAACCGGCTCGACCGCCACCACTTGGAGGTTGGGATTAACAGAACACCCCACAAGTGTGTAGACCCCGAAATTCGCTCCCACGTCCAGGAAACAGCGAGAGGTCTTAAGCAGGTCCCGAAATACCGGAGTAGTTTCCCGTTCCCAGTTCCGCAAGCCGTCGAGAAAAAGAAAATGCCCGATCGCGTCGCGCGGCCCGGATTGATACTTGCAACTCCAGCCATCTCCATAAAGGGTGAAGGGCTCAGTGACCCAACGGTAGGGGATGAACTTGCGTGCGCCCGGTGGCAGCATCCCGTGCTGTCCCAACCACGAAATCGGAGTCCGCAAGGGAGTCATCAAGAAACGGAGGCTACTACGGATCGGAACCGGAACCGATTCAGCTTTCAACGATGACTCTCCTCTGTCTCAGCATACATGTTCATGGTCAGAGCTTTTAAAACATTCGGATATAGGGCAATTTTCCCCCACCCTTGTGGGCCCTTAAGCCCCCCCTAACGGGATTCCCATTACTCCCTAGGTGAAAGTCCCACTGCCCGCTTATCCCTCGCGGATCGATAGACAAGTGTGGCACGGAAAATCCTTCTTAGTACTTTTGTTCTACTGGGCTTACAAAGTATTGCCTTTGCTCAAAGCGTGACCTTGTCGCTTGGTTCCACTACTGGGACGGCGGGGGGTACCGTTGTTCTGCCGATCAACCTTGCCTCGGCCGGGGGCGCACAGACCGCCGGACTCCAATGGACTTTTACCTACTCTTCCGATATCACCAGTGTCTCGGTGGCCGCAGGCTCCTCCACTACAGCAGCCGGGAAGTCTCTTTCCTGCTCCGGGAACAATTGTCTGATTGTCGGCTTCAATAGCACCGTGATCGCCGATGGCCCCGTGGCCACAGCAACTTTCCAGATCTCAGGGCAGCCGTCGAGTAACCCGATTACCATTCAGCTGACGGGCGTAGTCGCGTCGAACGCCAGCGGCACTTCCATTACGGCCAGCGGAAGCTCCGGCAGCATTACTCTGCCCGTGTCCGTCGCTTTCAGCACTTTGAGCTGCAACCCTCTGACGATCAACACTCCCGGGACCAGCTCCTGCACCGTCTCCTTGAATGGGACCGCTCCCTCGGGCGGCTTCGCGGTTTCGCTCTCGAGCAATAACGCCAACCTCACGGTGCCCTCGAGCGTAACCGTCGCCGCCGGACAAACCTCCAACACCTTCACGGCAACCGGCGCGCAAGTGAGCTCCAATCAGTCGGGAATCGTGACTGCGAGTGCGGGCGGCGTGAACCGGACCAACACCATCAGCCTGGTGGCTCCGGCACAGCTCAGTTCGCTCGGGTGCACGCCTTCTACTTTGGGCAGCAACACTTCCAGCACTTGCACTGTCACTTTGAATAAAGCTGCCACCAGCGCAACTACCGTAGCGCTCTCCAGCAACAACGGCTTACTGACCGTACCCGCCAGCGTCGTAGTCGCGTCGGGCCAGGGCAGCGCCACCTTCGCGGCCACTTCGGGAACCGTGAGCAGCAGCCAGAGCGCCACTGTTACGGCAACTTTGAATGGCCAGAGCCAGCCCTCCACCATCAGCCTCGCCGCCGCCGCGCAGATCAGCAGCTTGAGCTGCTCGCCGGGAACGGTGAATGCTCCCGGGACTTCCAGCTGCACCGTCACCTTGACCGCAGCCACGGTCAGCGCCGCCGGCGTTACGCTCTCCAGCAACAACGCCAGCATAACCGTCCCCGCCACCGTCACTATCGGCGCCGGACTGAGCAGCGCGACCTTTACCGCGACCGTAGCGTCGATCACTTCCAACCAGACTGCCGTGCTGACCGGCACTCTGAACGGCTCTTCGCAGACCTTCACGCTGACCGGCAGCGCCCCCGCGCAGCTCAGTTCATTAGCCTGCGCGCCGAGCACTCTCGGCAGCAACTCTTCGAGCACCTGCACGGCAACTTTGAGCAAAGCCGCCACCAGCGCAGCCACCGTCACGCTCGCCAGCAACAACGGATTGCTAACAGTGCCGGCCAGCGTCGTCGTGGCCTCGGGCCAAAGCAGCGCCACTTTCACGGCGACCTCCGGGACCGTAAGCAGCACCCAGAACGCCACTGTCACGGCCACGCTGAGCGGCATAAACCAACAGGCCGTGATCAGCCTCGCCGCCGCCCTTCAGCCGAGCAACCTGACTTGCTCCCCGGCAATCGTGAATGCCCCCGGCACATCGCTCTGCACCGTTACGCTGACGGCGGCCGCCTCCGGCACGCTCAGCGTTGCGTTATCGAGCAACAACACCAGCGTCACCGTTCCCGCCAGCGTCAGCGTTAGCACGGGAATGAACAACGCGACTTTCACCGCTACCGCCGCCGCCGTGACCTCCGATCAGGCAGCTCTGCTCAGCGCCACTTTGAACGGCGTTTCGCAGACGTTTACCGTCACCGCCTCTGCTCCGGCACAGCTCACGTCGTTGGCTTGCACGCCTTCGACGCTAGGCAGCAACGCGTCCAGCACCTGCACGGTGACATTGAACAAAGCCGCCGCCAGCGCCGCCACCGTCGCGCTCGCGAGCAACAACGCATCGCTAACGGTGCCAGCCAGCGTCGTCGTAGCGTCGGGCCAGAGCAGCGCCACCTTCACGGCCACTTCGGGAACCGTGAGCAGCAGCCAGAACGCCACCGTGACGGCGACCCTGAGCGGGCAGAGCCAGCAGGCCGTCATCAGCTTGACCGCGGTAACGCAGCTCAGCAGTCTCTCTTGCGCGTCAGGAACCGTGGCTTCTCCCGGGACCACCATCTGTTCCGTAGCGCTCACGGCGCCAACCTCCAGTGCGGCCACTGTCGCGCTGCAGAGCAACAACACCAGTGTGACCGTTCCCAGCAGCGTCAATATCGGCGCCGGACTCACCGGCACGACGTTCAGCACTTCGGTCGCCGCCGTGGTCTCCAATCAAACGGCGATGCTGACGGCGACCATGAACGGCGTCTCGCGGACTTTCGCCCTTACTGCAACTGGCAGCGCGCCCGCCCAGCTCAGCTCGTTGTCCTGTTCGCCTTCGACATTGGCGAGCAACGCAGTCAGCACCTGTACCGTGAACCTGACTACCACCGCCACCAGCACCATGATCGTCTCGCTGGTGAGCGGCAACCCTTTGCTCTCCGTACCCACCAGTGTCGCGGTTACATCCGGACAAAGCAGCGCGACTTTCGCGGCTACCTCCGGAACCGTCAGCAGCAGCCAGAACGCTATCATTACGGCCACTATGAGCGGGGTGAGCCAGCAGGCGACGATCAACCTGACAGCGCCGTCTCAGCTCAGCGGTCTGATCTGCACGCCTGCCAGCGTGACCGGTCCCGGTACTTCCCTCTGCACCGTTAGCGTGAGCGCCGCGCCGGCGATTGCGGTTAGCGTTACGCTGGCGAGCAACAACACCAGCGTTAGCGTTCCAGCCAACGTGAATATCAGCGCGGGTCAGAGCAGCGCTGCTTTTAGCGCCACCGTCGCCGCCGTGACTGCCAGCCAGCCCGCTCTGCTGACAGCCAGCCTCAATGGCGGTTCGAAAACTTTCACCGTCACCGCGGCCGTGGCGACGGTGCAGCTCACATCCCTCGCCTGCACGCCCACCGCCTTGACGAGCAACCTTTCCACGACCTGCACGGTTCAGTTGGACGGCCCCGCCCCTGGTGCGCAGGTCGTGGCCCTGCTAAGCAACAACAGCAAAATGCTTTCCGTACCCGCTAACGTCACCGTCCTAGCGGGGCAAAGCAACGCCACCTTCGTGGCCAATTCGGGTTCCGTCAGCTACAGCCAAACCGTCGGCCTCCAGGCGACCTTGAATGGCCACAGCCAGACCGCCACGATCACCCTGGCGCCTGCGGTCAATTGCCAGGAATTCCAGACCTCCCCCGGCGGACTCTGCATGGTGCAAGATATCCTTCCGTGGATTACCTTCGGCGGCGGCTGGGAGGCCCGTCTTAGTGCCGCCAACCTCACCAAAGGAAGCGGCGGCGGAACTATCCAGTTCAGCTTCACGCTGCTGCCCGCAGTACCCACGACAGGCGGCATCCAGAACCACATGCCTGCCTTTTTCACGGTGAACAAGCAGCCGCAGGTTGCAGAAGCCGAAACTTACTCGCTGAACCCCGGACAATCCATCTTGGTCGACTTCCTTTCTCCGCCGGCCGGCTGCGACAGCCACGGCCAGAATTGCGGGAACACGCAAGATCTGAACACCGCTGACTACGGTTCGGTGATGGTGCAGTATGTGGCCGACAACCCGGCGTATTTGCGGGGCATCGCCAAAGCGCAACTCACTTTGCTGGCGAATTCCTCGACCGGAGCTTATGCCTGGCAGACCACCGAACATGAAATGTCTGCCGCCAATCTATGGACCGCTCCCGTATCGGTGAGCGCGAACCAAACCGCAAATCCGCAGACCGCCCAACAGGCGTCGGCCGCACTGGCGAATCCGTCAGCGGCGCCCATCACAGTGCGCGGAACGCTCTACGCCGGAAGCGGCCAGACCGTAACCTTCCGTGATTTCCAAGTCCCCGCATTGGGCGCGGTCGCCATGGTATTTTCGCAGGACCCGAGCGTCGCCTTTGGCGGCTTCGGAAACGCTATGTTCCCTGGAGGGCAGGATTTCAACGGTCTGGTTACCTTCCAGGTAGTTTCTCCGAATGGCGGAGCAGTTTCCGCGATGGTGCTCCAGTACGTGGGTAACGCCATGTCAAGTGTGGAAGTAAACCCGCAAGGTACCAACCCCTCAGGCTCCTCGAGCGCGACATCCTTGACCCGTTGCGCGGAGTTCCCAATGGCGGCTGACGGCTCATGCGTCGCACAATATACGCTTCCTTGGGTGGTCTTCGGCGCCGGTTGGGAGAGCCGCTTAAAGGCGGCCAATCCCCCCAGCGCTACCGCGGGCGCGGTCCAGTTCCGCTTCACGCTGCTTCCGGCGGTGTCCACCACCAGTGGAGTGCAAAATCACTTGCCGGCTTATTACACCGACACTCATAGCGGGCAATTGCAAGTAGGCGAAAGCGCTGCTTATACCTTGAACGCCGGCCAGTCAGTCGATGTGGACTTCCTGAATCCGCCAGCGAGTTGCGATATAAACGGCCAAAATTGCGCCAGCCAACCCGACCCCACCACTTTCGCGTACGGTTCGGTGATGGTGCAGTATTCCTCCACCGATCCGGCTAACTTGAGAAGGCTGGCCAATCCTCAGCTGGCATTCTTGACGCAATCCAACGACTCGTATTCCTCGCAGATCACCGAGCAGGGAGCGCCCGCCGCCACCACCTGGACCGCGCCCGTGGCCATGAGCGCCAACCAGGGTGCCGATCCAGCCAATAACCTGGCAGCTTCGGCGGCCATTGCGAATCCCGGGACGACGCCCGTTACCGTGAGAGGCACACTGCTGGATCAGAACGGCAATGTCGTGACCTACAACGATTTCCAGATCCCCGCCTTGGGCGCCATCGGTACCGTGTTCGCCTGGGATCCCAGCCTGCCGCAAGGGGGATTCGGCAGCGCCGCCTTCCCGCAAGGACAGGATTTCAGCGGCTGGGTCACATTCAACGTCACCACGCCAGGCAGCAGCGGAGTCAACGTGGTGGTGCTGCAGTATGTCGGCAACACCATGTCCAGCGTAAACGTGCAATCGTTGCCATAACGCTACATCCGGTAGCGGATAATTGAACTTCGTGCGCAGCGCAGCCGAGATTCAATTCCGCCTCCGCCAGGAAACGACCAACCTTCGTTCCTGGCTTTCGCCCCCGGATTTGCCGCGTGATTTCGCGGAGCCCGTGTCTCCGCTCGCCGGCATGCCCGATCCCGCCGCAGCGGTCGAACGTCTGCGCGGCAGTGCCTTCGCTCAGCAAGTGGAAGCCATCGCCGCAGAAGCTTTGAACGGTCGCTACGTCTTATTCGGAGAACCCCAGGAGTGGGGAACCTCGCCCGAGTGGCGGCGCGATATCGTTTCCGGCAAGGTGACCGGCACGCCTTACTTCCGACGTGTGCCGTATCTTAACGGCGCCATCGCCGGCGATCATAAGGTGATCTGGGAGCTGAATCGGCATCAGTACTTGGTAGCGATGGCGCAAGCCTGGCGCTTCAGCGGGCGCCGCGAGTTTGTGGATGGCATCGAAGCGCTTCTCTCCAGTTGGTACGCCGCCAACCCGCCGTGGAGCGGTATCAACTGGTGCAGCGCGCTCGAAGTCGCTTTTCGCGCGTGGTCCTGGATTTGGGTGTGGCATCTGGCAGGCGATGCCCTATCGCCCGCGGCCCGCCGCGATTTACTGCGGTCTCTGTATCGGCACGGCTATCATCTCGAACACAACTTGTCGTTCTACTTTTCACCCAACACGCATCTCCTGGGCGAGGCGGTGGTGCTGGACGCCCTCGGCCGCCTGTTTTCCGAATTCCCACACGCCGCGCGCTGGCGCGATTTGGGAACTTCCGTCGTGAAGAAGCACTTGGAATCGCAGGTGCAAAACGACGGCAGCTACTTCGAGCAATCCACTTACTATCACGTATACGCGCTCGATATGTTTTTGGCCCACTACCTGATTGCTGGCACGCCCATGCCCGAGAAGGTGACTCGCATGGCCGAATTCTTGCACGCCCTACTAGGCCCGCAGCGCGAAATTGCGTACTTAGGCGATGACGATGGCGGCCGTTTCTTTCACCCTTATGGACCCGGGTCGCAATATGGCCGCGCGACGCTGGCGACTTGTGCCGTGCTGTTCCAGCGCCCCGAGTGGTCCGGCGCAGCCGCCGACCTTGAGCAGCAAGCCGCTTGGTGGATCGGCGAATCCGCGCTTAAAAATACGGAGTGCGGTTCGCCCCCCGCGACAGCCTTCTTCCCCGATACCGGCCTGTGGATCGTCACCCGCGGTAATCTACACTTGGTCGCGGACGCCGGCCCGTTCGGACGCGGCTCCGGCGGCCATAGTCATTCCGACACTCTTAGCCTGGTGCTGCGCATCGGTTCAGAAGAGCTGCTGATCGATTCCGGAACCTATAGCTACCTGGGCGACCCCGCCGCTCGTGAGCGCTTCCGCTCGAGCGCCGCGCACAATACCATCCGCGCCGCAGGCTTCGACCAGGCCACCCCCGCCGGGCCCTTCCGCTGGACGGATAAACCCACCGTGCGCGTGATTGAGCAAAGCGACCACGTTCTCGAAGCCGAGTGCGTCGCGCGCGCCTTCACCCACCGCCGCCGCTTCGAACTCGAAACGGACTCCCTTGTCATCACCGACTCCATTGAAGGTCCGCCCCCCTTCGAACAGTTCTGGCATTTCGGTGTGAACGCCGAACCGTCCGCAGCTGGAAAATATCGCATAGGTTCCAGCGCCGAACTGGTGATCGCTGCGGGCGCCGAGGCGCAGCTCGAATCCGGCTGGCGTTCGAAAACCTATGGACGCAAGGAAGCTATACCAGTGCTGCGCGTGAGCCTCCCGGGCGCCGGACCGCACGTGACCCGGATCTACTTCACATCCAACTGATCGAACAGAAACGAAAACACGTCGGCATCCTGCTCGATGCGCTCGTTCAGCGCCGTGCCGATGCCGTGGCCGGAAGTGGAACTGGTGCGCAGCAGAATAGGCCGGTCGGAGTGCGTCGCCGCTTGCAGCCGCGCCGTCATCTTGCGCGAATTCATGGGATCGACGCGGCCGTCGTTAGCCCCGGTCAGGAACAACACGGAGGGATAATCGGTTCCGTCCTTCACGTGATGATAAGGCGAGTAAGCGTAGAGCGCCTGAAACTGATCCTTCTCTTTCACGGTGCCGAACTCAGTCACGTTGAAGACGCCGTTGGGAAAAGTCTCGACGCGCAGCATGTCGTAAATGCCCACATGCGACACCACCGCGCGAAAAAGTTCCGGCCGCTGCACCAACGCCGCGCCCATCAGCAACCCGCCGTTGCTGCCACCTTCAATCGCCAGCTTCTCAGCGCTGGTGTACTTAGTCTTGATCAAGAACTCCGCGCAGGCGATGAAATCGTCGAATACATTCTGCTTGCTGGTGAGGCGCCCTTGCTCATGCCAGGTCTCGCCAAACTCAGCTCCGCCGCGTAAATTCGCCACTACCCACACGCCCCCGTGATCCAGCCACAACCGCCGCCGCACTGAAAAATTGGGCCTCTGGCTGATGCCGTAGCCGCCATAAGCCGTGAGCAGCGTAGGATTCTTGCCGTCGAGCTTAGTGCCCTTGCGCCGCAAAATGGTCATAGGCACATGCGTGCCGTCTTTTGAAATCGCCGTCTGGCGGATCACTTCAACGTCGCTAAAATCCACGGGCGCCGTCTGGAACATGGCCGTCTTCTTGACCTGCCCGTTCGCTGGATCGTAACGATACCAAGCTGAAGGCTCGACATAGCTTTCGTTCTCAAACAGAAGCTGATTACCGCCCAGCGCCACCAACTGGCCCACTGAAGAAACTTGCGGAATGTCGATTGGCTTGTCCGGCTTCCCCGCCTCCACGTCAAAAAGTTTCGTCGGCCCGCCCGCCATGAAGCGTACATATAGATGCGAGCCAGCCTCGACGAAACCATCGATCGAAGAACGCGTCGCGGTCAAAATTGTCTTTGCGTTAGCCACCGAGAAAGTCGGTGGCGCGACCGCCAGCAGCTTGCCCATGGGAGCATCCTTGCGCGACAGCAAGTACAGCGTTCCGTCGGGCCCAAAGGCCTCTTGCGAAATATGGTCCGCGAAGCGCGTGATCTGGTGCCACTGGCCGTCAGCCAACAGCATGAAGTGCAGGAACTCCCCACCATCTCCGTTGGCCACGCGCGCCAGGACGTATCTACCGTCGTCCGCCGACCGCAGCTCGACTTCAGCAATCCGCGGAAACTGTTTTCCCACGGCGTATTCGTCCTGCGCGGTGGCCGCGCCCAGCCGGTGAAAGTAAACCTGCTGGAAAAAATCCAAGTCGGCAACAGGCCGCTCCCCCGCGCGCGGATAGCGCGTGTACCAGAATCCAGTGCCGTCACGATTCCAAGCCACGCTGCCCCCCGCCGTGGCCCCGTTGACGCGCGGAACCAAGTCAGACCGCTGATTCCCGGTGGCGACTTCAAACACCGATACCGACCCGTCTTCCGTCCCGCCCTTCGACAGCGAGACCGCCACCAGCTTGCCGTCAAGCGACGGTTCATAAAAATCAATCGTGGTCGAGCCGCTCGGGTCGAGCACATTGGGATCGACCACCGTGCGCGCGGAATCGGGATCGTCAGGCGACGCCAGCGCGACCAGATAAGCCTGCCTCTTCGGCGGCTGCGTCTTCATGGCGAAAAGCACACCGCCGCGCGAGACCAGCTCCGAAAAACGTACCGACGAACTGCCGTTCAGTCGATTGAGCCGCTCCACCAACGCCGCGCGGTTCGCCAGCCGATCCAGGTAGGCGCGCGCACGAGCGTTCTCCTGATCGCTCCACTTGCGAACGTCGGCATCAGCGGATGGTTCCAGCCACCGGTAGTCGTCGACCACCTGCACGCCCTGGTATTCATCAGTAACGGGCTTCTTGGGCGTTTGCGGTATCGCCGGCAAATCATCCGCCGCGATGCACAAAGTGGCGCCCGCCAAAAACAACGCGAGAGAACAATACCGCATAACGCTTATCCTCGCTGATAAAATTCGCGGATCAGCCCCGCGACCGTGGTGATCTCTTCTTCAGTCAACTCGGCGAAAATCGGCAGCGCGAGAACCTCTTTGGCGAGCTGCTCGCTCACCGGAAAATCGCCGGCTTTATACCCGTAACTCGCCAGTGCCGGTTGCAGATGCAAGGGAAGAGGATAGTAAATCTCAGTCCCGACGCCGGACTCAGCGAGGAATGCCCGCAACTCATCGCGCCGTTGGCAGCGAATCACGAATTGATTAAACACATGGTTGGTCTGGTAGGGCTCCGCCGCCGGCGTGATCACCACGTTCGACAGCGCCTCGCGGTAAATCGCGGCGTTGCGTTGGCGCGCGCGATTCCAGTCGTCGAGGTAATCCAGCTTGACGTCCAGCACCGCAGCCTGCAGCGCATCCAGCCGCGAATTCATCCCCGGCCACTGATGAACGTACTTCTCAAACGATCCGTGAATGCGCAGCGCCTTCAATTTGCGCGCCATCTCTTCATCGTTAGTAGTCAGCATCCCGCCGTCGCCAAACCCACCTAAATTCTTCGTCGGGAAGAAACTGAAGCAGCCAAGCGTCCCGATGCTGCCCGCACGCTGACCCTGCCATTCCGCGCCCACCGCCTGCGCCGCGTCCTCAATCACCGGAATCCCGCGAACCGCCGCCCGAGCCATGATCGGACCCATATCCGCGCACGCGCCATAAAGATGCACCGGCAAAATCGCTTTAACACGCGGATACTTCGCGAGCGCCTGGTCGAGTTGCCGAATGTCCATATTGAAAGAGCCGGGATCCACGTCCACAAAGACCGGCCGCGCCCCCGAGCTCATAATGGCCCCCGCCGTGGCAAAAAACGTGAAAGGAACCGTCAGAACATCATCGCCAGGACCAATGTCCAACGCCATCAAAGCCAGTTCCAGCGCATCAGTGCCGGAAGCGCAGCCAATCGCAAACCGCGCCCCGCAATATTCGGCGAAGCGCCGCTCGAACTGCTCCACTCCGGCTCCCAGAATGAAGCGCTGCGATTCGATCACACGCGTGATCGCCGCCTGGATCGATTCGCGCAACGGCTGGTACTGGCGCGTCAGATCGAGCAAAGGGATGGCGCGGAGGCCAGCTTTGGTTGCCATCCCTCCAGTCTAATCCGTGTAGTGGCCCTGCAACCAATTCCAGCGGATGCGCAGCAGGTCCAGAAACGACGCCACCCCCTGCATCAGCCCCACCTTCGTCCCCTCCACATTATTCCAGCGGACCGGAACTTCAATCGTGAGAATCTCCAGCGTATGCGCCACAAATAAATCTTCCACGTCGAAACTAAAGCCATCCAGCCGCTGCAGCGGAAACACGCGCAGCGCGGCGTCCCGCCGAAACAGTTTGAAACCGCATTGCGTATCCGAAAACGGCAGCCCCGTAATTAACCGCATGATGCGGTTAAAGAGGATGCCCGACATCTCACGCCACTGGCTTTGGTGCACGCCGATCAACGAACGATCGAGTGCGCGGGACCCAATCGCAATCGCGGCGCCGGTTTCCTGCGCGGCTCCGAAGAGCTTGGGAAATTCGTCAATAGGCGCCGAGAGATCGGCGTCTGAGAACAGAATCCAATCCCCTTTCGCCTGCAGCATTCCGTGACGAATGGCGAAGCCCTTCCCGCGGTTGCCGGGATTTTGCACCAGCAGCAGCCGCGGCTCCATCGCGGCTCGGCTCTCGACCACCGCCGCTGTCGAGTCAGTCGACCCGTCGTCGACCACCAGCACCTCAGCATCGCCATACGGAGAATTGTCGAGCCAGTTGAAAACGACGTCAAGGGTTCCCGGGAGACGGCGCTCTTCGTTATACGCGGGGATGACGATCGAGAGCGTCAACGGTCCATTATAGCGGGCGGCTCACGCTATAGTGGCAGCAGCACACGACGCACTATAGAACATGGACCGGCTCCCCTTTCGCGCCACGCCGCTGGCCTCACCCTACGAAGGAATCAGCAAACTTCCGGTGGTCATCCTGCTGGATAACGTGCGCAGCATGTATAACGTGGGATCGTTCTTTCGCACCGCCGACGCCGCCGCCGCCGAAAAACTTCTGCTGACGGGAATCACCGCCTGCCCTCCCCAGAAGGCGATCCACAAAACCGCGCTCGGCGCCGAAGAAACCGTCCGCTGGGAACACGCGCCCGATCCACTCCCGCTCCTCGACCAACTCCGCGAACAGAATTATCAGATCGCCGCCATCGAAACCACGCCCCACGCAGTGGATTTGTTCCAGTGGCAGCCCGCCTTCCCGGTGTGCATCATTTTCGGCCACGAGGTGGATGGCATCCGCCCGGAAGTAAGTGCGCGCTGCGACATGCATATCCGCATCCCCATGCTGGGTAGCAAACACTCGCTCAACGTCGCCACAGCCGGCGGCGTAGTGCTGTTTGAATTGTTGCGCAAATATCAGGCGAGACGATGAGACACTAACGGAGTGGATCGCTACACGCAAGGCACGCTGGTCACTGCAAACGCGCGCCTGAGCCGGCAGTTGCGCCGCGATTACGACGCCCAACGCGGCCGCCAGGGCGCTCGCGTATGGGAGACCGCGGACATCCTTCCGCGCGGGGCGTGGCTAACGCGGGCTTGGGAGGAGTGTGCGTATCGCGATCCGTTCCACACGCCAGTTTTGCTGAGTCCAGTTCAGGAAGAAGCCCTTTGGGAACAAGCCATCGCGGCCTCCGACGGCGCCAGCGTTCTGCTCGATCTCCCGGCCACGGTAGCGGCCGCCGCGCAAGCGTGGCATTTGATACGAGCCTGGGAAGCGCCCTGCAACGTCGCTGAATTTCGCGGCCTGAGCGATCCCGCGGAATTTCTGGAGTGGATGCTGGACGTCGAGCGCAAGCTGCATGACAACAATTGGATCACCGCCAGCCAGCTCCCGCGTGCGCTTCTCGACCGCATCTCGGCGGGAACGCTCGTTCCCGGCACGCTCTTCCATGCGGGTTTCGACGAACTCACGCCCGCGGACCGGCGCCTGTTCGAAGCTTGCCAAGCGCAGCCTTGGCCCGCCGAACCCGCACACCTGGCACCCGTGCGCCATCGCGTGGGCGTCCGTGACGCGTCCGAAGAATTAATCCAAGCCGCCGCCTGGGCACGCTGCAAACTAGAAGCGCAGCCGAACGCGCGCATTGGAATCGTTGTCCGCGGCCTCGCCGGATTATCCTCCGCCGCCGAGCGCATTTTCGACGACACCTTCCACCCTGGCCTGGACTTCGCACGCCCCGGCTCCGGCGTAGCCTTCCACATTTCCGCCGGTGTGCCGTCCGCAGACGTCCCTCTGATCGCCGCCGGCCTGCTCGCCTTAGGAATTCATACCGGACTGCAAATCGGCGAGGCGGGAATGCTGCTGCGC
The DNA here is from genome assembly GCA_963752205.1 of Bryobacterales bacterium. Classification (GTDB taxonomy): domain Bacteria; phylum Acidobacteriota; class Terriglobia; order Bryobacterales; family Bryobacteraceae; genus Palsa-187. The sequence goes on along the minus strand of CAVVZG010000006.1, from coordinate 21,645 downwards.
TCCCCCTTTCTGCGCCTTGACCGGCGGCACGGCGCGCGCCTCTTCGCCGACCTTCGCCGCCAGGGCGTCGACAAGATTTCCTTCGAAGTCGACGCCGTGCGCCACAGCTTCCCCGACATGGCCAAGGCTGCCGAAGAATCGCGCCAGCGTCAGCACCCCAGTGAGTGGAGCGCAACTTTCTCGAAGCTGCTGCGCCACGCCGGCTGGCCCGGCTCGCGCGCGCTTTCTCCCGCCGAGCATCAGACCGTCGAACTCTGGAAGAACCTTCTCTCCGGGCTCGCCTCGCTCGACGTCGTGCTGCCCCGCCTCACCTACGGCCAGGCACTCCAACGTTTGCGCGGCATCGCCCGCGATCAGCGTTTCGCGCCCCGCGATGATGGCGCGCCCGTTCAAATCATGGACATGCTCGAGGCCGCCGGATCGCAATTCGACGCCTTGTGGATCGCCGGCTTGCACGGAGGCGCATGGCCCAGCGTCGCGCGCCCCAATCCTTTTCTGCCTGTGTCGCTCCAGCGCCACGCCGGAATGCCGCACAGTTCGCCCGATCGCGAACTCGACTACGCCCGCCGCGTCACCGCCCGCCTGCTCGCTTCAGCGCCTGAAGTTGTATGCAGCTACCCGCAATTCTCGGGCGAGGAAAAACTTCGCGTCAGCCCCCTGATCGAGGAACTCCCGGGGACCCCGGCAATCGGGACAGCGTTCGAGACTCCCTTGCGGAAAATCTTCTCGGCCGCGGTTCCCCTGGACCAACAACTGGATAGTCAGGCCCCGCCCCTAGCCGCCGGCGCTTCGCAGTCGCGGAGGAATGACTGTTTTAGCCGACCAAGCCGCGTGTCCGTTCCGCGCCTTTGCGAAGCACCGCTTGCGCGCCCGTGAGAGCGATGCTGCTGATATCGGCATCTCGCCGTCCGAGCGCGGCACCGTAGCCCACATCGCTTTGGAATTCTTCTGGCGTGATATCGGATCGAAACGTGAACTGCTGGCTCTCTCTCAGCCGGAGATCGACGCCGTCATTGAGCGCTCCGTCAGCGCCGCGCTCGATATCCACATGAGCCGCCGCTCGCGCAGCGCATCGCTCGAACGTGCGCGCGCCCTCGAGCAAACGCGCCTCCATGACCTGCTCACAGAATGGCTGGAGAAAGAAAGAGCCAGGCCGGATTTCACGGTGCTCGAGCGCGAACAGCCGCGCGAAGTGGAAGTGGGCGGCCTCAAACTCGCGATCAAAGCCGACCGCCTGGATCGCTACGCCGACGGCACCCACGGCATCCTGGATTACAAAACATCCGACAAGCAGAACGTCAAAGATTGGGAAGGCGACCGGCCCAACGCCCCGCAATTAATGCTCTACGCCACCAAGAGCCAACACGTTATTTCATCTGTTGAATTCGCCGTATTGGTGCCGCACGCCACGAACCTCGTGGGCCTCAAAGGACAGGACTTTCAGCAGCGACGTGAGGAATGGATCGATGTGGTGGAACACCTCGGCGCCAGCTTCTTTCGCGGCGACGCCGCAGTCGACCCTAAGTACGGGTTAAAATCCTGCGAATTCTGCCAGCTCCATTCGCTGTGCCGCATATCCGAAGTGCGCGCGCTCAACATCCAGGAGGATGAAGCCGGTGAGTAGTCCCGTAATCCTGCACCAGCTCGACGAGCCGCAGCGCCAGACGGCTCTCGATCCCACTGGTTCTTTTACCGTCCGGGCCCCCGCAGGTTCCGGCAAAACCGAACTCCTGATTCAGCGTTTCCTGCGCCTGCTGGCGGTGGTCACCAAACCGGAATCCATCGTCGCCATTACCTTCACGCGCAAAGCCGCCGGTGAAATGCTGGATCGCGTCCTGAGCGCACTGCACGCCGCCCAAGCCGGCACCCCTGTCGAGAAACCGCATCTGCAAACCACGCGCGAACTGGCGCTCGCCGTGCTCCAGCGCGACCGCGAACTCGCCTGGGAACTCCTCCGCCACCCCGGCCGCCTGCGCGTCCAGACAATTGACTCGCTCTGCATGTCCATCACCGGCGAGATGCCCTGGTTAGCGCGCCTCGGCGGCATGCCGCGCATTGAAGAAGATGCCCGCCAGTTGTACGAAGAAGCCGCGCACCTCACGCTGCTCGATAGCAGTCCCGATTATCAGCAGGCCCTCACCACCCTGCTGAGGCACCTGGATAATAATTCGACCCACGCGCGCGACTTGATCGCCAGCATGCTCGCCAAGCGCGACCAGTGGATGAAACTGGCCGTCGACGATGACGACGATCAGGCGCGTGCCGATTTGGAGAAGGCGCTGACTGACACAGTTGCCGATGGTCTGGCTGCCGCCGAAGCTTTAGTCCCCTCTGACCAGCGGGCACCTGGATGGATCTGGCGCGCTTTACGTCCCGGCAAGATTTAGTGAAGTGGCCGGGCACCGCGGTTGATGGACGTCGTTGTCTGGCGAAGACTAGCGGACGTGGTGCTGACCGGTGGCGATGACTGGCGTAAGCGCAAGGGCCTCACTGTGAAGTGCGGCTTCCCGCCTGGCAGCGATCCCCAGAAGAATCGCTGCGCCGATCTGATCGCCGTACTCGACCGGCGCGAAGGCCTGCTCGAAGCGCTCAAGCGACTGCGCCGGCTCCCGCCGCCCGCTTACACCAATGAGCAGTGGGACGTTCTGCGGGCCCTGCTGCGATCGTTAAAACTCGCGGTGGCGCAACTGAACATGGTGTTCCGCGCGGAGCGTGTCATCGATTTCATGGAACTAGGCATCGCCGCCCGCGAGGCCCTGGGCCACATCGATAACCCCACCGAAGTCGCCTACCGCATGGACTCGCGCATCGAGCATCTGCTGGTCGACGAATTCCAGGACACCTCGCGCGCGCAATTCGAACTGCTCCTGCAATTGACCGGCGGATGGCAGCCCGATGACGGCCGCACGCTGTTTCTAGTCGGCGACCCGATGCAGTCGATCTATCGCTTCCGCCAGGCTGAGGTCGGCTTGTTCGGCGAAGTAGAGCGCAGGGGTATCGGCGATTTACGTTTGCAGCCGCTGCAGCTCCGCCTGAACCGCCGCTCCGGCCCAGCCATCGTCGAGCGCGTGAATGCGCTCTTCGCGGATCGTTTTCCGAAAGTTGTCGATGACCAGACCGGAGCCGTGACCTACACAGACTCCCAGGCCGCGCAGACAGAACCTGCCGGCGTAATCACCGTAGACGGTTTCGTCGAAGGCGAAGATCAGCTAGAAGCCGCCTGCGTCGTCCGCCGCATTCGTGAAGCGCAAAACGAAGACCCCGGCGGTTCCATCGCGATTCTCGTGCGCGCCCGTTCCCATCTGTTCGCCATCACCGCGGCCCTCAAAACCGCCGCGCTCCCTTTCAGCGCTGTCGACATCGATTCGCTCGCCGAACGCTCCGTCGTGCGCGACCTGCTCGCGCTCACCCGCGCCCTACTCAATCCGGCGGACCGCGTGGCCTGGCTCTCCATCCTGCGCGCGCCCTGGTGCGGGCTCACACTCGCCGACCTGGAAGCGATGGTGCGCGAGCGCCCATCGGCCAGCGTCTGGGAATGCCTGCAGGATTTGCGCGCTCTCTCCGACGACGGCCAAAAGCGCGCCATCGGCCTGCGCGACACCCTGCAAGAGGCGTTCGCCCAACAAGGCCGCTGGCCGCTGCGCCGCTGGGTGGAACGCGTCTGGATGAAACTGGGCGGCCCCGCGTGTCTCGATAGCGCAAGCTCGCTGCAAGACGCCGCGGCCTATTTCGATCTTCTGGAAGCTTCCCAGTCGGGCGCGGATCTCCGCGATTTCGAGCGCTTCGAAAATCGCGTCGCCGAACTCTTCGCGCAGCCCGAAAATCCCGCCGAAGCTGGCTTGCACGTGATGACCATCCACAAGGCCAAGGGCCTGGAGTTCGACACCGTCATCCTGCCCGGCCTCGGCCGCCATTCCAAACCCGAAGACAAACCTCTCGTTCTCTTCCACGAGTGGCGCCAAGGAGACCGCTTCGAATGCCTGATGGCCCCCATCGATGAAACTCGCGCCGAGCCCGACGCTCTGTACAGCTACCTGCGCGACATCGAGCGGCAGAAGGACAAATGGGAACGCGCCCGTCAACTCTACGTCGCCACCACGCGCGCCAAGAAACGCCTTCACCTCATGGGCCACGTCCGCCTGGATAGAACCGGTGAGCCCAAGCCCGCCTCGGACTCCATGCTGGCGGACCTGTGGCCCGCCCTCACACCCGAAGAAGTGGACCGTTTCCGGCGCACCCTCGCCGCCGTGCCCCCCGCCGCGCCGCCCCCGGAGACCATGCTGCGCCGCTTGCCGGATTCCTGGCGTTTGCCCGAGCTACCCGCGCCCGTCGAGTGGCACAGCGCCGCCGCGCCCGATGCCGAACCGCATGCGCCCACGTTTGAATGGGTAGGCGAGAGCCTGCGCCACGCCGGCACAGTCGTCCATGCCTTTTTACAACGCATGCCGAACGTCGACGCCGATCCCCCCGACATAGCCGTGATTAAAAGAGCGTTAACGCACGCCGGCGTCTCGCCGCTCGATCTCGAAGCGACCGCACATCGCGTCCGCCAAGCCCTCGCGCGCATCCGCACCAGCCGCCGCGGCAGCTGGATTCTCGCGCCGCATGAAGACTCGCACACCGAATACGCCGTCACCGGCGTGGTGAACGGAGAAATCGTGCGCGGCCTGGTGGATCGCACGTTCCTCGACGACGGCATCCGCTGGATCATCGATTTCAAGACCAGCGCGCACGAAGGTGGAAACCTGGAAGCGTTCCTGGATGAACAGCAGCGCCGTTACCGCGATCAGATGGAACGCTACGCCAGCATCCTGGCAGCGCTGGGCAACCCGGTAAAAGTAGGGCTCTACTTCCCGCTATTAGATGAGTGGCGCGAGTGGACCCCCGCCGCGACCTAGGCTTTCTTCTTCTTGGCCTTCGCTTTCACTTCAGGTTCCAGCGGCGCCTCAACCGCTTCCGGCAAAGCCACTTCCGCGGGAGCGATCCCGGCCAGCACTGCGTTGAACAACTCCTTCTGCTTGGCCAGTTCCTTCTTCGAAGGCGGCGCCTGTTCGTTGCGGAAATCGTGATCGGCGTAACAGCTCCGGCAGCGCACCTTGGCCGCCTTGGCGTCCACCATCGACACAATCGCGTGGTTCGTCAAGCGCCGGCATTTTACGCAATAATCGTCGATTTCGTCGCCGAGCCGAAGCTCCCACATGCCCGTAGTGTACCAGCGGCGTAGGCACTTGCGTTAGTCTGGCAAGGTGCTCCATCGCTTGACGACACCCGCGAAAATCCAGCAATTTCTTGACGATGAGATCGCTTATAACCAGGAGCCACACGGCGCCACCTGCTATTCGCCGAGCACGGTCCTGCGCGAGCGCGTGGCGCATTGCATGGAGGGAGCCCTGCTCGCGGCTATGGCTTTGCGACGCCTGGGTTATCCTCCGCTACTCGTCGATCTTGAAGCCGTTCGCGATTCCGATCACGTGCTGGCCGTCTACCGCGTGAACGGCCATTGGGGAGCCCTCGCCAAATCCGACTACGCCGGCCTGCGCTCGCGCGAGCCCGTGTACGCCACCATCCGCGAGCTGGCCCTTAGTTACTTCGAGCACTACTACAATCCCGCCGGCGAAAAGACCCTACGCGCTTATTCCCGCCCCGTGAATCTGGCCCGCTTCGACCGCTCCATCCAATGGATGACCACGCTCGACGAAGTTTGGGACATCCCCGGCTACCTGTGCGAGATCCCCCATACCCGCATCCTGACGCCGCCGATGGAGCGCCAACTCGTCCGCATGGATCCGCGCTTGTATCAGGCCGGCCGCGTAGGCGGCGTCAACCAGCCGTTGTTTCGCTGGCCGCCCTCCGCTTCCACTCGAACAGCATCACGCCGGCCGCCACACTGACATTCAGCGACGCCACCTGCCCCGCCATCGGAATCCGCACCAGAAAATCGCAGCGCTTGGCCACATGTTCATGCAGGCCGCTGCCCTCCGCCCCCAGCACAATCGCCGACGGCTTCGTGAACATCACTTGGTCGTAAGTGTCCTTGCCGCGTTCGTCCAGGCCATAGATCCAGTAACCGCGCTCCTTCAGTTCATCCAGCGTCTTATTAATGTTCACCACCCGCACCACCGGCAAATACGCCAGCGCCCCTGCCGACGCCCGCCCCACCGTCTCGTTCAGTCCGGCCGCCCGCCGCTCCGGAATCACCACTGCCGCCGCCCCCGCCGCATGCGCCGTGCGAATGATCGCCCCCAAGTTGTGCGGATCCTCCACCCCATCCAAAATCACATGCAGTCCGCCCGACGCAGCCGTCTCGTCGATCGACGAATACTTCTCGGCTGCTCCAAAGGCGATCACTCCCTGGTGGTTGGCTCCGTTGGCCGCGCGATCCAGCCGTTCCCGCGGCTCGACACGCACCGGAATGCCGCGTTCCCGGCAGAGGGCGATCAGTTCTTGCAAGCGCGCGCCGCCCGCGCCTTTGGCGATTACGACGCGATCGAGCGGCCGCCCGGCCAGCAGCGCCTCGCGGACCGGATGGATTCCTACAAGCGGGGACATTATCATAAGGGTACGTCATGAGTTCGCAAGAAGACATGATCGTGAGCGCGCCGCCGGAGATCCCCGACAAGTTGTACTTCCGGATCGGCGACGTGGCGCGCCTGGCCGGCATCAAACCCTATGTCCTGCGCTTCTGGGAAACCGAGTTCCCCGGGCTTGGCCCCAAGAAGTCCGGCACCGGCCACCGCCTCTACCGCCGCAAGGATGTCGAAATGGTGCTCGAAATCAAGCGCTTGCTCTATGAGCAGCGCTTCACGATCGAAGGCGCGCGCAAGTTCCTTGGAACGCGGGCCAAACCCGAAGTAGTCCCCGCTCCCGCGGCCCCCGGCAAGCGTAAGCGCGTCCAGCGCGATCTGTTTGACGCCGATCCCGCCGAGATTACCCCGCTCCTGGGTAAAATTCGCGAGGAACTGAAGGCCATCGCCAAGCTCTTGAAGTAACCCCTTCCGAACAGCTTCACCTCAGCCGATAGAATAGAAGCTGCATGACCAGAAAAGTTCGTAAGGCAGTTTTCCCCGCGGCCGGCCTCGGCACGCGATTTCTTCCGGCAACCAAAGCCATGCCCAAGGAGATGCTGCCGCTTGTCGATAAGCCCTTGATCCAATACGGCGTCGAGGAAGCAAAGCACTCCGGCGTCCAGAACATCATCATCGTCACCGGCCGCGGCAAGAGCGCCATTGAAGACCACTTCGACGTCAGCTTCGAACTCGAGCACCTCCTCGAAACCCGCCACAAGAAAGACCTGCTGGCCACCGTGCGCGCCGTATCCGACATGATCAACGTCGCCTACGTCCGCCAAAAGGAAGCGCTCGGCCTGGGCCACGCCGTCCTGCGCGCGCACGAGCTGGTCGGCGAGGAACCCTTCGCGGTCATTCTTTCGGACGACATCATCGACGCCGAAACGCCCTGCCTCCGACAGTTACTCGACGTCTATGAGTTTTATTCCGCTCCAGTGTTGGCCCTGATGGAAGTCCCGCGCGAAAATATTTCGGCGTACGGCGTGGTCGATGCCGAGCCCGTCGCCCACAACGGCGGCAAGGACCGCCTCTATCGCATCCGCAACCTGGTCGAAAAGCCGAAGGCCGACGACGCCCCGTCGAATCTAGCCATCATCGGACGCTATGTGCTCACGCCGGAGATTTTCACTTCGCTCGAGACCATCGAGCCCGGCAGTGGCGGTGAGATTCAATTGACCGACGGACTGAAGCACATGCTGCGCAACCGCCCGATCTACGGCTACAAATTCGAGGGCAAGCGCTTCGACGCCGGCGACAAGCAAGGCTTTCTGCAAGCCACCGTCGAGTTGGCCCTCAAGCGCCACGACCTGGGCCAGGCTTTCCGCGAATACTTGAAAACCCTCAAGCTCTAACCGGCATGCACCGCTTCCTGCCCATTTCGCTTCTACTGGCGGTCGCGACCCCGGCACCGGCCGGTATCGTGCAGGATGTATTGGCCTCCTTCACTACTGGCTCCGATGCCCGCGCCATTCAAGAACTCACCGCCTATCGCGCCGCGCAAGGCATCACGCCCGAGTACCTGGAAGCCTTTAGCTGGCTGACCCGCGCCGAGTTTGAAAGCCGTAACTACGCCGCCGCCGGGAAATTCGCGCAGGGCATCTACGCGCAATCGGCGGAGATGTTGAAGAAGCGCCCGCTAGACGGTGAATCTCATCTGCCGCTAGCGCTCGGCGCCGCCATCGAGATCCAGGCCCAGACCCTCGCCGCCGAAGGCCGCCGCAGCGAAGCTGTGACTTTTCTGCAGGAGCAGGCGAACACCTTCAGTACCACCTCGATCCTGCCCCGCATTCGCAAAAACCTGCTGCTGCTTACACTCGAAGGCAAACCCGCGCCCCCTCTCGACGGCATCGTGCGGCCGCAAGGCAAACCCGCGCTGGTCTTCTTCTGGGCCCACTGGTGCCCGGACTGTAAATCGGAAATTCCCATCCTTGCGAAGATCAAGGCCGAGTTCGTTCCGCAAGGTCTGGCCTTCCTCGCACCCACGCAGAAGTACGGTTACGTGGCCGGAGGCATTGACGCCGCGCCCGCCGTCGAGACCGCTTACATCGAACAGGTGCGCCGCACCTATTACAGCGGAGTGATCGAGGCCCCAGTAAAAGTGAGCGAAGCCAACTTCACTCGCTACGGAGCCAGCACCACGCCCACCATCGTATTGATCGATCGCGCGGGCATCGTGCGCCTGTACCATCCCGGCGCTATGACATACGTGGACCTGCGCGCAGCAGTGGCCAAGGTGATTACGAATCAGGTGGGAACGAAACAGGCGGGCGCAAAATAAGAACGGCGGCACAAAATAAGAACGGCCCCGATTGCTCGGGGCCGGTTGGTCAAACTCGCTATTGCGAGCCCGTTTAGCTACTTCTTTTTCTTAGCAGCAGCTTTCTTCTTCGGGGCCGCTTTCTTCTTGGTTGCGAATTTCATCGTTTGATTCTCCCTTAACATCAAAGTACGCGCCACTCGTGAGAGAACGCGCTTGTGTCCCCTTTATAAGGTGGATTGAATTGAATGTCAAGAAAAAAATGCATAGTGCGCGCGTCCGCGCTTGCGCCTCGCGCGCCTCACGCAACCCCTATTTCATAAAAAAACGTAAATGCGTAGAATTGTTTTAGGTGCTTGGGAAATGATGATGTTGTTCCGAAGGCCGATTCACGCGGGTTTCACGCAACTCGCACTCGCGTTGCTGTTCATCGCCGTGCTGTTCATCGCGGGTTGCTCGCATCGCGCCGCGCATGTGAACACGCCCCTCGCACCGGCGCGCTTGGGGACCACCGAGACCGGCGTCGCCAGCTGGTATGGCTTCCCCTATCACGGACGCCGCGCCGCCTCCGGCGAGGTCTACGACATGCAGCAGCTCACCGCCGCGCACCGCACGCTCCCCTTCCAGACCTGGGTCGAAGTCACCAATCTCTCGAATGGAAAACAAGTAGACGTGCGCATCAACGACCGCGGTCCTTTTGCGAAGGGCCGCATCGTCGACCTCTCGCAAGCCGCCGCGCGCGACATCGACATGCTCCGCGCCGGGACCGCGCGTGTGCGCCTGAAGGTGATCGCCGCGCCCCCGGTCACTCAACCCGTCGCGCCTCTCTCCACGCCGATCGCCACGTCGCCCGCGGCAACGCCGCCGACGAATTGTTTCGTGGTCCAAGCGGGAGCTTTCTCGGATCGCGACCGCGCAGACCTTCTACGCTCCACTCTCGAAGACCACTTCATGCAAGTCCGTGTCGTCTCCACCGGAGGCGCCGCCGGAGCACCCACGCTGTGGCGCGTAATCGTCGGCCGCGAAATGACGCGGGAACAAGCCGCCGAACTCGCCGTCCGCGTCCGCCAGCAAACCGGAACTGCCCTTGTTGTGGCAGAACCGGGTCCCGATCTCGACCCGTCCCTTGAACCCGCTCTTGCCCCCACGCTCGCGCCGCAATAGTACTACCCGCAAAGTGGGTATACTCCCCACCCGCAATAGACTTACCCCAACTCTCTCTACGCGGGTCTTGAGGAAAGTTGTATTCAATCGTAGAGTTTATCTTTGCCGAACACACCTTATATTAGGTCCCCCTATCAAGAGCCCCGCATGAACATGTCACCCAACCTCGAAGAAACCCGCCACATCCTGGTGGGGCAATCGCCGCGCACACGCCAGATTCTCCGTTTGATTGAGAAACTTGGCAAGTGCCGCTGGCCCGCGCTACTGCTAGGCGAGACCGGAACCGGTAAAGAAGTAGTCGCCCGCGCCATCCATAATACCGCCGCGTCGGGCCCCTTCGTCACCGTCGATTGCTCCTCGATGGTGGGCCCGCTCATGGAAAGCGAGCTCTTCGGGCACGTCAAAGGCGCTTTCACCGGCGCCGGCACCACCAAGTTCGGTTTGCTCGAAGCCGCTAACGGGGGCACCGCCTTCTTCGACGAAATCGGCGAGCTGCCTTTAGACCTGCAGGCCAAACTTCTCCGCGTGCTCCAAGAGAAGGAATTCCGCCCCGTAGGTTCCGTATCGACGCGCCACTCGGACTTCCGCATCATCGCCGCCACGAATCGCGATCTCGCCAAGGAAGTAGAGAAAGGCACCTTCCGCCGCGATCTTTTCTTCCGCCTCAACGTCATCAACATCCGCCTCTCGCCCCTGCGCGAGCGCCGCGAAGACATTCCGGCACTGATCAATCATTTCCTTTCGCGAGTAGGCGGCAACTATAGTGTTACGGCCGAGGCTCTGGAAGTCATGCTTTCCTACGACTGGCCGGGTAACGTCCGCGAACTAGAGAATTGCGTTCAGCATATGGTCGCCATCAACTCGGGCCCCCTCCTGCACGTAGCCGATCTGCCTTCCAGCCTGCAGAACCACTTGTTGGAGAAAAAGTCGCAGTACCTGACCGCCGCCGTCGGGATTGACTCGGTCGCGAACGCTCCAGCCCCTGCGGAATCCGATGCCTCCGCGCCCCAGCTCATCTCCGTGCCGCACGCCGCCGCCTCCGTTATCCCACTGGATGTGCTGGAACGCCGCGCGATTCTGCACGCCCTCGAATACACCAAAGGCGACCGCGCCGTGGCCGCGCACCTCCTGGGAATCGGCCGCACCACCCTCTATCGCAAGCTGAAGGAATATCAAATCGCCGTTTGACGTGCCATCATCGTCAGATATGGCTCCACTGCTCACTGTTGTTGCCGAAATACAGGCGAAACCCGGTAAGGAAGATGCTCTCCGCCGCGCCGTGCTGGCCTTGATTGAACCCACGCGCAAAGAAGACGGCTGCGTGCAATACGACCTGCACGTGCACACGAGCGATCCCTCCCGCTTCGTGTTCTACGAAAACTGGACTTCGCAAGCACACCTCGACCGCCACGCCGAGTCGCCTCACATCCAGGAATTCCGCATAGCCATCGCGGACCTCGTGGCGGCCCCACCCCACATCGAAACCTATTTGCGCATCGCCTGACTATGCGACGATAACAGTCGAGTGCGCATCGCCCTCGACGCAACCTATAGCCTCGGACGCAACCTATCGGGTGTCGGCGTGTATTCGCGCGAGATGATGTTCGGCCTCGCCCGCGCGCACGCTCAAGAGCGCTTCCGCTTCTACTACCGCCCGCACCGCCTGTTCAAATCCTTCTCCGACGCGCTGCCGCCCAATGCCAGTCGCCGCCTGCTCGTAGGCGCCCCCCGCGCGGACCTGTTCCACGCCCTCAACCAGCGCGTGGACGCCCCCGCGCGCCGAACAGTGTCCACCTTCCACGATCTGTTCGTCATGTCCGGAGACTACTCCTCCCCGGACTTCCGCGCGCGCTTCACTGAACAAGCCCGCCAAGCCGCCAAGCACAGCGACGCCATCATCGCCGTCTCCCAGTTCACCGCCCAGCAGGTCGAGGAGCACCTGGGCGTAGAGCCGTCGCGCATTCACGTCGTCCCCCACGGCGTCCACATGCCGTCCGCCCCCAGCGCGACAGCCTCCCGCGACAACTTGGTGCTCTTCGTAGGCGTCATTCAACGCCGCAAAAACGTCGCCCGACTCGTGAAAGCCTTCGAGCGCCTCCCAGCCGGTTGGCGTCTGGCGCTAGCCGGAGCCTCGCAAGGCTACGGAGCCGCCGAAGAATTACGCGCCGTGGAAGAAAGCCCGCGCCGCCAGGACATCGACCTGCTAGGCCACCTCTCCACCGGACAACTCTCGGCCCTTTACGCGCGCGCCCGCATCTTCGCCTTCCCCTCGCTCGATGAAGGCTTCGGCATGCCGGTTCTCGAAGCCATGGCCCACGGCCTTCCCGTGATCACCTCGCGAACGTCCGCTATGCCTGAGGTAGCCGGAGACGCCGCCCTTCTCGTTGACCCTCTCAATGTGGACGAACTGGCCTACGCCCTGTCGCGTCTCGCCACCGACCAAGCCTTGCGCGAAGACCTGATCGCCCGCGGCCGCACGCGCGCCCTGCGCTTCACCTGGGATTCCGCCGTTGCCCAAACCTGGACTGTCTACGAAAAGGTTATGGCCGCGAGCTCGTGATCTGGCTGGTCTCCGCCTTAGCCGCCTCATGCAGCTCGCTCAACTTCGATTCCGTCACCGCCAGTGAGATGGCTCCGCCAATCAACAGCGGCAACGTCATGATCCCCCACAGCACCAGTGAAAAACGCGCCGCTTCCGCCGGCACCACGTTATAGACTTTCACCAAAGTCTCGCGGACCACCACCTGAAACAGCCCCAGATTACCCGGCGCCTGCGGCACGACCGTGCTCAAACGCAGCACCACCATCAACACAAACGCCACGCCCAGCGAAAGATCGAAGCCATAAGCCCGCAGCGCTGCGTAAATCGGAATGACCTGGATCATCAGGTACGGCAAACTCTGCACAAACGAAGTGAGCAGCGATTTCGAGTGCCCCATAATTTCCAAATCGTCGATCAACACATGCAGTTGCCGGCGCCATCCGGTTTCTCCCGCCAGCGCCGCGCGCGTCTCGTGCCGCCGGAACATGACCACGCCCAGCAGCAGCGCCAACACCAGCACCGTAATCCCCAGCACGTAAGCGCCGTCTACCAAGTAGCGCATGCTGTGCGGGAAGGCAGTGTAGCGCAGCATGATGATGATGCACAGCGAAAGCCAGATGCCGTCAAACACCCGTTCGATCAAAGCACTGGTAAGCGAAACCGAAAGCGGCAGCAGTGGATTCCGCGCCAGCAGGTAACAACGCAGCACCTCGCCCGCGCGGAAAGGCAGGACCTCGTTGGCGAACAATCCCACGTAGATGGCTCGCACCGGCTCCCAATACTTGAGCTTTACCACCGGCCGCAACAGCGTCTGCCAGCGTATCCCATGCCACAGATACACCGAGACATCGGCGACCACCGCCAGCGCGACCCACCACCAGCTCATCTCCGCCAAGTCTTCTTTGAGCTCGCCTAGATGAGCGCCGCGCAGGGCCCAGACTAGGCTCGCCAGCGAAGCGACGTTAATAACCACCAGCAGAATCCGTGAGCGGACACTGCGTGACATCTTCTCACCCAAATTTCATGATAGCGGACAGCCTACTGGAAGTACCGCGCCGCCAGTTCGGGATCGGCAGCCACCGCCTGGCTCCACAGCTCCCGGGCTTGATCGTCCTGCCCGGCAGCCCGCAGCGCGTGGCCCAGATTGATCAGAGCACCCGCAAACTGCGGCTTGTGCTGTAACGTCGTTCGATAACATTCCGCCGCCGCGCTCTGATCGCCGGTCGACTGCAATAGCAAGCCCAGGTTGTAAGTCAGTTCCGGTGTCGCCGCGCCCAGCGAATTCAGTTTCCGAATCGCCTCGCGAGCCTCCGTGACGTTCTTCTGTTCGATCGCCACCGCCGCCAAAGACCGCAAAGCATCCACCTGCTTTGGGTTCATCGCCAGCACTGCGCGGAACGTGGCCGCCGCCGCTTCCAGATCACCGAACTTCCAACAAGCCAGCCCGAGGTTCAAGCGCGCCTCCGGCCAATCCTTGCGTTTCTCCAGGCAGCCTTCGAAACTATCCACCGCTCCGGCATACTCGCCGCGCTGCAATTGCAGATAGCCCAGGCGGAATGCGGCGTCTTGCCGCTCCGGGTCCACCGCCAGCAGTCTCTCCAACAGTTTTTCCGTTTCCTCGGCGTTCCCGTCGCGCTCCGCGGCAAGCACCAGATTCCACAGCGCGCCCGGCAACTCCGGAGAAGCTTGCAGCGCCTGCTCATAAGCCGCACGCGCGCCCTTGATATCGCCCCGTTCCTGCAGGACAGCCCCCAAGTTGGCATTGGCTTCCGCCGATTGCGGACGAAGACGCAGCGCCTCGTGATAGGAGTTCGCGGCTTGCTCCAGCCGCCCGGTTTTCTGGTACGCCACGCCCAGATTAAACCAGCCATCGTAAGAATCCGCAGCCGCCTTCACCAATTGCGAACAATGCTGCGCCGCCGCGCTAAAATCGCCGCGAGAAAGCGCGATGCTGGCCAGACACTCCAGCGCCGCCCGCGAGTCCGGCTGAACTTTAAGCAGCCGCTCCGCCATTTCCTTGGCCTGCGGTTCTTCCTTGCGGGCGCCCGCCAGCGAAACGATATTGCTCAACAGATCGATGGAATTGGGGTTCAGCGGCAACAGCTTCTGATACAGCTCATTGGCTTCATCCAGGCGCCCCAGCTTATGCAGTGTCACCGCTTTCCCGAAAAGGATGTCATCCTGGCGCTGCGGTTTTTTCGAACTTCGCAGTTCGCTCTGCGCCGCTTCCCAGCAAGGCAGAGCCGCTTCCGCCTGATTCAGCTTCAGCAGGCACAGCCCGCGCCCCACTTGCGCTTGCCAGCGCTTCGCATCGATGGCCAGCGCCGCCTCAAATTCCTTCGCCGCCTCTTCGAATTTTGACTGCCGCTCCAGGCACAGCCCCAAATTGTAGTGCGCCGTCGGATGCTTGGGCTCCTGCTCCGTCACTTTTCCGTAATGGCCCTGCGCCTCGCTCCACTTCTGCTGCTCAAAGCGCAGATGCCCCAGGGCGCTCTGCACCTCGACTACATTCTCGCCGCGCGCAAGCGCTGCTTCGAGTTCGCGCACGGCGTCATCCAGTTTCCCATCGGTCGCCAACGCGACCGCCGCCGCCAGACCGCTCGCAGCCGCCGGACGCTTCTGTTTCGCCGAAGCCGGCGCCGCATCCCCGCGCAGCAGCCGTTCGATCAGGTCGTCGTCGATAAAGAAAACTTGCTGTGGGTCATTATTTTGCGCCATGAAAATGTCCTTCCGCTATTTCGCCAACGGAGTTACCTGGAAGTCGCCGTGCAATGTGAATTGCTCCGCGCCTTCGCGATACAGCCCCGCCCCGCCCGTCTTCAGCCGTCCATCCGTCCATTGGTCCACTTGCTGACCCTCAATCCAGGTAGTGAAGCGATCGTCCACCGCTTCAAAGCGAATCTTGTAATGCCCGCCCAGCGGTACATCCACATGCAGCGGCGTCTGCTCACGCGACTGCTCCGCGCCATCGATCACCGCATAGTGCACAATCGCAAACTCCGGATTCTGCCCGGGCTTTTCGAGCTCGATCTTGTTGACGTAATAATTCTTCGCGTCCTGCGCGCGATACACCCAGCCCAACCCCTTAATCTGTATGGAACCGTCGAAGTCCAAGCGGTAAGCCGGCAGCCCCATCGAAGCCCGCAGCACGGATACCCTGCGCTGCCGCTTAGCGTCGGCCGCAAAGTTGCTGATCCAGTCGGCACTGGTGGTTGAAGTTTCCACGGCCGGCTTCGGCCGGCTCTCGCTCCGCCCCAGAAAAAAGAAAAGGCCGAAGCCGAGAATCGCTGCACCCGCCACCGCAGCCACGATCTTGGGCATGTGCGAGGCAGCGGAGCCTCCCGGTGACTCCAAACGAAGCTCCGGTAGACCCAGATCCGGCTCCGCGGAAACCGGGTCGGGCGCCGTCACCACCGGCAAGCTAGGCTTGACGGCGGGAGGCAGAATGCGAACGTCGCTCTTGGACTTCTTACCGGCGACTGGCGCCGCCGCGCCTTCGGCCGGTCCCAGGACCATCAGCGGCCGCAGAGGTAACCCGCTAGGCGGCGGAACTTGTATGATTTTCTCGGTGAACAGCGCGGCCCCGAACACCTGACCCGCCTTGGCCCGCCCCGCCGGAATTCCTGGCACCGTGACCGGCAACCGTTCCAGCACCGGCTCCGGGACCCGCGGCCCAGACACTCGCGGTCCCTCAACTACGGGCTCCGCCACTTCCGGCCGCGGTGCTGTTTCCACCACGGGTGGCTCCATCGCGATCGCCGTCGGCTCCGCTGCGACCGCCGCCGCCGGAGCTTCCACTCTCGGCTCTTCAAACCCAGTCGTCGACAATCCAAAGCCCGCCAGGCTCCCCAACGCAACCAGTGAGCCCGCAAAATCTCGCCGCTCCGCAGTCCATAGCGACGCGTCTTCAGGAGCAATGCTCGCCATCTCCGGAATTGCCAGCGACTGCTGCTGCGTTTCCAAAGCTTCCGGCCCTGCGATGCGCAGGTCCAGTTCGATCCGCGGAACCGCGCGCGCTGACTCTCGCAATTCCACTTGCCGCTCGATCGCGTGCACGGGTACGTCTGCACTTTCCACGCCGCGTCCTAACGGAATCGGACTCGCCTCCAGCAGCGCCGCTGGTGCGACACTCGCCGAGTGAAAGGGTGCGCCGGGCGCCGGCGATTGCGCCTGCTCGAACGCCAGCGTCCTCGGAATGATCATCGCTACTTCTGCCGGAGCCGGTTTATCTACCCTCGCGGCCTTCGCAATCGCCGGATCGGGATTCACCTTCTCCGCCGGCGGCGGCGGTGAGGGCAGCGCAATAGCTGGCCTTGCCTCGCTTTTCAGAGCGGCGGTGCGCGATGCTCCAGGCGGGTTCTTCGCTGCCGCCACCACCGGCTCCATCTGCGGCGTGGCCGGCACGGTCACATTGGCCGGCGGAGACCAAAGGCCATTCGTCCCCGGCACAGGCGTAAGGAGACCGGGCGTCCCATTCGAACCGCCACTATTTTCCAGCCCCGGAGGCTTGGATTGCAGCAGCCGCCCTAGGGCCAGATCGCTGTATTCTTTCTGGTATTCGCGGCGGTGTGCGTCGGAGCAGAACTCGCTCCCTGCCATACGTTTGAGCAGGGGAAGGTCCTTGCCGCATTGGAGACACCGCATACCTTAGAGATATCGGCACTTTCGGCCTGATCCTCAAGGGCCGCGTCTAAGCATTCTATCCGGTAAAGCACTTATCGCTTTGATCTCAGGTCCGGGCCTTATGTCGCTCCCCTACGATCACCTTATTCGCAAATATCATAGCCGTCGCTTACGCCTGCTCTAAAGTTTTTTCCCTATTTTCCGATTCATACCTAGCGAGCGAATATTGTGGAGGAACAAACGGGCATGGCAAAAGGTGAAGCGTTGAAGGCGGCCCTCGAAGGCCTGCGCAACTCTATTCCGGAATTGAAAGGCGTGTTGTTGGCTTCGAACGAAGGCCTGCCCATCGCGCACGCCCTCACCAACGGCGCTGATCCCAACCGTCTGGCGGCCATGGCCGCCGCGGCGTCCACCCTGGGACGAAAGATCAGTGACAACATCGGCGCGGGTAATCTGGGCGAAGTCTCGATCCAGGCCGATGAGGCGTCTTTGTTCATCTACGCCGCGGGAAGCAAGGCCGTTTTGGCCGTGTTGAGCCCGCAAGGCGGCAACGCAGGTTTGATTCACTTGGAAGCCCGCACGGCTGCCAAAGAGATTGGCGATCTATTCTAAAGAAGTTTTTTCATGGGTAGGACGGGACATATCACTTCACTGTGAGTCCCGTCCTTATTTTTTGAGCCGCCGCCCGCCCCGCCACTCGCACCAGTTCATCCTCCGGCGCCAGACGCACCCGTTCCAGGCTGCCGAAATGCTTCAGCAGTTTCGTCGTCGTCTTTTCCCCGATTCCCGGAATCTGCACCAATTCACTTTGTAGCCTGCTGGCATTCCGCCGCGTCCGATGAAACGTCACCGCAAAACGATGTGCTTCATCGCGCACTTCCTGCACCAGATGCAGCACCGGCGAGAATTTGTCCAGCACGATGGGCTCGTCTTCCTGCCCGTAAACGTAAATCCATTCGTCGCGCTTAGCGATCGAAGCCAGCGGCTGATCCGTAATCCCCAACGCCTCCAGCGCCTCCGCCGCCGCGTGTAACTGCCCCAGCCCGCCATCGACCAGCACCAGCCCCGGCCGCGGCAGGTTCTCTTCCTTCAACCGCCCGTAACGCCGCGAAATCACCTCGCGCATCGATGCAAAATCGTCATTGCCGACGACCGTCTTGATGATGAACTTGCGGTAATCCGACTTCTTCATCCGCCCGTTTTCCCACACCACCATGCTGGCCACCTTGTCGGTGCCCTGAATATGCGAAATGTCGAAGCATTCGATGCGCTGCGGCGCCGTTTCCAGGCCCAGCGCGTCCTGCAGAGCCGTCTGAATCGCCTGCGACGACGGTTTCAGCACCCGGAACCGCTGCTCGAAACTGTACTTCGCGTTCGATTCCACCAGCTCCAGCATGGCCTTCTTCTGCCCGCGCTGCGGAGTCTGAATCTCTACCTTGCGCCCGCGCCGCTCCGAGAGCAGCTCTTCCAGCGGCTCGCGATCCTCGAAATCGACCGGCACGTGCATAAACGCCGGAATGTAAGGCTCGTCCAAATAAACCTGCTTGATCAGCGACGAGAAAAACTCCGGCGGATCGAACTCCCGTTGGTCTTCCCAGAAGAATTCCCGGCGGTCGACAATATGCCCGCCCCGCAAGTGAAACAGATTCACCGCTACCAGCGGAGGTTCCGCGTAGTAAGCAAAGATGTCCGTGTCGGTCCCCTCGACGCTGGCCATCTTTTGCTTCTCGCCGTGCTCTTCCACCGTCTTGATCAAATCGTGCAGAGCCGCCGCCTCTTCGTACAGCATCAAGCCGCTGGCCGCCTCCATCCGCGCGCGCAGCTCATCCGCGAGATCCCGATGCCGCCCGTCCAGGAACAACCGCACCTGCCGCACCGCATCCGCGTAGGCCGTGTCGGTGGTCAAACCCTGTACACACGGCCCCAGGCAGCGGTGAATATGAAACTCCAAACAGGGATGCGAGTGAGTCCGCGTAAAATCGATCTTGCAAGACGGCACCTTGAAGTGGCGATGAATAAAGTGCACCAGCCGGTGCGCCAGATTCCCCGGAAAATACGGCCCAAAATAACTCGACCCGTCCTTGCGCAGCCGCCGCGTTACATACACCCGCGGATACTTCTCCGCCGTTAGCTTGATGTACGGATAGGTCTTGTCATCCCGCAGCAGAATGTTATAACGCGGCTTCCACTGCTTGATGAGGTTGTTCTCGAGCGCCAGCGCCTCTTTTTCGTTATCGACCTGAATGAAGTCGATCGCCCGCGCCTCGCTGATCAGTGTCCCCGTCTTCGAATCCGCCAGCCGCTCGTCGGAAAAATAGCTCCGGACCCGCGCCCGCAAGTTCTTCGCCTTGCCGACATAAATAACCGTGTCGTAAGCGTCCTTGTACAGGTACACCCCCGGCAGCAGCGGCAGTTCAGCGGCTCTTTCGCGAAGATCTTGCATTGGTTGATATTAAGAAAAGTTCTACACTTAAATTGTGACACGCGCCGTTTTACTGACCCTGTTTTTGGCCCTAACCGTGGCCGCCCAGGAGCCAAAACCGCCCGCGCCGCCACCAGGAGCCCAAGAGCAAGAACCCCCGGAAGAAGACCCCGACCTCAAGCCCAAAGAGTATTCTTTCAATCCGCTGGAAGCCAGCCGCAACATCGTCGCCGGCAACTTCTATTTCAAGAAGGGCAACTACCGCGCCGCCGCGCGCCGGTACCTCGAAGCCAGCAAGTGGGACCCCACCTCCGCCGAAGCCCTCCTCCGCCTGGGCGAAGCCGACGAAAAGCTGCGCGACTTCAGTGGAGCCCGCGAGTCCTACGAAAAGTTCGTGATGCTATCCTCGGACGCCAAAGAAATCGACGCCGTCAAGAAGAAGCTAGCGACCCTCCCCAAAGGCCGCACCGCCAAAAAATGACGGACAAGATCGTAGTCCTGACCACCTGCGATTCCGAGAAGCATGCCGAGAAACTAGCGCGCCACCTGGTCGAACAACGCGTAGCCGCCTGCGTAAACGTGCTGCCCAAAGCCCGCAGCATTTTCCGCTGGAATGAAAAAGTGGAAGAGGCCGACGAATGGATGCTGATCATCAAGTCGCGCCGCGACCTCTTCGCCGCCCTGCGCACCGAAATCCAGAAACTTCACACCTATGAAGTCCCGGAGCTGATCGCGCTCCCCATAGTCGACGGCTCCGAGTCCTATCTAGCCTGGTTCGACGCCCAACTCACAACGAAGGCCGAATAGGCTCGATATCCGTCGGCAGGTCCTTCAACTTATCCAACGCCCGCGCCATCGCCGGGCGAATCACGCCCAACTCATCCAGCATCTTCTTCGCGCGCGCGTAATCCCCAGTGGCTTCCACGTCTAAAAGCTCATGCACCAGATCCCGAACCGCGCCCTTGACCTTCGTGAAGTCCACCGCGAAAGTCCCATCCGGCTTCGCGACGAACGCCCCCTTGTCCATCAGGTAATTCACCTGCATCGCCATCCCCTTGCCATGCGCCTCATGCACCCCAAAGCGCAGCGTGCGGAATGACGACGCCAGGAACGTCGTGTACAGCGGCCTCTCCGCCGCCGGCAGCATCTTGTGATCGAACAAATACTGCAGCATGAACAGCCCAGTCACATCGGCCTTAGCTTCCTCAATCGCCGCATGCTGTTCCTTCAACGCCTGCCGTACGTTCGTCTGCGGACCAATCCCATGCGTCATCTCATGCGCCAGAATATGCGTGAAGAACCACTCGAAGCTCAAGTCCTTCTGATCCTCCGCCGACAGCACCCGCGCCGCAATCGGCTGCAGTGTCTTCGAAAACTTCGCCTCCTGAATGTTCTTCAGCATCACCCGCTTCGACCCCATCGCCTTCACGATCCGCTCGTCGTTAGGCAGATTGAAAGCCGCCGTTCGCACCCCATGCGCCCCATCGCCAGTTGCGAGCACCTCGTTCACCACCCGAATCGGCGCCAACGCCCCGATCTTCGGATTCTTATACTTCGCGTCCAGCGGCAGATTATTCTCGATCTCCTGCATTCGCCCCGCAAAACTCCCCAGCTTAGCCGTCTCCTTGTCATCGCGCAGCGTGACATAAGCCTCAAACGCCGCTTTGTAACCCAACAAGTCGTCGTTGTAAGTCTCGTACGGCCCGATCGTAATATCGATCGGCGCGTCCAGCTTCATCCAAGCCACATCGCTAGCGTAATAATCGTCCGTGCGAAACGCTTGCGCCCGCAGCGTCAAAAACTGTTTGAGCGTAGCGTTCGGAGTAGCCGCCGCGGCTTCCTCCAGCAGCTTCGCCGCCCGCTCCAAATCCGCTCCGTAAGCCTTGCTATAAGGCACCGCCACCAACTTCTGATCGGAACCCCGCCGGATCACCGTGAAAAAACCCCGCGCCGCCTCCTGTTGATCCTTAGGAAGCTTCGCCGCCCAAGTCTCAAACTCATCCTTCGACATATCCTCCGGATAAAAATTGGCACCCGGCAGTTTCTTCGGAGGCACGCCCGGCAGAAACGC
>CAVVZG010000005.1:0-37484 GCA_963752205.1 Bryobacterales bacterium | reverse complement strand
CGGCCGGTGTCGATCAGGAAATAGTCCAGGCCCGCGCCTTTGGCTTTGGAGCGAATCTCTTCGAGGTGCGCGTCGATCTTGGCGGGGTATTCTTTGGACGCGTATTCGGGGGAGACTTCGAGCGTGGCGCCGGATTCCAGGTCTTCGAGCAACGCCGGGTCGCGGAACTTCGGGCGGATCTCTTCGGGATCGAGAACGTGGAAGAGTACAACCTCATTGCCGTGGAAGCGCAGAGGGGCGATGGTTTTGATGACCTGCTCGGGCGGCTCCCAGAAATCGGAGACCACGGCGATGAGGCCGCGACGGTGGAGAAATTCGCGCACGTGGGAGAAGGGTTTTTCGTAATCGGTACGGTTGCCGACTTCGGCTTTTTCTACGGCGTGCAGCAGGCGCGCTAGCTGTCCCTGGCGTGTCGACGGCGGGATGAAGTTGCGCACTTCGTCATCGAATATGATCAGGCCCGCGGCATCGCGCTGCATTTTCGCCAGGTAACAGAGGGACGCGGTGAGATAGCGCGAGTATTCCAGCTTGTCGATTTTGTGCGACGTGAACTTCATCGAACGGCTGCAATCGAGCAGGATGGTCAACTGGCAGTTGGTCTCGCCGCGATAGCGCTTGAGATAGGCGCGTTCGGTGCGCGCGAAGACATTCCAATCGACGTGGCGCAGGTCGTCGCCGGGGGTGTAGGCGCGGTACTCGGCGAACTCCTGGCTGAAGCCGAAGTCCGGCGAGCGGTGCAGCCCGGCTACAAAACCATCGACAACGGTGCGCGCCACCAGGTCCAAGCCGGAGATGCCGGCGAGGGTGGTCGGGTCTAAGAAACGCTGCAGCATCGGGGACGCCCGAGCGCCTATTCTCTAGGCGCGGGCATGGCCTCCAGCAATTTACTCAGGATGTCGTCCTGGGTCAGGTGATCGGATTCGGCTTGGAAATTCAGCAGAATGCGATGGCGCAGGATGGGCTTCATGAGGACCGTGATGTCCTCATAAGTGACGTGATAGCGGCGCTTCATCAACGCCCGGGCTTTGGCCGCCAATACTAAGAATTGCGCCGCCCGAACGCTGGCTCCGAAGTTGACGTACTTCTTCACGAAGTCGGGCGCGGAGGGATCGGTGGCGCGGGTGGCGCGGACGAGATTCACGGCGTAGCGCGCGATGGAATCGGCGATGGGCACCATGCGGACTACCTGTTGGAAGTCGAGAATTTCTTCGGCGGTGGTGACGGCCTCGGCTTGGGCGATGTGGGTGGTGGTGGTGAGGTCCAGCACTTTGAGTTCGTGGTCGGCCGAGAGGTAGTCGAGCAACACATTGAAGATGAAGCGATCGAGTTGCGCTTCGGGCAGCGGATAAGTGCCTTCAAGTTCGATGGGGTTCTGCGTGGCCAAAACAAAGAAGGGGGCCTTAATGATGTACTGATTGCCGCGCACGGTGCAGGAACGCTCCTGCATAGCTTCGAGCAAGGCCGATTGGGTCTTGGGAGGCGTGCGGTTGATTTCATCGGCCAGCAGGACGTTCGAGAAGATGGGGCCGGGGACGAAGGTCCAGGTACGGCGTCCGGTGGTGGGATCTTCTTCGATGATGTCGGTGCCGGTGATGTCGGAGGGCATCAGGTCAGGCGTAAATTGGATGCGGCGGAATTCGAGGCCGAGCGCGGACGCGAGCGTGCGCACCAGCAGCGTTTTCGCGGTGCCGGGTAGCCCGGTGATCAGGCAGTGTCCGCCGACGAACAGCGCGACCATGACTTGATCGATCACCTCTTCCTGCCCCACGATCACCCTGCGAACCTGGGAAATGATGGCTTCTTGAGCCTTCTGGAAACGCGCGATGCGGTCTTGCAAACCGGCGGCGTCAGTCATATTTGCGGGTGTGGTCATTCGGTATTATTCTTTCCCACTCAGTTCTAACAAAAGTTTTTGTGCCGGTTTAAAACCAGGCGCGGCTTCGAGCGAGGATATCACTTCTTCGCGCGCGTCGTTGAGGCGATTTTCCATTTTGTAAGCGACCGCGAGGCCCAGGTGCGCTGCAGCGGGGTCGGTCGGCTTTAGGTTGAGCACGGCTTGATATTCGCGGGCGGCGACTTTGGCGTTGCCGAGATCGAGGCTGATCGCCCCCAGGCGGCTGTGCGCATCTTCATCGGCCAGAAAGATCAGGTTCAGGCGTTCGAGGACGGCCGCGGCGTCTTTCTTGCGGCCTTGTTCGAGGAGGAGCTCGGAAAGCTGCTTGAGAGTTTCGGGATCGCGGCCGCCGACTTTGGAGTAACGCTCCAGTTCCGCCATGGCTTTGAGCTTGTCGCCTTTGGCGAGCCAGGCTTGTGACAGGAATTCGTAGACGCTGCCTTTTTCGACGTACTCGGTATACATGTCGCGGATGGCTTCGCCTTCCTTGATGGCGTCGTCCCACTTCTTGTCCTTGATCAGGCCGGATAACGTGCGCACGCGCTTGCGCCATTCGTCGAAGTTATCGACGGTTTTTTGGGTTTGCGGCTCCAGCCATGCCATGAACTTTTTGTCGAACTCTTCAGGCTTCATGTGCAATTCTTTTTCGATGACTTCGGGGGTGGAGAGCTTGTCACCGAAGTCATGAAGCATGGCGATCAGCTTATCGTAGCCCCACTCCTCGGCAATGTAACTGCAGATCTTGCCGCCCTGGAAATAGGAGACGGTGACTTGTTCGCCGTAGGTGGGATGCATGAAACCGCGGTCGAGATCAGCGATGGGGAGGAGCTTCTTGCCCTTGATGGCGTTGATGGCGCCGGGGTCGAGGCGGTCGCCCCAATCGGGAGAGGCGGCGGTTTCTTCGTAGACCGCGAGGCCTTCGGTAAACCAGCGGGGGACGCGGTGGTTGGTCATTTCGAGCGCGTATACGTGGCTCAGTTCGTGCCACATGGTGCTGGCCCAATGCCACTGGCCGGGCGGGCGCGCGCTGGGGGAATCCATGGCGACTACGTAGCCGAAAGTCACGCCGAGCGCGCCGAGTCCGGGCATGCCTAGCGTGCGGACGGCGAAGTCATCGTGATTGGGATAGGCTTCGATCTGCACGGGACGCGTCAGTTTGTAGTGATATTTCTTTTCGTAAGTCGCGAGGGCGCGGTCGAATTCTTCCTGGAAATAGGGGTCGAGCAGCGCGGATTCTTTTTTGTTGAGGCGCAGGATGGTGGTGGGGGTGCGGAAGGTGTCGTAGTTTTTGTAGCTATCGAGCAGGCGCAGGGAGTTCACGGTCTCCGGGTTCTGATAGCCGGCGTTATAGGCTTGTTCGAGTTGCTTGCGGGCTTCTTCTTCCTGGCCCAGGCGCATCATGTTTACGCCCATTTCGGAGCGCGCGCTGTTGAGAGTGGGATCGAGTTCGATCGCCTTGCGGTATTGCGCGATGCCTTCGTCGTAGCGGCGGTTAATGATGAAAAAGTGTCCCGCGATGGCGTAGGCGTTGCCGTAATGCGGATTGATTTCGAGGACCTTGGTCATCCAGGGGGACGTGCCTTTGTCATCGAGGAGGTCCATGGTGCCGAGCACGGCCATCGCGTCGAGCGCTTCGGGATATATTTCGAGAGCTTTGTGCGCAGCTTCGGAGGCTTTCGGGGGATTGGCGTCTTCGAGGTGCACGCGGGAGATGATTTCGTAGGCTTCGTAGGCTTTGGGATCGGCCTTCAGGGCTTTCTCGGCGAAGCTGATGGCTTGGCCTTCGAACTGTTCGCCGGCTACTAGCGCCAAGCCCAACAACGCGGGAGCGTAGTCCTCTTTGATCTTGACGGCTTCCTGAAAAAGGTCCTGCGCTTCGGAGGCTTGCCAGTGATCCAGATACATGCGGCCCCAGCGCACGCGCGGCGCGGGGTCTTTGTCGCGGAGTTTCAGAGCGGCGCGGAAAGCGTCATTGGCGGAGCGGTAATCGCCCATGCCCCAGAAGCCTTCGGCTTGGACGGCGGGGTCGAGCGCACGGGTCAGGCCCTGGTAGCAAGCGCGGGCATTGGGATCGCCTTTATGACGCAGAGCTTCACAGCGGAGAGCGTCGGGAGGCGTGGCGGGGGCTTGCGCCCAAAGAGGCAGTGACAGAAGAAGCAAAGGCAGCAGACGTTTCATTTGTCGAGCGCCTCTCATTTATCCAGGGCCTCCTGGGTCTTGGCCAAGTCGACTAACAACTTAGTTAACTCCTGGCGGTACTCGGCCACAGCCATCGACGCTTTGCGGTATTTCAGCTCGTCGATCTTCTCTTCGATGCCTTCTTTTTCCTTGAGCAGCTTTAGCTTTTCGGGGTCCTTGGCCATGGCGACGGCGGAACCGGTGTGCAGCAACGCAAAGCGGCCGGCGATCATGCCTTCGCCGTTTTCAACGCTGGGCGCCTTTACGCCTTCACCCTTGCCGACATCCTCTATTAAAGGATGTTCGGTGGAGAGGCGCTTCAGTTCGTCATAGAACTTGGCGGTTTTCGCTTCGGCGTAGCGGAAGGCTTCGAGCACGGTGATCACTTCGTTCTTGTCGGCGTCGGCGGCAGGGTCGCGCAGTCCTTCGATGAAGTAACGGGGAAAGACGGTGGCGTTTTTCTCGGTGCCGGCTTTGGTGGCGGTGATCAGGACGCGTTTGGATTTTTGCAGAATCGGAATGGCACCGCCGCTGGCGCTAGTCATATCGATGATGGCTTGCTGGGCGGGGATCTTGTCGAGCAATGATGCGAGCTCGGTGGCGGTGATGTCGGGGCCGGGGATGTTGAACTTGTAATCCGACTCGTCGTAGCTGCCGTGGCCGATCAGGAGAAGAACGAGATGATCGTCGGGCTTGGTTTGTTTCGCGAGATCGCCTAGCCGTCGATTCGATATTCGCGCGCGTGGCTTGGGCGCCGGAGAGGGTGATCACTTGCGCGCCGGGCTCGCTCTTGAAAATTTTGTCGAGATCCACGGCCCAGCCGGCGAAGCGCTGTTCGTATTCCGGTTCACCGCCGAGGCCGGCGATGGTGAGGTAATAGGTTTCGGCTCGCAGGGCGCTGGCCGTAAGCAGCAGCGCGGCGGCGTAAGACAGCTTCTTCAAATCACACCCCACTTTCTGCGCAGCAGCCATTCTCCCGCGCGCAGGCCCAGCAGCACCAGGAAGACGATGGGCATGTCCCACAGGTCGCGGGTCTCGCGCACGGTGATGCCAGCTTCCGAGTAGCTAATGTCCTTACCCAATTTTTGCGCATCTTGCGGCGTGTAGTAACGGCCTCCGGTTTCGGAGGACAATTTTTCGAGCAGTTCGCGATTTTGCTGGATGCGGAAATTCTCGGCGACGCCGTCTTCGCGGCGGAACGTCATGGTGTCGCGGCCTAACTCTTCGGTACCGCGGGAGGCGGTAACTTCGACTAAATAAGACCCGGGCTTGGGCGTGGTCCAATCGGCGGTGTAGACGCCGGACTCAATCGGATCGGGCCGCATTTCGATCGACTCGGCGATGCCATCCGGTCCTAGGATGTGCGCTTCGGCTTTGGCGTCCGAGGCGGGCAGATAGGTACGGTCGCGAACTTCGGCGCGTAGGCTGACGTGCGAGTCGTCGGAGATCAACTGCTTGGGCGTCGAGGTGGTGACTTTGCGCGGCGTGTCCGAAACGAGCCAGCGCAACAACTGCTGATAAAACATTTCGTGGCTCTTGTCAGCAAGCGGTTGCAGCATCTGCCAGCGCCAGCTTCCGCCTGTGGCAAAGATCGCAGTGCGGCCTCGACCGAAATTTTGCGTGACCAGGAGCGGGACGCGCCCGCCGGTGGTGGGCTTGGCGTCGACCAGAACCACGGCTCCGGGCTTGGGCTGGCCGGCGTCCTGGAAGTTCATTACATAAGGAAGCTTCTGCCAGCGGTCGACGTTCTTGGCGGGGTCTTCTTCCAGGCGTGTGATCAGGCTGTCGCGGCCTGGGGCGGTCAGTTCCACAGTCGCGCCGACGCGGACGAAAGTGTTCTTGCGGTCAGGGAGAATGGTGGGCAACAGTTCGACGTCGGCGGATTGCTTCCAGCCGCCGTCCGACAGAGCGTCCTTGCCGCCCAGGAACAAAATGCCGCCGCCGCGCCGGTCGACGAAGTCTTTGAGCAGCGTTTGCTGACCTGGAGTCAAGTAGGGCGCGTCGACGCTGCCGATGATGATGCCGTCGAACGCGAACAGCTCTTCCACTTTGGTGGGGAAGCCGTCCTTGAGTTCGTCGGGATTCGCCAGGCCTTGGCGATAAATCTTGTTCTGCGTGGTCCGGAGAATCGTCACTAAATCGATCGTCCGGTCGTCTTCGACGGCGCGGCGGAGGAACTTGAACTCCCAGCGCGGTTCACCTTCGAGATACAGGATGCGGGGCTTGCGGGCGTCGACGTTCACCAGCCGCGTTACTAAATTGTTTTTGGTGCTTTCTTCGCCCGGAAGCGGCTCTATGGACGTTTCGACGGACTTCACGCCTGCGGTGCCGGCGTTGAAGAGAAGAGTCTGGCTCTGCTCCTGGCCGTCCTTCTTAAGAGTGACCATCTGCTGCGCCAGAATCTTGCCGTCTTCCTTGACGGTGAGCTTGGCTTTTTCGCCCGAGTAGCCGTTCTGATGGAAGCTGACGATGGCCGAGAGGCGCGAATCGGGGAGGGCGCGGGCGGGCACCTGCACGTCAGTGATTTCGACGTCGCGGGTGGCGTGTTCCTTGCCGAATCCGATGGTGTGGATGGGGATGCGCTGGCGGCGGATTTCCGAGATCGTTTCAAGGTCGACGCCACCGGAATTGTCGGCACCGTCGCTGGCCAGAACCACAGCTCCGATCGGTAGGCTGGCGGCGTCGGCGATTACTTGTTTCAGGCCTTCGCCGATGTGGGTGGCGGGGATGGCGGACGTTAGCTGGTCGAGTTTATCGAAGCGGTCAAGGTGGTCGCCCAGACGGTAAAGCCGTACCTGAAATTTATCCTTTAAAGCATTGAGCAGGCCGGAGTTGAGGATGCTCTCAGCGGCGGCGCGGCGAGTGGCTCCGCCGGCTTCGTCGGGCTGCGCCATGCTGGCGGAATCGTCGACTACGACGGCGACAATGTTCTGTTGCGGGCGCAGCGTGGCGACACTCAACGCGGGGTGCCACAGCATGGTCAGGAGCACGGCGGCGAGCAGGGTTTGGAGGAGCCAGACGGTCACGGATTTGAATCCCGCCATGCGTCCCGAGCCAGTGCGGTTCCACACCAAATATCCCAACCCAACCGCCGCCGCCAGGATCGCGACCACCAGCAGCCATACGGACCAGCCTCCCAGCAGCACGAAGGTGCCGCGCGAGAAGACTTCCTGCGGATACTTGAAGAGCAGTTCGAACATGTCTCCCTAGTGCGTCAAGTCGTAAGTCCAATAATTCACAGCGATGCGGTAAGCCAACGCGGCAAACTTTTCCGGATAGCGGGGGTCATCTGAATTCTCCCAGGCGTCACCGAGATCCATATTATGACAGATGACCACCATGAGCCTTCCCTTGTCGTCGTAGATGCCGCGCCACTTGGCTTCGAAGCCGTCGTACTCGAACAACGATTTGGTAAAGACGTACTGCATCCCCGGGACTTGAAAACGATCGTCTAGGTCATATATGACGTGGAAGATGGGGTCTTTGTTATCAAGATCGACGATACTTCTGTCGGGAAAGACTTTATTGATGCCGGCGACGAAGTTATTCCACTCGATGGTGCCGTGGAAGTCGTCGACCATGAGCATGCCGCCGCGCAGGAGGAACTCGCGGAGCTGCTTCGCTTGCTGGTCAGTCAGATTCCAATAGCCGACTTCTACCGCATAGAGTGAGGGCCAGTTGTAGACGTCGTCTTCGCCATCGAGATCGACGATTTGTTCCACCGAGCGCGTGTCGATACGGGTTAAACGCCGGATACCCTGTAGCAAATGGCGGTCAGAGCGCGGGTAATCGACGGTCCAGCGGCGGTTGCCGTCGGGGACTCCGTGGGGGGCGAGGTAGGAGGGGTAGCGCAGGCGCGCGCGGGTCCATTCGGTGGTTTGCTGCCAGTCGGGAGGGAGCGGAAAGTTCTCGTACTCGACGCCGGGGTAATCTTTGAAGGGTCGTTGCGCCCGCAGCACGCCCCAGCCGGTGATCGCACATAAAACGAGCAAAAGAAACGAGCGCAGACGCATTCGGGCTCTTTAAGATCGGCTTCAGGATAGCACAGGGGGTTCGGACCGAGCGACTGCCGAATGAGTGAAGGCGTGGGGGAGTAGAATAGGGCAGGAGTCCTTTCCATGGCGAGTGATCTCACTCAGGAACGCCAACAAGCGCAAGCGCTTCTCGAACGGCTGTCGCCTGAAAAATTGAGGGTCGTGCGGAGTTTGCTCGAAGTCATCGTCGACGACGAAGACAACGAGGCCACACTCAGCAATGCGCCTATTGACGACGAACCTGAGACTGATGCCGAACGTGCGGCTGTGGGACAAGCGCGCGCCTCTTTGAAAAACAGCGGCGGCAGGGGCGTTCCACATGATGAGGCTATGCGGCGGTTGGGACTAGAGTGATCGCGAGGAAATGAAGGACCTGGAATGGTCCGAGTCTTCGCTTGAAGACATCGCCGCACTAGATAAGAGTCTTGCCCGTCGCATTCAGCGAGCTGTCGAACGCTTTGCGGAAACAGAAACCGGCAACATCAAGCGTCTGCAAGGAATCGATCCGGCCGAATACCGCTTGCGAATCGGCGATTGGCGCGTGCGATTCGTCCTCAATGGCGGCACTCTCCTCGTCCTTCGCGTTCTCAACCGCAAGGATGCCTACCGTTGACGACTAGTCGTGGCTTTGGCTGGACGTAGTTCTTTGGGAATGTCCCATTCGTAAAACGGAAGATAGGTGAAAGGGCCAACGGAAACCGAAGATTGGTCCAGATCGAGAGCAAACTTCACGCGCATGTACCAGTCATCGTCCACATGATTCAGCGGCACGCTAAACAGAATATCGGTGCCGGGGGGCATCCGCAGAATACCAGCGATTTCAGACGTGTAACCGGCTGGTCTATGCTTTGACCTTCGCCGTTTCTCGCGTCGCTGAATCTCCCTCTCATCTCCTGGGCTGGAAGAGATTTGCAAGGTTGGTTCAATCTCTATAACCTCATCCATCAGGCCGACTCCGAGCTCGCCAGTGGGCACACTGAGGCTCGCAAATACAATTGGAATGCGACTGTTGTTTACAACCCTTAACCAAAGACCAGTTCGACTTTCTCCACTTTGAATTGGCTTCCGTGGCCCAATGTGATCGAACTTCAGATAGACGTATGGCTTGGATTGATCGATGACTAAGTTCTCGACGCCACTGTTTTGTGCGAATAAATTCACTGCCAGAAAGAGCAGGAAAAGAACTGACAATCGTCTCATCTTCCCGAACCTCTAGCCCGATTTGCGGCAAATACAAAGCAATGCAAATCGAGGAACCTCAGTGCGTCAAATCGTAGATGAAATAATTCATCCCAATGCGGTAGGCGAGCGAGGCGTACTTTTCGGGATACATCGGGTTGTCGGAGTGCTCCCAGGCATCGCCCAGATCCATATTGTGGCAGATCGCGACCATAATCCGCCCTTTGCTATCGCGGATGCAGCGCCAGTGGGGTTGCATGCCGGTGGCGCCCGCCTCATAAGTCAGGCCGGTTTCGATGAACTGGGCGCCGGGGACTTGGAAGCGGTCCTGCAGATCGTAGATGGTGTGGAAGATGGGGTCGTTGTCGGGGATGTCTTCGATGGGGCGGTCGGGGAGAACTTTGGTCATGCTCGCTAGAAACACTTGCCATTCACTGAAGACGCTGTGGTACGGTTCGTCCCCATGGAAATCGTCGACCATCAGGAAGCCGCCGCGCAGCAGGAAGTCGCGGAGCTGCTCGGCTTGATCGTCGGGCAACGACCAGTGCCCTACTTCGACGCCGTAGAGCATGGGCCAGTTATTCACTTCGCCGCTGCCGTCGAGCTCCACCACTTGTTCGGTGGAGCGCGAATCGATGCGGGTCAGGCGGCGGACTCCTTCTAATAAGTGGCGGTCCGAGCGCGGGTAATCCATGGTCCAGTAGCCGGCGAAGTTCAGGTAGCGCCCGGTGCTGTGGAGGCCGTAGCCGGTGATGTCGGGGTAGCGCAGGCGGGCGCGGGTCCACTCAGCGGGACGGTTGGCGTCGGCGGGGATGGGGAAATTCGAGTACTCGATAGCGGGCCATTCGCGGAAGGGTTTTTGCGCCCACAGCACGCCGAGGGCGGCCAACCCCATCACGCCGATAGCCAGTACAGTACGAAAACGCATGTGTGCGCGGAACCGGTCTCAGAATAACATAGGCACCGCGGACCGCCGCTATTTGGCCGGAGAATTTCCCAGGTCGTCGGGGCTGACGGTGTTGTTGTTGCGCGAGGTCTTCCAGGCGCTATCGCCCCACCACGGGTCTCCGTTGGTGGCGCGCCTGGGCGCGATGCGTTTGCCTTGGCGGATTTCGATCTCGGCTAGAGTTTCGTTGGCGGCGGACTCCTCAAACTCCAGCGTAATGGTTTGGTCTTTGCCATCTTTGTCGGAGAATTGGAAGTTGACCATTCGCTGCGCGGGGCGATCCGCCTGGAAGCGTTTGTGCAGTTGCCAAACCTTATACAAGGGCGCGGAAGAAGGCACAACTTTGGTTCCCAATTCCACGTTGTGGATTTCGCTGTAGGGCATAGGGAGCACTGTCTTGCCGGAGCGAAATACGGCTTGATCTTTCTCCAAAACCAGGATGCCTTCGGCGCCGGGAGAAACTCCGTCCAGGTTGCCGACTACATAGACGGCTGGGCCGCCGCCCGATCCCGCTACGGCAACGACGGAAGAGAGCAACAGAATGGAGATACTTCTCATCTGCGGGGAATCGGCTGGATGTGCCAAGAACTTTAGGCGTTTCAGTCGACGGCTCGTGCCTGGTAGATATCATGCAGGCGGATCAGGCCTTGGCATATGTTGGTGGCGGCGTCGAGTACCGGCAGAACGTAGATCTGTGAGGGGCGGTCTTCCATCAGGCACAAGGCTTCATGAACTAGGGCGTCGGGGCCGATGTGTACTGGAGAAGCGGTCATTACATCGGAGGCGCGGAGCGGGCGGATATCGTCGTAGTTGCGCAACGCGCGGCGCACATCGCCGTCGGTGATCAGCCCTAGCAAGCGGTGATCGTCGGCTACCACGCACGCCGCGCCGAGCGGGCGCTGCGACATTTCGATGACTACATGTTTCAGAGAATCGGCGGCCTTCGCCCAGGCGACTTCGCTGCCCGAGTGCATGACGTCGCGCACGCGCAGTCGCAAATTGTGTCCCAATTGGCCGGACGGATGGTAGCGGCGGAAGCGCTCCGCGGTAAAGCCGCGGGCTTGCATCAGAGCTACGGCTAGAGCGTGTCCGAGGGCCAACGCGACAACCGTGCTGGCGGTGGGCGTATAGCCTTCCGGGTCGGCTTCACGCTGGACCGAGGCATCTAGCACCACATCCATTTCCCCAGCCAGAGGCGAGCGCACGTTGCCTAGAATGCCGATGAAGTGGACGTCGAATTCGCGCAGCGGGGCCACCAGATCAAGCAACTCCGCCGTCGACCCGCTCTTCGAAATCATGACTACGATGTCTCCGGGCTGGCACAGACCCAAGTCGCCGTGGCCGGCTTCGGTGGGGTGCAGGAACACCGCCGGCGTACCGGTGCTCTGTAGGGTGGCGGCAATCTTGCGGCCGACGTGACCGGACTTTCCCATGCCGGTGACCACTACCTTGCCGGCATGGCCCAAGATCAAATCCACCGCGTTCAGAAGGCTGTCTCCCAGGCGCGCGGAGGCCGCCAGGACAGCCTCGCCTTCAGTTTGCATGGCGCTGCGGGCGGCGGCCAGCCAGTGTGCCTTATCGGTCATCCCCACCATCATAGGGCACACTACGAGTACGCAAGTGGTGTGAAGGGAGGCGGAGCGAATTAGTAGCGTTCGCGGCGTTGCGGGCGTCCGGCTCCGGCGCCGCCTTCACGGGGGGCCATCGGACGGGCCTCATTCACCACCAGGGTCCGGCCCATGAGTTCCTTGCCATGGCAGACCTCGACGGCCTGGGCGGCCGCGGCATCGTCATTGATTTCCGCGAAGCCGAAGCCGCGGGCTTGGCCCGTGAAACGGTCCCGCATGACGGTGATGGAATCAACGGCAACTCCATGATCGGCAAAGAAATTTTGCACATCCGTTTCGTTGGCTGTGTACGGAAGATTCCCCACGAAAAGCTTCTTCACTTTACGCTCCTCCTTGTAACTGGAGGCTACAGCAGAGAGACACCGGGCGGGACGGAACGGTAGGACCGAAGAGCAGACGGAGACTCAAACCTG
This sequence comes from Bryobacterales bacterium, assembly GCA_963752205.1. Taxonomy (GTDB): domain Bacteria; phylum Acidobacteriota; class Terriglobia; order Bryobacterales; family Bryobacteraceae; genus Palsa-187. The sequence goes on along the minus strand of CAVVZG010000005.1, from coordinate 25,212 downwards.
ACACTCCAATACGGCAGTAGTATGCCACCAAAGCCGGGGCGAGTCAAAGGGAAAAACGCGGGTATCGAGGGGCAAAAACTGCCGTTTTGCTGGGCTTAGCGCTTATATCCGATCTTGCGCAGCAAGCCGTGGCGCCACTCGCGATCGGTGGTGGATTCGATTCCTTTGGGCGAGCTGCCGTCGATGACGCCCAGAATTCCGCGCCCCTGTTCGGTTTCGGCGAGGATCACTTCCACCGGGTTCGCGGTGGCGCAGAAAATATTGCACACTTCCGGGATCTCGCGGATGCGGCCCAGAATATTGATGGGATAACCGTCGCGCAGGGCGATGACGAAGGCGTGGCCGGCGGCGAGGGCTTGCGCGTTTTCGGTGGCGATGCCTTCGAGTTCGGTATCGTTGCCGTCGACGCGAATGAGGCACGCGCCGGACGCTTCATTGAACGCGATGCCGAATTTCATTTGCGGCACGGTGTTGACGATGGCCTCGTAGAGATCCTCGACGGTCTTGATGAAGTGGCTGTGGCCCAGGATGATGTTGCCGTTTTCGGGGATCACCAGGCGGACGGTTTTGAGGTCCATATGCTTTCTCACTATAAAATGGATCGTGCCGTCACATCCGAAAGGTCACTTCCAGCGAGGCCACTCGCAGAAGAAGAAATCGCCGCGCCTGATTTACGGGCGGCTGAGCGTGCATCGCGATGGCTATGGGTTTGTAACTCCTGAAGAGCCAGTACCGGGGCTCAAGGGCGACGTGTATCTCGGCAAAGAAGACGCCGATCGCGCCATGCACGGCGACCGTGTAGCGATTCGCATCAAGCGTATGGAGCGCGACGGGCGCGCGCACGGCGAAATCGTGGAGGTGGTGAAGCGCGCGCATTCGAGCATTGTGGGCGAGTTCCGCGTCCGCAAGCGCGGCAATTTTGTGGTCCCACACGACGATCGCATTCGGCAGTGGATTGAAATTCCGGAGGGCATGGCGATCCCGGCCGGCGGTGTGTCCGTAGACCGGGTGGGCGCACGACCTGTCGAGGTGCATACCGAAGAAGACTTGGACGGGATGATCGTCACCGCCGAGATCGTCGACTATGGCGACAACGGCGATCGTCCGGCGGGGCGCATCATCGAGGTCCTGGGCAGGCCTGACGATTTCGGAATCGACGTCGAGATTCTGATCCGCTCGCACCACATCCCGCATCACTTTCCGGAAGACGCACTGGAGCAGGCGCGCGCGATTCCGGGTCCGATCCCCGTGGAAGAGATCGCCAAGCGGCGCGATTTCCGCGAGTACGATATCGTCACCATCGACGGCGAGACGGCGCGCGATTTCGACGACGCCGTATGGGTAGATCGCTTGCCGAACCGCCATTGGGCGCTGCACGTGCACATCGCCGATGTGAGTTACTACGTGCGTCCTGGAACTCCCATCGATCGCGAAGCCCTGCTGCGCGGAACGAGTGTTTACTTTCCCGATCGCGCGGTGCCGATGCTGCCGCTGGAATTGTCGACCGATCAATGCTCGCTGCGTCCGCACGAAGACCGCCTGGTGATGAGCGCGCTGCTTGAAATCGACAACCATGGCGACGTGGTGGCGCAGGATTTCACGCGCGGCGTGATCCGTAGTGCCGAGCGCATGACTTACACGGCCGTGCACAAGGTGCTGGAGGGCGATCCGGAGTTGAACGTGCGTTACGCGCCTCTGGTGCCGCGCTTCCAGATGATGCGCGAGCTGGCACTGCTGCTGAATAAGAAGCGGCAACGCCGCGGCTCGATTGATTTCGATCTGCCCGAACCGCTGTTGGAGTTCGACGAGTTCGGCGCGATGACGGCCGTGACGCGTGCGCCGCGTAACATAGCACACCGCTTGATCGAAGAGTTCATGCTGGCCGCCAACGAAGCTGTGGCCGCGCATATCGAGGCAGCCGGAGAGCCTATGATCTTCCGTATCCACGACCGCCCCGATCCCAAGCGCGTGATTGAATTCGAAGAGGTCGCGACGCAGTTCGGGTACTCGCTCACGCCGGGAGCCGCCCCTGTGAAGAAGTTCAAAAGCGAAGTGGTGGCTCTGGATAACCCCCTGCTCACGTCGCGGAACTATCAGAAGCTGGTCGCCAAGATCGAGGGCAAACCCGAGGAACGCATCCTCAGCTACCTGATGCTGCGTTCGCTCAAGCAGGCGCGCTATAGCGATGTGAACGTCGGACACTTCGCGCTGGCCGCCACCAGCTACACGCACTTCACGTCGCCGATTCGCCGCTATCCCGATCTGATCGTGCACCGCATTCTGGGCGCGCATATGGACGGCAAGCGGTACGAAGCGAACCTGCACGCGATTGCGGATCAGTCGTCGGAATCCGAGCGCCGCGCCGCCGAAGCCGAGCGCGAGTTGGTCGAGTGGAAGAAGGTCAAGTTCATGATCGACCGCGTGGGCGATGAGTTCGACGCGCTGATCATCTCCACTACCCGCTTCGGATTCTTCGTCGAATTGCAGGATATGTTCATCGAGGGACTGGTGCCCCTCGATACCCTGCCCGGCGACCGTTTCGAATACCGCGAGAATATCCGCAAAATCATGGGTGTCCGCCACCGCCGGCAATTCTCCATCGGCGACCAGATCATCGTGCGCCTGGACCGCGTGGATGGGGTCGAGAAAAAGCTGACCTTCGGTTTCGTCAGGTTTAAGAACTAGCTACTGGACTCGTGCGGCGGCTTCGGCGAACATCTCCGCGGCCCAGCCGAGTTGATCCGTGGTATGCGCGGCGGACACCTGCGTGCGAATGCGCGCCTTCCCCATCGGCACTACTGGATACGAAAAGCTGACCACATAGATGCCCTTCCCCAGGAGATACTCGGCCATGCGCGCGGCTTTCGCGGCGTCGCCCACCATCACGGGGACTATGGGATGCTCGCCCGGCAGAATCTGCAGACCCAGGTCCGTTGCCTTCTTGCGGAAGTACGTGGTGTTCTTGCGCAGACGCTCCGGCAGTTCGTTTGACGCCGTGAGGATCTTGAGCGCCTCCAGAGACGCAGCCACAATCGACGGAGGCACAGAATTGGAAAATAAGTACGGCCGCGAGCGTTGCCGCAGGAGCGCGATAAGCGGCTTGGCGCCACTGATATAACCGCCGCTTGCTCCGCCTAGCGCCTTACCCAGCGTGCCGGTGAAGATATCGACGCGGCCCATGACTCCGGCGTGCTCGTGTGAGCCGCGGCCGGTCTGACCGACGAAGCCCACGGCATGCGAATCGTCTACCATCACCAGGGCGTGATATTTTTCGGCCAGGTCGCAGATCTCGCGCAGAGGAGCAATGTAGCCGTCCATCGAAAACACGCCGTCGGTCGCGATCATACGGAAGCGGGCGCTCTGCGCGGCTTTGAGCTGCACTTCCAGATCCGCCATGTCGCGGTTCTTGTAGCGAAAACGTTGGGCTTTCGACAAGCGGATACCGTCGATGATGGACGCGTGATTCAGCTCGTCAGAAATGACCGCGTCCTCCGCGCCCAGCAGGGTTTCAAACAACCCGCCGTTGGCGTCGAAACACGATGAATACAGAATAGTGTCTTCCGTGCCCAGGAAGCGGGCGAGTTCCTGCTCCAATTGCTTGTGCTGTTCCTGTGTCCCGCAGATGAAGCGGACGGACGCCATGCCGTAGCCCCAACGGTCAAGCGCATGGCGCGCGGCCGCGATGATGCGCGGGTCGTCCGCCAGTCCCAGATAATTATTCGCGCACAACACCAGCACCTTCTCGCCGCCCTGCAGTTCGGCGTCGGGGCGCTGCGCGGAGTGGAGGACACGCTCCGGCTTCCACAAACCCGCGCCGCGAATTTCCTCGAGTTGCGTTTCGAGGAAGGTCTGAAAGGTTCCCAGCATGGCTAGATCAGCTCCTCCCAGTTGAGAATCACTTTGCCGCTTTGCCCCGAGCGCATAACGCGAAAGCCCTCTTCGTAATCGCGATAGCTGAAGCGGTGGGTGATCACCGGCAGAATGTCGAGGCCGGATTGTAGGAGCACCGTCATCTTATACCAGGTCTCATACATTTCACGCCCATAAATGCCCTTGATGGTGAGCATGTTGAAAATCACTTCGCGCCAGTTGATTGACATTTCTCCGCTGGGAATGCCCAGCATGGCGATCTTCGCGCCGTGTGACAGGTTGTGGATCATATCGCGAAAGGCGCTGGCGTTGCCCGACATCTCCAGGCCGACATCGAAGCCCTCCAACATCCCCAGCGTCTTCTGCGCCTCCGCGATGGAGGTCTCCTTCACGTTCAGTGCCAGATTGACACCCATTTTGCGCGCCAGATCCAGGCGGTATTCATTGACGTCAGTGATCACGACGTAGCGCGCGCCGGCGTGGCGCACCACCGCCGCGGCCATGATGCCGATCGGACCGGCGCCCGTGATCAACACGTCTTCACCCAACACATCGAACTTCAAAGCCGTATGGACGGCGTTGCCGAAGGGATCGAAGATGGCCGCGGCATCGCGATTTACTTTCGGATCGTGCCGCCAGACGTTGGTCATCGGCAACGAAATGAATTCCGCGAAACAACCGGGCCGGTTCACGCCGACGCCCGACGTGTGCGCGCATAGATGACGCCGGCCAGCCATGCAATTGCGGCAGCGCCCGCACACGACGTGGCCTTCGCCCGAGACCAGTTCGCCAGGATGAAAGTCGATGACGTTCGACCCCACTTCGACGATCTCGCCGACGAACTCATGACCAATAGCCATGGGCACCGGAATGGTTTGCTGGGCCCACTCGTCCCAATCGTAAATGTGCACGTCCGTACCGCAAATACCTGTGCGATAGACGCGGATCAGAACGTCGTTGATGCCGATGGTGGGCTCGGGAATGTCCTCGATCGACAGCCCTGGCGCGGCTTGTGCCTTTACTAAAGCTTTCACTCGGTCTCCTGTGTCAGCAAATGAATCAGAAATCCATTATCCAGAATTGGGGAGGACCGGTGCATTACGCGGAGGGCGCCTGCTACTGCATCATCGCCGAATCCCAGTGTTCGACGATTTTGCCATTCACAATGCGGAACATATCGAACCAGGTAGTGGTGTACTTCTTGCTCTTGTCTTTAGGATTGTCATACTGGCGCACGAAAGAAAGCGTGACGTAATCGCCATCGGCTTGAATCGCCACCAGGCCCGGCACGGTTGCTTCGATCGCTTGCGGAGGCCCCAGGCGCGTGAAGAAATCCTTAAAACCTTTGATGCCTGTCTCGGCGTTGGGATTGTGCTGGATGTAATCGTCGGTCATGAACTTTTCGGCCTGATCCAAATGCCGGGCGCGCAGTACCACGCGGAAAAAATCGTAAGACAGCTTCTTATTCGCGGCTAACTTCGGGTCGCTGCTCTTGAGAAGCGCGGCTTGGTCCGTTGCGGGAACCACGGGGAGCGCGGCGAAAGCGGATAAGCACAATAGCGCGATCGCAAGTGTATAGCGCAGTGAATTCATCATTCGGTTCTCCTGAGGACCTAAGCTAACACAGCCCGAGAGATGGAATCGTGTCAAGTCTGCCCGCGGCCGAGCCATTTGTCTACCAAAGGCGCCTCATAGACCAGCAGACGTTCGAGTAACGCTTCCGGGGCCGCGTCCGCGATGAACATTTCGCGATGCACCGGCTTGACGAACTGCTCGGCCACCGCGTGATCGAACATTTGCAGCAGGTGATCGTAGTAGCCGTCGACGTTCAGAATGCCGCAGGGTTTGCGCTGCAAACCGAGCTGCGTCCAAGTCAGAATCTCGCAGAACTCCTCAAAGGTGCCGTAGCCTCCGGGCATCGCGATAAACGCGTCGGAAAGGTCGGCCATCAGGGCCTTGCGCTCGTGCATGGATTCCACCACGCGCAGATCGGTTAATCCGACGTGCGCCAATTCTTTGGCCAGCAGGATACGCGGAATCACGCCGATCACTTCACCGCCCGCCGCGCGCGCCGCATCCGCCAGGATTCCCATCAGTCCGACGTTGCCACCGCCGTAGACAATGGTGATCCCGCGCGCGGCCAGGGATTGCGCCAGCGCCACGGCGGCAGAAGCATACGCGGGCCGCGCTCCGGGGCTCGATCCGCAAAACACACACACTCGTTTGATCGTCATCAATAAATCGGCCCTTCCCCCGGCGGCCGCGTTTTCCAGCGCCGATGAATCCACAGCCACTGCTCGGGGTGTTTGCGGATAGCGGCTTCCAGTCGCGCGTGCACGCGCTGGGTGTCCTCTAATAGATCGCCGGTCATTTCGACTGCTGGCTCGAAGTGCAAAATATAGCGCTCTTCTTTATCCGACCACAGCGCATACCCGGGAACCACGGCCGCGCCGCTATGCTGCGCCAGTTTCACGAAAGCGCTTCCAGCGCAGGCTTTGACGCCGAAGAAATCGATGAAGACGCCTTGATCCGGAGTGGTGTTCTGATCGATCAGCACTCCCACCGCGTCACCCGCCGCCAGCGCCCGTAGGATTCCGCGTGCGGCGTCTTTTTTCGCGATGGCGCGATTGCCGGAGAGCTCGCGGCGCTGCTCCACCAATGCATCGATGCGCGCGTTGTCGATGGGCCGCACCACGATATGCATGGGCGCCGTCATATAGGCGTGGGCAAACGCGCTCAACTCCCAATTGCCGAAGTGACCGGTCGCCACCAGCACGCCCTTTCCCAAACCATGCGCCTGTTGAAAGTTTTCGAGACCCTCATAGCGAATCAGCTGGTGGACGTTGTCACGCGTGATGCGCGGAAAGCGTGCGAAGCTTACGACGAGCCGCGCGATGGAATCGAATACGCCAGTAGTAATGCGTTCGCGCCCGGCGAACCCGGCCATCTCCAGATTTCTAAGAGCCGTGCGGCGGAGCCGCGGCAGCGCCAGGTCCAGCAGCCGGACATAGAAGCGGGCCAGCGCATGCGCCGTCGCCAGCGGAGTGGAGGACAAGGTCGCCAGCACGAAGCGCGCCAGCCAGTATTCCGCCGTCTTCACGCCGGCTCACCCGCTCCACTTCATTCGATCCAGCCGCCGCCGAGGACCAGGTCACCGGAATAAAAGACCGCGCCCTGTCCGGGCGTCACCGCACGCTGCGGTTCGTCGAAGCGGACTTCGATACGCGCTCCATCGCTGGCCGGATGCAAGGTGGCTGGCGCTGCGGCGTGCTTGTTACGAATCTTGACCTCGGCGCGCAGGGGAGCGGCGGGTGCGGCAAGCGAAATCCAGTTGACGTCCTTCACGCTCATCGAGGAGCGCAACAGATCATCATTGCTGCCGACAATCACGCGCTTCGCAGCGGGCTCGGTCGCAATCACGTAGAGCGGTTCGGCGGCAGCCACACCCAGCCCTCGCCGCTGGCCCACGGTGAAGTGGTGCACGCCGGCGTGCTCGCCCACCACATGCCCATCGGCAGTCACAATCTCCCCCTGGGTTTCCGTGGGCGCGATTCCCTGCTCCTTAAAATAGCTATCGATAAACCCGGCGTAATCGCCGTTGGGCACGAAGCAAATCTCCTGGCTGTCGGGCTTGGCGGCGGTAGGAATGCCCAGCTCGCGCGCCAGTTCGCGCACCTGCGACTTCTCCATGCCTCCCAAGGGAAAGCGCGTGCGAGCGAGTTGATCCTGCTTGAGGCCGCACAAAAAATAGGTCTGATCCTTGGCGCGATCGACGCTGCGGCGCAGCTCCCAACGTCCGCTTTCGCCGTTCCAATCGATGCGCGCGTAGTGTCCGGTGGCGATCTCGCGCGCGCCAATGCCCTCCGCCATTTCGAGAAACTGATCGAACTTGATGAAGTTGTTGCACAGCGTGCACGGGATGGGCGTACGGCCAGCCAGGTATTCGTCGATGAACGGCTTAACCACTTGGGCTTCAAAACGCTGCTCGAAATTCACCACGTAATACGGGATGCCCAGGATCTGCGCCACGTGGCGCGCATCGTAGACGTCGTCGAGCGAGCAGCAGCGCCCGGTGGAGCCTTCAGACGCGATCTCCGGCAGGCGCTTCTGATTCCACAACTGCATGGTCATGCCGATGACGCGCTCGCCCGCGCGGTTGAGCATACCCGCAACCACCGAGCTATCCACGCCGCCCGACATCGCGACCGCAATCGTTCGCTCAGACATAAGCCGGCGCCAGCTTTCTGAGACGCGACACCACTTGAACCACGGCATCGATCAGCGCGTCGATCTGCTCTTGCGTATTCGACCGCCCCAGTGAAAAGCGCACGCTCGACCGCGCCTGCTCGCGGGTGAGCCCGATCGCCGCCAGCACATGCGACGGCTCCGTCGCGCCACTCGAACATGCGGAACCGCTCGAAACCGCGAAACCCTTGAGGTCGAGCGCAATCAACAGCGGCTCGCTGTCGATGCCGTCGAAACGAATGTTCGAAGTATTGCCGACGCGCGCAGCGCCCGCGCCGTTGATATGAGCGCCCGGCCACGCGTGAGAGAATGCCCTGCTCCAGACGATCCCGCAGCGCGGTTTCCCGGGCTGCTTCAGCGGCGCTCTCTGCGATCACCCATTCCGCCGCGCGTCCAAAGCCCGCCGCGCCCGCCACGTTTTCGGTACCGGCGCGCATCTTACGCTCGTGCGGACCGCCATACATCAGAGGCCGCATATCCACGCCCTTGCGAACGAAGAGCGCGCCCATGCCTTTAGGTCCGTAAATCTTATGAGCGCTGACGGAGTACAGGTCGACGGCGAGATCCTGGACGTCCAGGGGGATCTTGCCCGCCGCCTGCACGCCGTCGGAATGAAATAGGACTCCAGCCTCCCGAGCGATTCGCGCAATCTCGGGGATCGGCTGTACCACTCCCAGCTCATTGTTCACATGCATCACGCTGATCAATTTCGTGTCGGGACGGATCGCCGCTCGTACGGCTTGCGGGTCCACGACACCGAGGCTGTCCACCGGAACGAACGTGGCGGAAGGTAACTGCGCCGCGGCTTGCAACACGGCCGGATGTTCGGCAGTGGTGGTGATGACATGGCCGCCGGCGCCGAAGATCGCCATGTTGTCGGCTTCCGTGCCTCCGCTGGTGAATACGATTTCCTCGGCTTTCGCGCCTAGCATGGCCGCTACCGAGCGCCGCGCGCGGTCTAGCTCACCGCGGGCTTCCTGTCCGAACCGATGGATGCTCGAAGCATTGCCAAACACCTGCGTCAGCAGTGGAGCCATGGCCTGAAATACTTCGGGCGATACCGGGGTGGTCGCGTTGTGATCGAAGTAATAGGCTGGCACGGCGTTCATTACAATCTTATCAGTACATGGCGAACCGGCAGATCACTTTTACCACGGATTTCGGGCTTTCTGACCACTTTGTAGGCACGATGAAAGGTGTGGTGGCGGGCATCGCTCCGCAGGCGCGCGTCATCGACATCACGCATGATATCGCGCCCTACAACGTATCCGAAGCTGCCTTCGTGATTGCGGAAGCGTGGCCGTACTTTCCGAAAGGCACCATACATCTGGTGGTGGTCGATCCCGGCGTCGGCAGTTCGCGCCGTCCGATTCTGGCGGAAGCCGGCGGCCACTTTTTCGTCGCGCCGGATAACGGAGTGCTCTCGCTTGTGTTCGACGCCGCCGCGCACAAGGTCCGCGTGATCTCCAATCCGAGATTCATGCGCCCCGAGATCAGCCGTACGTTTCATGGACGCGATATATTTGCTCCCGCGGCCGCGCATCTGGCTAAGGGAGCGAAAGCCGCGGCGTTTGGGAAATTGATCCACGATTATGTGCGTACCTGGAGCGCCAAGCCTATTCCCAAAGGTAACGATTCTTGGCGCGGCGCCATCCTCAAAGTCGATCGCTTCGGCAATCTGATTACGAATTTTGCGGCTCGCGAGTTCGCCGGCATTACGGCCCGACCTTTTGAAATGCGTGCGGGAGCCAAGCATATTCATCGCCTAGCGCTCACCTACGCGGAGACCGAAGTGGGCGACCTGTTCGTGATTGTGGGCAGCGCAGGCTATCTGGAGATCGCCGCCAACCAAGCCTCAGCCGCGTCTCTGCTCGGCTGCCGCGCGGGAGCGGCCATAGAGTTGGATCTTTACTAACCGTTGAAGAATTCGCGTAGGGCAGCCAGCGTCTCGCGGATATCTTCCTCGGTGTGAGCCGTCGACAAGAACGCCGCTTCAAATTGCGAGGGCGCCATGTAGACGCCGCGCTCCAGCATGAAATGGAAGAACCGGCCAAAACGTTCGGTGTCGCATTTCTTCGCGGACTCCCAATCCGTCACCCGCTGGGGCGAGAAGAATAGCGTGAACATGGCGCCCACGCGGTTGACCGTGACGCCGGGTGGGGTCCACGCCGTGAGCTGAGCCCCACGCGCTTCTAATTGTTCATATAGTTCCGGATGCGTGGAAAGGTAACGCAACATCGCCAGCCCCGCGGCCACCGACAACGGGTTGCCTGAAAGTGTCCCCGCCTGATACACCGGGCCCAACGGCGCGACCTTGCGCATGATGTCGGCGCGGCCTCCGTAAGCCGCGATTGGAAGACCGCCGCCGATAATCTTGCCCAGCGTGGTCAAGTCGGGCTTGATCCCGAAACGCTGCTGCGCGCCGCCCAAAGCCACGCGGAACCCCGTCATTACTTCGTCGAAAATCAGCAGCGCACCGTGGCGCGTCGTGAGTTCCCGCAACGCTTCGAGAAATCCGGGCGCAGGCGGGACGCAACCCATGTTGCCAACCACCGGCTCGACGATCACCGCGGCGATCTGCGCGCCGCGCTCGGCGAACGCCTGCTCCACGGCGGCGATCGAATTGTAAGGCAGCGCGATGGTGGTTTCGGCGAATCCTTTGGGAACGCCCGCGGTATCCGCAATTCCCAACGTAGCCATCCCTGACCCCGCCTTCACCAGCAGCGAATCGACGTGGCCGTGATAGCAACCTTCAAATTTGATGGTCAGGTCGCGGCCGGTGAATCCGCGCGCCACGCGCAGCGCGCTCATGGTCGCCTCGGTGCCCGAGTTCACCAGGCGCAGCATCTCCATCGACGGCACGATCTGCGAGATCAGTTCGGCCAGTTCGACTTCGCGTTCGGTAGGCGCGCCAAAGCTGGTGCCCGCTTCGATAGCCTCGTGCAGCGCATCCATCACCGGCTGCGACCGATGCCCCAGCAGCAGCGGCCCCCAGGAACCCACGTAATCGATATACGAATTGCCGTCGACGTCGAAGATGCGCGAGCCCTCGCCGCGTGCAATAAACCGCGGCACGCCGCCCACGCTGCGGAACGCGCGCACCGGCGAATTCACGCCTCCCGGAATGCGCGCCTGCGCTCGCGCAAACAGCTCTTCGGACCGCGCCGTCTTCATAACCCGGCGCGCGAGCTCTCCGGGACCACACGATTCAGCAGCAAATTCGTCATCACTTCGCGCAAAGTTCCGCTCAAGTTCTGCAGCAGGCGTCCGCGCAGTTCGATATAAGGTTGCGTGCCCGCGAACAAGTCCTGCATCAGCTCGCGGAAGCGCGGACTGCGCCGCATGAACTGCACCATCCGCGCCGGCACGGAGTTAAACAGGAAAGTACCCAAAAACAAACGTCGCGCCAGTGTCGACGCGAATTCGAGATCCAGGGCGAACTCGCGCGCTAGCGTGCTCCGATACGCCGCTGCTTTTTCCAGGATCCCGTGCGCGTCGTCGAGCACTACGCGGCTCGCCAGATCGCCGGAACGCATCGCGTAATACAAACCCTCGCCGGTGATGGGATCCACCAAACCACCCGCGTCTCCGACAGCCATCCACCCCTCGCCCGCCACGCGATTGTTCTTCCATCCCGGCGATTCAAGCGAGGGCAGCATGTGGCTGTAAAACTTGGAACCGCGCCACGGCATGCCGCGTTCATCCATATAACGTTCCAGCCGGACCCGCAAGGCCTGGGCGGGCTCGCCTTTGCCGCAAATCCCCACCGAGAGATGCCCGCAGCGCGGAAACACCCAGATGTAGCCCTCGAGCTGCGGCAGAAATTGAATATCGATTTGATCGCGCGACGCTGGCACATAATAGCCCAGCGCGCTCATGGTGTCTTTCGCGCTCCACTCCGTGCCCACTTCGCGCAACGGATTGCGCGCGCCGGTGGCGACAATGCAAAAGTCGGCTTCCGCAATGCCCGCTTGCGTGCGCAGGCGCCAGCCGCGCTCGCGGCGCTCGATACTCAGCACACGCGTTTTTTCGATGGCGGCCCCGGCCTTTTCCGCCCGCAGCAGGAGCATGCGATTCAAATCCAGGCGCGAGTAAATCACCAGCGGGCGCGACAAGGGCATCTTCACCTCGCCCGCATTGGGCGCCGCGAGCGTCGTGTCGTGAATCACCTTCTTGGGCGTGTCGTTGTCGATCAAGAACGGGTACTGCTGATACGCCTTATACGTAAGCCCGCCGCCGCACGGCTTCTCCCACGCCAATTTTTCGTCGAACACGATGGTGCGCAGACCGGCGCTCGCTAGCCGCTCCGCCGCGAACGACCCCGCCGGACCTCCGCCCAGCACCGCGACGGTCTTCATTGCCGGTTTTCCGCGGGAGGATGCCCCGGTGGCAAATCGCCCGGCAGCGGCTGATCGCCGTGCGCGTTTCCGGGACTCACTTGCCGCCCCTTGACGGCCCACTTGTCGCCCTTACGCTCCAGCACGTAGTCCATATTCATGCCGCCGCTGCCGGCAGGCATGCCTTTGGGAACGAACGATACGCTGGCCCGCGCGATGTCTTGCTCAAACGAAACCGCACCCACGTTGACGTCCATGGCGCTCATATCCAGGCCCATGGTGGGGGCGCGTTGCTTCAAGTAATCCACCACGCCCTGCTTCACCGCTTCCGGATTCTGAATGTTCTTCGAGCAAGCCGCCAGAACCAGAGCAGCTACAGCCAGCACGCACCTTTTCACAAAACGATTATAGCGAGCCTACTCGAGTAACGCCGCGATGCGGTCGGGATCGTTAGGAACCACGATGGATTGGTTGCCGAACGTCGAGCGAATCTTTGCGCCGCTAGGGGTCTCGAGTTTTCCGGTGTGGTACTTGTAAATGTAATCCGGGTCCTTGAGGACGTTGCCCGTCAGCACAGCCACCACGTCAGCGTTTTTGCCGATCACACCCGCGGCAGTCAGCTTGCGAATCCCCGCGAGAGTGGCGGCGGAGGCCGGTTCGCACCCCACACCAGCGCGTCCGATCATCGCCTTGGCGTCGGCGATCTCCTGCTCCGTGACTTTCTCCACCGTCCCGCGAGAGGACCGAACCTCGTGCAGCGCCTTGGGCCACGACACCGGATCGCCGATGCGAATCGCCGTTGCCAGCGTCTCCGGATTCGGTAACCGCATGCAACTCGCCGCCCTGATGAAACAGCTCGTAAAAGGGCGCCGCGCCCTCCGCCTGAATCACCGCCAGCCGCGGCATCTTCTGGATCAGCCCCAGTTCGTGCGCCTCCCGCAAGGCTTTTCCGAACGCCGAAGTATTGCCGAGATTCCCACCCGGCAGCACGATCCACTCCGGCGGATTCCAATCGCGCTGATCCAACATTTCGAAGATGATGCTCTTCTGCCCTTCCACGCGGAACGGATTCATGGAGTTCAGCAAATAGATTCCCAGCCGCTCTGCCAGCACGCGTACCAGCGCCAGAATCTGATCGAAGTTCGCTTCCACTTCGAGCGTGCGCGCGCCGTACTCCAAGGCCTGCGCCAGCTTGCCGAAAGAAATGTTTCCGTGCGGCAGGAAAATCAACGCCTCCAACCCCGCCGCCGCCGCGTACGCCGCCATCGAGGCCGAAGTGTTCCCGGTCGAAACGCACGCCACACGTTGCATCCCCAATCGCCGCGCCTGTGAAGCGCCGCAGGTCATGCCGTTGTCTTTGAACGATCCCGTCGGATTGAATCCCTGATGCTTGAAAGTGATGCGATCGAGCCCGCCGTATTGCGCCGCGATGGGGGCATCGAGCAGCGGCGTGTTCCCTTCCCGCAACGTCACCACATGCGCGTTGTCGTTCAGAAACGGAAACAGTTCGCGGTAGCGCCAAACTCCGCTGGTGTCCAAAGGCGCGTTGCTCAACCGGCGCCGACGAAATAGATCGCGCAACTCGGCGGCGCTCGGCCGCGGACCGCTGTAAGTGGCTTCGAGCAGCCCTCCGCATTTCGGACAGTTGTAAAGCACCTCGGTAATGGCGAACCGCTCGCGGCAGGACGCCTCGAAGCAGGTCAATTCGGCCTGCACGCAAGAAGACATATTCTTAAGTGTAGACCAGCATGCTTTCCGTTCATCTCGAATCAGGCCGCGTCGAAGTGCGCCGCCAGCCGCTGCCCCGCGTGCCCCAAGGCTTCGCCCGCATCCGTTTACTCGCCGCCGGAATTTGTTCCACCGATCTCGAATTGCAGCGCGGCTACTACGGCTTCTCCGGCACTCCTGGCCATGAATTCGTAGGCGAAGTGACGGCGGTCTCGGGCAACGGGGCTGACTGGATCGGACGCCGTGTCGCCGGGGATATCAACTTGGCCTGCGGACGTTGCGACTGGTGCGCACGCGGCCTTGGCCGCCACTGCCCCACGCGCACCGTCCTCGGCATCGTCAAACACCCGGGAGCGTTCCGGGAATTCCTCACACTGCCGATTCACAACCTGCACCGCGTGCCCGATTCGATTTCCACGGAACAAGCCGTTTTCATCGAGCCCGTGGCCGCCGCGTGCGAAATTCTCGATCAGGTAAAAATCCCCAAGGGGGATCCCGTAGCTCTGCTCGGCGATGGAAAATTGGGGCTTCTGGTAGCACAGGTCTTGCAAGCCCATGGTGCGCGCGTGCACTTGTTCGGCCGTCATCGCGACAAGATGCGCCTGGTGGAGATGGCTGGCGTCACGACGGAAATCCTGCCGAAGAAGTTGCCCGACCGGGTCTACCGCTGGGTGGTGGACGCCACCGGCTCCCCGGAGGGCCTCCGCGCCGCCGTGGCCATGTGCGAACCGCGCGGGACGATCATCCTGAAATCAACCGTGCACGGACTGGTCACCATCGACACCGCCCCCGTGATCGTCAACGAAGTCACGCTGGTAGGCTCGCGCTGCGGACGCTTCGAGCCGGCCATCCGCCTGCTCGCCTCCGGCAAGGTAAATGTTTCGCCGATGATCTCAGCCGAGTTCCCGCTGGACCGTGCGCCAGAAGCGTTCGAGAGCGCCGCTACCAAGGGCGTCCTAAAGGTTCTCTTGCGGCCGCCGCAGTAGGGCGGACGTCCACGTCCGCGTTCGACCTCCGGGTCGAACAGAGTACGCCCCACTTTCCACGGCTATTACTTCGCGACGGCGATCACGTTGTTCCACAGGGCCACGATCAACGCCGTCACTCCCAAAAAACTGCCGAACGGCAACTCGTAAGTAGCCGCTTCCTTATGCGTGAGTTTGATATAGGCCAAGCCCAGCACGGACCCCGCGACTGACGCCAGAATCAGGGTCATCAACGACAGCCGCAGCCCCACAAACGCGCCAATCATCGCGATCATCTTCACATCGCCGAAGCCCAGCCCCTCGCGATGGCGCAACTTCATGTAGAGCCAGCCCACGAACCAGATCGAACCGCTGCCCACCACGGCCGCGAATACCGATTCGCCTACCGACTGCCAGCGCTCTCCCCATTGAAAGGGAATAATCATCGCCGCGAAATAATGTTCCAGCGGGACAAACGGAGCGAACGCCACGCCCACCAGCGTGCCGCCCAACGTGAATTCATCCGGCAAAATCCGTTCTTCGAAATCGGAAGCAATCAGCGCGATCATGATTGCCGAGTAAATGCAATACTTGAACGCCGCCACGGACAGCCCCAGCTTGCCCACGCACAGAGCAAACGCCGCGCCCGTTGCGATCTCCACTAACAGGTAGCGAACCGGGATGTGCGCCTTGCAGTTCCGGCAGCGCGCTCCCAGCACGATATAGCTCACCACCGGAATGTTGTCGTACCAGGCAATGGTCTTCTCGCACTCGGGACAGAACGAGCGCGCCGGCGTCACCACCGACAGATCCCGAGGCAGCCGGAAAATGCAGACGTTCAAGAAGCTGCCGATCAGCAGTCCCGCTACAAACGCCAGCAGCGCGAAGATCATCCTAAAACCTCTCGATAAGCCCGCATGGTTTTCTCTACCATTCCTCCTACTGAAAAATCCCGTTCTACCCGTTCCCGCCCTGCACGCGACATCTCCGCGGCCAGCGCGGCGTCTTCCAGCAAACGCCGGACTGGTTTTTGAAAATCGCCATCGCTAACCAGGAATCCGGTCTTCCCGTCCTCAACCACCTCTGGCAATCCTCCCACGGCCGACGCCACTACGGGAACTCCCGACGCCATTGCTGCCAGCGCGGCCGATCCCAGCCCCTCCATTTCGCTTTTATAAACGAACACGCTGGCCGTCGACAAATCCCGCCACAAATCACTCGTTAGTTCGACAGAAACGCCCGGAATCTCCACAGGCTTGGAGGCCAGCGCTACTACGCGTCCAGGCTGCCGGCGGCCCAGCTCGGGCATAGGGACGCCATCATAAACCACCCGAATCTTATCGCCCGGCACCCCCGCTTCCATCAGTCGAGCCGCCACATAGTTCGACACCGCCAGATACAGCGTGGCCCTCGCGTACTTCCGCCCCGACAGAAATCCACGCTTCACCGGGAACGCCACGCGCCGGGAGACGATCAATGGAGCTATGCCAGATAACGCCGCCATCGTGTGCGCCCGCGCGTCGTGAACGTGAACCAGATCCGCCTGCCGCGCGCCCGCCGCCAGCGCTCGAAACGACAGTGCCCGGATGTCCAACTTGCGCCGTGCGGCCTCCTCAAACAGCGGCGACCCGGCCCGCGCCAGCAGCACCGCGTCGCTCAGCCGCTCGATCAAATACAGCGCCTGCCATTGCCCCCCGCGCAGCTCACGCCCCGTGTCGACGTGCAGTGTGCGCACACTATCTCCCCGGGCTCATAAAGCGCACTTTCGCATATTTCAAAAAGTTGTAGAGCGCGGCCAGGTTGGCGATGGCCAGGCCTTCCACGCCGTCGAGAAATCCTAGCTTCACGAAGTAGGTGCGGAAGAAGGTCCAGGGCGGCTCGAAAATAAGGCGGCCCCAAGTCACCTTTTCACCCGCCTCGATCAATTGCTCGGCAGCAAGAGTGGTGTAGCGATCCATGGTGCGCAGATGCTCGGACAAGGAATCGCAGGTGAAGTGCAGCAGGTTTGAATCCAGGTGCCCGACGCTGCCCTCCACTTTGACCGACTCATGTACATAATCGCCCACCCACTGCGCCTTCGAGCGATGATACAAGCGCACCTTGCGATCCGGATACCAGCCCGAGTGGCGAATCCACCGCCCCAGATAACGCGCCTGCCGCGGCATTGTATAAGCATCATACTGAGGACCCTGTTTCTTAACCCGCCAGATCTCAGCTTCGAGTGCCTCGCTCAAAGATTCATCGGCGTCGAGCGATAGAATCCAATCGTGCGCAGCCTGCTCGGCGGCGAAGTTTTTCTGCTTGGCATAGCCTGGCCATGCGCTTTCAACAACGCGAGCGCCTAGCTTCTGCGCGATCTCCACCGTGCGGTCCGTCGAACCGCTGTCGATCACCACGATTTCGTCCGCGCAGCGCAGACTCTCGATCGCGCGCGGCAGATTCCGCTCCTCGTTATAAGTGATGATGGTGGCCGAAATCTTCACAAACCGTTGGCCCGGACGGGCGACAGAGTGAACGTCAGGATCAGAATGAGCAGCGCGGCGATACCCAGCCAGGTACGCGCGCGCCCAATGGGATAGGGGTCGTAGATCACGGGATGCCGCATCCCGAAGAAGAACAGCAGCACCGCCCACAGCAGCCAGCTATACGCGAAAAAAATCCCCATGGGGATCAACACAGCCACAAAGAAGCGCGACAGCCAGCGCGTTTTCTCGCCCGCAAAGGCGTAGAGAATGTGGCCGCCGTCTAGTTGCCCGATGGGCAGCAGGTTCAAGGCAGTCGCCAGCAACCCCACCCACGCCGCGCGCGCCACCGGATGCAGGTAGATGTCCTCTACGCGAACTCCCGGAAACGCGATCCGCTCGAACAAGCGCAGCAATAGCGGACTGCCGAAAACCAAATCGCTGTGGTGGACTGCGTAGGGCGACACCTTCGACAGCGACAAGCCAACGGCCAGCGGCGCCAGTAGCACCACGAATCCGGCGAGCGGCCCCGCGATTCCGATATCGAACAAGGCGCGCTTCGAGAAAATAGCGGAGCGTATGCGGATGAAAGCGCCCATGGTGCCGATTAGCGTCGGCGCCGGCAGAAAATAGGGCAGCGACACGTCCACGCCGTAATACCGCGCTGTGATGTAGTGGCCCATCTCGTGAGCCATCAAAATGGTCAACAGCGTGAGCGAGAACGGCAACCCCTGCAACAGGAACGAAGGCTGGTGCCACATCCGCACATACCCGTGAAGGTCGCCGTCAAAACTGGAAGGCATGTTGAAGGCGAAACTCTGCGCGAAGCCGGCGCCCACCACCGTGGTGCTCAGTAGCGTTAACAGAAACAAGAGTATGTGAAGCCAATAGCGATGACGGGGCCGCGGTTCGTCCAGACCGGTTTCATCCATGGCTTCGAAGAGGTCTCCTTCGAAGGCGCCGCTCGGCTGCGGATAGCCGTTCGTCGACACAGGGTGGCTTATTCGAGCGCCTGCAATTCCTTGCCGGGTTTAAAGCGTACTGCCTTGCCCGGAGGGATCGCGACCTCAGCGCCGGTACGCGGGTTGCGTCCGATGCCGGTCTTGCGTGGGCGCACGTTGAAGATACCGAAGCCGCGCAGTTCAATTCGCTCGCCGCGCCCCAGGGAACGCTTCATGCTTTCAAAGACGGTTTCCACGGCCATCTCGGCCTTGGTCTTGGTGATGCCCGTCCGGTTCACCACTTCGTTAATGATGTCGAGTTTGATCAAGTCCGCCTCCTCCGCCCCAAACTCAATGCTAGGATTGGAGTTAGCCGTTTGTCAAGAGGGGGAAGCTGCCATAAGGCGGGAATTTTGGTTGGGGGCGGCTAAGTCTGCTCGATTTCGGCTGGAGTCCCGTGCGCGAACCGCGCGTTCAGGTGCTTCGCTTGCAACCTGTTGGTGACATTCAACCAGCCTCCGATTCGAAACCGTTCAGCCTGCGCCGCCCCTTATGTTGTCCGGTTCTATTTCGCCACCTCCCGTTTAAGCCGCGGCCAGCGCAGCCATCTTGTCTGTTCAAGCCCGTCTTTTTTCCCGACAGCATTCTCGCTCCGATAGCCGCGCGTGTCAATAGAGTTAATGTTCCGCGTGCTATTCTCAACTCAGCAAATGCAGCCCGAAGAACCTAAAACCGACGAACTGGAGCGTGCCCTTGAAAAGGCGAGCGCTCTCGGTATCGGACACCTCAAACGCCACATCATCCTGTGCGCCGAACAGAGCGAACCCAAGTGCGCCCCAGTGGAAGCGAGCGAGGCCTCCTGGAAGTATCTGAAGAAGCGCCTGGTCACCGCCGGATTGATGCAAGGCGAGCAATGCATGTATCGCACCAAGGCCAACTGCCTGCGAATTTGCGCGAAAGGCCCCATCGCGGTAGTTTACCCCGAAGGGGTCTGGTATCACTCGGTGACGCCCGAAGTGGTCGAGCGGATCATTCAGGAACACTTGATCGGCGGAGAGCCGGTGGCTGATTTTGTGCTCGCCACCGACAGCCTGTCGGCGAGCAAATAGCTACTTCTTCGCGAATTTCTGGACCGTACTGTTGACGGTATCGGCAACCCAGACGTCGCCGTTGGGACCTTCCGTCACCTCATGAGCTTCGCCAAACTCGCCCGGACCTTTTCCGGGCTTGCCGACGACCGCCAGAACCTTGCCATTTAAATCCAACCTCAGAAGCTGCCCGGCAAAGCCGTTCACCATGTAGATGTAGCGTTTGCCAATCGAAATGCTGCTCGGCAACCCGGCGTATTTCATTTCGCGAATAAACTTCCCGTCCTGATCGAAGATCTGAATCCGTTGATTTTCGCGATCGGCCACCCACACCAAACCTTGCGCGTCGATGGCAATCCCGTGGGCCGCGATGAACTTGCCAGGTTCGCTTCCCCGGCCTCCCCAAGACTTAATAAACTTCCCGTTGACATCGAATTTCAGCACGCGCGGATCGCCGCCGCCCGGATTGTGGCCCTGCGACACGAACAAGTCGCCGTTGCGCCCGATCGCTAAACTTGTGGGCTGATCGAAGTGATGCGAACCGTTAGCTTCATTCCACTCGCCGGCTTCCCCCGCCGTCCCCAAGGTCAACAGAACCTTCCCCTGCGGATTCAACTTCATCACTACGTGCGCTTCCACGTCGGTGACCCAGATGTTGTCGGCTTGGTCGATAAGCAGCCCGTGCGCCCGCTTCAACAATCCGTCGCCAAATAAGCGGATGAATTTTCCCCACGCGTCGAATTCCGCGAGCGCCTGCGGTCCGCGATTCAATATAAATATGTGCTGCTGAGAGTCGAAGGCGACGCTGGCCTGCGCTCCCATGCTGCGCCCGGCAGGCAGAACCAGCGGCTGAGCCATCACTGGCATGTCGAGTAGCGGAGCGTCTTGCGGGATCAGCAGCGCCGGATTCGTCGGCCGCTGCGCGAACGCAGAAACCGCCAGCAGCGAGCAAACTATGAGTCTCATGCGTTACGCCACCTTTGCTTTGTGCATCACAGCCTCAGCCTTCTCGCGGATTTTCATCGCGACTTCATAGGGGTCGCCTTGCTGAAACTCCGGCAGGAATAACTCCACCGACAGCGCGCCGGAGTAGCCCTTCTCCGCCAGCTTGCGCAGAATGGGAACCAGTGGCGAAACGCCATCGCCAGGAATGAAACGCGTCGTGTTGTCCAACAACTCGCGCGGCACATCCGGCACGTCCTGGAAATGCACGTGCGCCAGCTCACCGGGGTGCAGCAGATCCAAGTCTTCCATCTTGCCCAGCCCGGACCAGAAGTGATAGCAGTCGAGCATCGGCCGCACATTGGGATGCGCTGCCTCGCGAATCAACTTAAGCGCCGTGGTCAAAGTTGCGATGAAGGACGAGTTCCGCGTGAACTCAATCATCGCGGTCAACTTGTTTTGTTTAGCAGCGTCGCCCGCCTGGCGAAGACAATCCGGCGCACCCTTGTAGTCTTCCGTCGTCACTTTGCGGGTAGTTACCGCGGGACAGTAAATCCGCTCTACCCCAAACGAAGCGAATTGCTCGCAGCGTTTCTTCCAGATTTCAAGGGAGGTCACTTGCGTGGCCCCGGGAATCCACAAGTCCGGGCCCACTGCCGCACAGGAGACCACCGTCAACCCCAGATCCTTAACCACGCTTCGCGCCGCCGCTAAAGTGTCGGTCTTCAGAAAGTCGTCGAGCAGACGGTCCGTGATCTCGACATTTTTAATCCCGGCCTTCGACCAGCCTTCAAGCGACTTGCGGTATCCCGCAGCCAGCGAAGTGTTCTGGTGGAGACTCAGCGACATCTTGGCGCCAGCCGCGGGCAAGGGCATCGCAGCCGCCGCCAGGGGAGCGAGGAGGGCAGTTCGCCGGGAAAGCATGAGCAATACTATACCGCTTTTAGCTCACCGGCGAACCCGTAAATACCGCCGATTTAGTGGGAGACGGTGGACGTCGAATCGGTAGTAGTGGTCGACTTCACTTTGCCGTGATGCTTCTTGCTCTTAGTGGTAGTAACCGTGGTGTCCTTCGAAGCATTGCCGTCAGAATCGGCGGCGCTGTTGGTAGTGGTGGTTTGCGTCTTCACGTCCTTACCATTATCTCTGCTGTCGATCTTGGTTTCAGTAGAAGAAGACTGCGTGGCCGATTGCTGTTCCTGCGCCATCATCACGCCGGCAGTCAAAAGTATTGCGTAGATAAGCTTTTTCATAGGGGTCCTTTTATCGAGATGCGAGGACATTCCTAAGTCCCAGCTCTGATAGTGAGAGACGCGCCGGCTCACTTATGTTTCAAAGGCCCTCCAAGCCTATGAGTCTAAGGGCCGCCAATTTCGGGAGAGTGCAAAACTTGCAGTAACCCCTCGCTGAATTTCCGCATCTCAAGTAGTGGAGATGAGGCGCGCATGAAATCCCTGAAATTATTCGCGATTATGGCGGCGGCGCTGGCGAGCGCACTCTTTGCGGCGCCTACAGTCGAAGGCGTCGGCAACTTTCAGAAGGTGGACGACCACGTCTATCGCGGCGCACAGCCCACTGCGGAGGGTTTTAGCAGCCTCAATAAACTCGGCATCAAAGTAGTGGTCGATCTACGCGAGCCCGGCAATCGTTCGTCGTTCGAAAACCAGATCGTCACCGCCGCCGGGATGAAGTACATCAGCGTACCCATGTACGGGATGGCAAGACCTTCCAATGAAAGTGTGCAAAAAGTGCTCGCGCTTCTGGAGGACAATTCCACTGGTCCCGTGTTCGTCCACTGCAGGCGTGGAGCGGACCGCACGGGAGGCGTGGTCGCCTGCTACCGCATCGAGCACGACGGCTGGAAAAACGATAAGGCGCTGGTCGAAGCCCGCTCCATGGGCATGAGTTGGTTCCAGAAAGGGATTCAAAGCTACGTGCTGAAGTACCAGCCGCGGACCACCGATGCCACTGCGTTGGTGCCGGCTACGGTCCATCCTTAATCACCCGCATCAACTTTAATGCAGCGGAGTGTCCGCTGACGATACTCACGCCGTCGCGCCGCACGCCGAAATGCGCCGCCAGGAAAGTGCAGAGAGCGTCGTTCGCCCTGCCCTGCTCCGGCGGCGCGGCGATTTTCACTTTGAGTGTGCCGTCCGCCATCTCTCCCACGATTTCGGATTTCGCGCTGCGCGGGATCACTTTTACCCGCAGGGTCATCGCGCGGCTGCCGCAGGCGCTTCGGACAACTCCGCAGCCGCCCCGTCGACATCCTCCAGGCGCAGCCGGATCATCTTGCGAGAGTCGATCGCGGATTCCGGAAGTTCAAAGCGCGCCCCGGCCATGAGGTCCGCCGTCTGGTGCGGAGCAATGCGGTCCTGCAGGCTGAGGATCGCGTTATACTTCGGTCCCAACAGCTTTTCGTATTTGAAAATATTTTCGATGTTGATCTTCGAAGCCGTGCGGCCGTCTACTGCCTCGCCGGTAGCAGGTTCCAGGTGCAGCGTCACCGAGTTCACGACGAAGGGTACGTTCGACGGGTTGGTGGCGCGGAAATCCAACACCACCAGCGAAGCATCGCCGCCCAAAGGCAGCACGCGCACCTTGAGAATCTTGCCCTCCAGCCGCAGATGCGCCCCTTCGGTGGTGGTGAACATCGTGAACACCAGCGCGCCCACCACAGCGAGTCCCAACACCAGAAAGATCCAGAAACCTTTGCTCATCGTGAATACGCTACGATCAATCGCCCAGCAAGCGACCGTAAGGCTGCAGCGTAGGGATATGATCGCACAGCGATTTAAGCGCGGCCGTCAGCGGGATGGCCAACAGCAATCCGAGAGCCCCCCAGAGCATGCCCCAGAACATCAGCGCGACGGTGACCACCAGGGGATTCAGGTGCACCCGCGCCCCCACGAATTTGGGATACAGCAGATTCAACGCCAGCAAGTGCAGCATAGCCACGCTCACCGTGAGGAACAAGTACATCGCAGGCTCCTTCGAAGCGGGCAGCGCCGCCACCACCGGTGGAATCAGCGCCAGCGGCAATCCGATGTAAGGAACCAGACTGAGGAAGCCGCTCATAGGAGCGATCAGCAGCCAGTATGGCAGCTTGACCGAAGCAAACAGCAGCGCACTGGCTACGCTGAGCAAAATTCCCAGCATGAAATTTCCGATGACGTAAGCACGCACCATGTCGCCCAGGCCTTTCCAGGTGGCGGCGGCGGCTTGGCGGGTTTCGCCCTCAAACAACAACAGATAGCGCGAGCGAATATGATCCCGCCAGCTCAACAGAAAATACACCAGAAACGGCACGAACGAAGCCATCAGCAAGGCATCGTAATAATCCGCCAGATAGCTGTAGGCGTACGAGAACAGCGGCGTCGGCTCCTGCTGGATGTGTACCTCCTGAACCGCGGGAGGCAGTGGAGGCGGCTCGGTTTTCCTCTTTCTGCCGCGGATGGTTGGCTCTGTAGGTGTGCTCGCCGCGGCATCGGCCTGCTGCGGCTGGAAGCGCCGCGGCACCAAGCTGCGGTAGATGCCGTTCTCGACATTCTCCATGCGGGTGGCCACGGAATCCACCATTTCGTTGATGCGCGCGCCGTAAGCCGGCAGGTCGGCTGCAATCTGCTGGCTTTGCAGATACAAACCCAGCCCCGCCAGATACAACGCCACCAACGCAATGGTACAGACCACGAAGCTGGCTAGCCCGCGCGGCATCCGCAGCTTCACGAAGAACACCACTAGTGGATCCAGCAGGAACGCGATCATCGCCG
This sequence comes from Bryobacterales bacterium, assembly GCA_963752205.1. Classification (GTDB taxonomy): domain Bacteria; phylum Acidobacteriota; class Terriglobia; order Bryobacterales; family Bryobacteraceae; genus Palsa-187. The sequence continues at coordinate 864 of CAVVZG010000005.1, read as the reverse complement.
CGATGATCACTGTGATGAAGAAAACCCGCCCGAAGTACAGCAGCGCGATGCCCGCCGCAGCCGCAAGAATTCCTACGCCCAACTGAAGCGACTTCTGCGTGGATGTGTTCTGGACCACCACGTGCGCCGTGAATATCCTTGTCTATCACTATAATTTGGATAGATCGTGGAATTCCAGCAAAATACAGTGACCGGGCGAATTTTAGCGCTCGATCTAGGTAAGAAACGCATCGGATTGGCGCTCAGCGACCCCTTGGGCATCTCCGCGCAGGGCTTAGACACACTGCAGCGCACCACTATCCGCGAAGACATCGCCGCGCTAGAAGCCATCGCCCGCAAACACCAAGTGCAATTGGTTCTGCTGGGGCATCCCCTAAATATGAAAGGCACCGAAGGCCGGCAAGCAGTTTATACCCGCGACTTCGCGGAACGATTCATGGAGAGAACCGGAATGGCAGTCCGTTTCTGGGACGAGCGCCTCACCAGCAAGGAAGCCGAGCGCGTCCTGAAGCAAAGCGGCATCAGCATCGAGAAACGCGCGAAAGCCATCGACCGCTTGGCGGCCGTGATTTTACTGGCGAGTTATCTCGACGCCGGAGGCACGGCGTGAAACTTCTGATCGCGTTGATCTGCGCGCTAGCGGGTCTGGCCGTTGCAGCGCTAGTAATTCCCTTTCAAGGATTCCCAGCCGAAGCCTTCGTCGAAATCCCCCGCGGCACCGGCACCAGAGCGATCGCACAGGAACTGACCAAGGACGGCGTGATCCGCTATTCCTGGGAATTCGAACTGCTGCGCCTAGTCAAGCAATCGGCAAAGCTGCAAGCCGGCGAGTATCGCTTCGCCAAGGCCGCCAGCGCGCTGGAG
>CAVVZG010000004.1:0-7399 GCA_963752205.1 Bryobacterales bacterium | reverse complement strand
AACTAAGCGCCGCAGCCAGCGAAATCGCCGCTGCTCAAGAGCCCGAAGCCGAGCCGGTCAACGTAGAAGAATCCGAGCAACGCTATCAAGAAGTCCGCGCCCGCATCGAAGCGTTAGGTCCCGTGAATCCGCAAGCGCTCGAAGAATTCCACGAAGCCCAACAGCGCTACGAATTCCTCAACACCCAGCGCCAGGACCTGCTCGATTCCATCCGCGACACCGAGAAAGCCATCCAGGAACTCGACACCGAATCGCGCCGCCGCTTCGCCGAAGCCTTCGAAAGCATCAACACCCACTTCAAAGAAATGTTCCAAACCCTCTTCGGAGGCGGCCAGGGCGAAATGCGCCTGACCGACGAGAACAACTTAGCCGAAAGCGGCATCGACATCCTAGCCTCGCCTCCCGGCAAGCGCCTGCAGCACATCGCCCTACTCTCCGGCGGCGAAAAGTCCCTGACGGCAATGGCTCTCCTGATGGCCATCTTCCGCTACACGCCCAGCCCGTTTTGCATTCTCGACGAAGTCGACGCGCCGCTCGACGAACCAAACATCCAGCGCCTCACGCGCCTGATCAAAGAAATGTCGCACGACACCCAGTTCATCGTGATCACCCACGCCAAGCGCACCATGGAAGCCGCCCAAGCCCTCTACGGCGTAACCATGCAAGAACCCGGCGTCTCGAAACTGGTAAGCGTGAAGTTCGACCCGCTCCCCGCCGCCACAGCGCCCCCCGGCGCCACCGCCGCGTTGGCCACGGTCTAGTTCACCAAATAAATTCTTTGGCCTCCGTGCGTCGCGCGTAACTATCGAGCACGTGCACCACCCGCAGCCTCTTCACCTTGGTCGGCGATAACTGCCCAATTGGCACGTACAATATTTTGCGATTCAAATGCGCCGCGATCGAACGAAAAATCGAGCGCGGCGGCTTCGCGGCCACATAAACCACAAAGCGCTCGACCGAATAATCCAACGCCGCCATCAACAGCCGTTCCGGCTTCGACTCCGCAAACTCGTAATCCGGGTCCGCCCACACGTCGTATAGCCTGCGCGGCGGCAGCGTCATCAGCAGCCCGCCGTATTCCGCGCGCCCAATCCCCGGCCCGACGATGTTATCGAACGGATGCGTCGAATAAAACGCCATGTCGGATTCGTTTTGGTGCTCCCCCAGCCAGGTCGTCAGATACGTATAACGATCGTCCCGATCCTCATCGAAAATCACCACCAGCGATCCCACTTCGCCCGCCAACCGGTCCGCTGACCGCACGAAAATCTTATGCCGGTGCCAGTTGCGAATGGTCTCGCGAATGTCGATGCCGTCGAGTATCGAAGTCGTGAACGGCTCCACCCGCACGCGCTCTTCCGACAAAATCGCCTTGGCCTTTTGCTTGACGAAGCGCCCGTATTCCTCGATCACCAGATCCTCCGGCGGATAGGAACAGATGGCCTCGCCCGTAGTCTGCTCCGCCCACTCGCCCGCGAATTTCTCGCGCTTGCGCGGCTTCAAACCCGCCGGTTTCAAGCGCTGCTTGGCCCGCGGAAGCCGCCGCCGGATGCGCAGCCGCTTGGTATTGATCCAGATCTCGCTCGCATTCAAGCCGCACCGTATCCAGATCCGACACCTCATGCTGCGCCAGATAGCGATTCGCCATCTGCCAAACTTCCCAGCCGTAGTTATCGTCCACCACCGAGCGCGCCGCCACCGCCAGATCGTAAACGCTAGCGACCAGATCCCCAGTGATATGCGCCAGGTTCCGAGTGAAGCGCGCAATCATGCGCCGCTGCCAGTGCGCTAGCTTCTCGCCCGTCGACAAGGTGTATTTCCCCTCGGCCTCGCGCATCAAATCGAATTGCACGCGTGGCCGGTCGAGCACCTTATCGTCATAAGGCCCTGCACTCATCCCCAACCGGAAAAATTCGTAGCGTTCCTGCAAATACGGAAACTCAATCGTGATCTCCGCCAGACAATCGGGATGTGGATTCAACAATTCAGGTTGATACTTCTTCCCCCGCCCCGGCGGCGCTTGCGGAGTCTCCATCGCATCCAGCAGCGGGTCGAGCATATTGAGCGCCACTACCGCCACCACGCTCGCCTCCGGATCGGCGCCTTGCAGTTTCCACGCCATCGCCGAAGCGTGCGCCGTCACCTCTTCCGTGCGCATCTGCGGATACACGCGATACGCTTCGATATAAGGATCCAGCCCGATCCGCCGCGTCGCATAAGTGTCCGGATAAGTGTCCGGCAGATGCGGACGCTCGGCCGAATCCGGCTCCAGAAAAATCACCTGCGCGCCGATTTCTTCCGCCGTGCGCAGCGCTTCCACAAACGGATCGCAGGGTTCAACGGGAATATAGATGGCCCGATCGTCCCCATCGTCGTCGTGATACAAAATCACCGACATCTCCGGCAGCCGCGCCAGCGCCCGCTGATAGCAGGAAGCCAGAAATCCCGGCAACTCCACCGCCACCACGCCTGGCTTCGCGTCCAACAAGAGCTTGCGCAATTCGAGCGCGAATTCGAGCTTCCCCGGAACCACTGGGAAGTAGCGAACCTTGCCTCGGTTCAAACCGCCGGATTTGATTTCAGCTTCGAGGGACATAGCGCAGGGCCTCTTCACCGAGCGTCTGCACAATCGCAGTCTTCAGACTCTCCCCACGATCCGGCTTAGCGCCCCGCTCCGCCTCGGCATGCATCAGCTTCATCGCGAAACGCGCCATGTTGATGCCGTCGCGCGCCGTGTAGCGCTCGTCCGCCGCATGCGCCTGTTGCAGAAAATCGGTGACGTAGTTCAAAATATGCTCATCGCCGAAAGGCAGATTCTCGCGCAAAATCGCGAACTCCTCGTGACGCTCCGGAAAATCGATCAGGATCATGGGCTGCAACCGCGAATGAATATACTCCGGCAAATCGAACGTGCTGGCATCGTCGTTCATGGTCGCCACGATGCGGAACAAAGGATGCGCCTTGATCTTGATCCCCGCGACGATCGACTCCACATACCGCCGGTTGTCGAGCAGCGGCGCCAGACTCGCCCAGCTCTTCTCGCTCATGCGATTGCCCTCGTCGAGAATCACGATCCCCCCGCGCAACATCGCCGTGACCAGCGGTGAAGCCACATAGCGGAGCCGCGCCTCGCCCTCGATCACCGGCGTTACGAGAAGATCCTCCGGCCGCGTATCGACGGTAGCCTGCATAATGTAAACTTCCCGGTCCAGCCGCTTCGCCGCCGCGTAAGCCAAGGTCGTCTTCCCCACCCCCGGCTTGCCCAGCAGCCGCGGATTCATCGGCAGATCCTGCGCATCGATCACCAGCCAGGCGGCCAGCAGTTGGCGCATCACTTCTTCCTGCCCCACCCAGTGAATCGACAACTCGTCCGGGTGCGCCAGATGCAACGGAACGCCTTCAATTTCAACGACCATATTGCTTCAATGTAGCAACTCTGGCCTGCGAGCGAACATTACTTCGCGAGCGCCGGCAGCGTGGTAAACGTGTGCGCCACCGGAATGCGGATGCCCAACGCGCCGATCTGCGCGCCAGCGGGTGTGTCGAACTCGATAGTGCCGCGAATGTTTTGCGCAGCCGGATATTTATCGGTACCCAGCGTAAACGCCAGGTGCCCGTTGGCAGCCAGGCTCAGCGTGTCAGCGGCGATCTGTAAGCCGGCGTCGTTGCGAACGATCACCGGCACATTCACGGCTTGCGCCGCGACGCTATTAACGGCGAGTCCCGTAGCCGTGCTGCTGGTGTTGTCGAACGCGATCATAAAGCCGTTAGCCGTGCGGCTTTCGAGCGGCACCACCGCCTCCTGCCCGTTGGGATTGTAGCGGAAGATAACGAAGCCTCCCACGTGGCCGTTGGTCGTGAGTTGCGCCGAGCCAATCGTCGGCGCCGGATCGGAAAGCGGGGCAGCGCTTTGAACCAGCAGTGTGGCCCCCGCCGCCAGCGTTTGGCTCACGTTCGAAGCCACCGTCGTCGTACTGCCGCTCACCAGGGGAAACGACAGGGGCAACGACAACGGACCGCCCGTGACGTCGGCGAAGAAATTCAGATTCACCTGCGCCGCCGTCGTACCCGTGTTCACCAGCACAAAAGTGGTCTGCCAGCCGTTGCCGCTAGCAATTTGCGCGATGCTGCCACCGTTGGTTCCGACGTTGGCCAGCGGAGGAATCGTCGTGAGCGTGGTCGTCGTGCCCAGCGGAGTCGTGCGGATGCCCAGCACACTGATCTGCCCTCCAGCCGGGGCATCAAACTCAATCGTTCCGCGTTGGCCGGCCGTCACTGGGTACAGCGTCGACAAGACAAACGAAGTGTGGCCGTTCGCCGCTAAAGAAAGAGTCGCACCCGGCGTTCCGATCGCCGTACCGTTCTGATCGCGAATCACCACCGGGATAACAGCGGTCTGCGCCGACACGTTCTCGACGGCGACGCCCAACACCACGCCGCCCGTGTTGTCGAAGGCCAATACGTAGGAACTCGCATTGCGCGTTTCCAGCGGCACCACGGCCTCCTGCGCGCCTGGGATCAAGTGGAAAATCGCGAAGCCGTCCACCGCGCCGGTGGCCGCGAGTTTCGCCGAACCCACCAGCACGGGTGGAGATTGCGCTCCCGCCGACGTGACGATCAACGAAGCATTCGCCGCCACCGTGCGGTCGAAGGAGGACGCCAGCAAAGGCCCGGAACCGGCCGCCTGTTGCGGAAAGGCGAAGGGCACAGCCAGCGGGCCGTTGCCTGTCGGGTCGGCCGCGTCGCCGAACAAGCTCAGCCGCGCCTGCGCCGATGCCGCGCCTTTATTCACGAAAGTAAACAAGGTGGTCCAGTTTTCCTCCGCCGCGATGTGCGGCATGGAGCCGATGAAATTCAGCCCCGTGATCGACGCCGCCTGTTGCTCCACAATGAAACTCTGTCCCGCGACCGTGAAGGATACGGAGACCTCGCCTCCGCTGTTAGGCGCCACCAGGAACGTGACGGTGCCGTTCCCCAACCCGGAAGCAGCGCTGGTAAGCGTAATCCCTGCTGGGAGGCTGCCCACCGTCCACAGGCACCCCCCGGGCGCCGTGATGGAAATGGTTCCGCTTCCGCCCGCCGCCGGGAAAGCTTCCCCGCCCGAACTCAGCACGTAAGTGCACAGTGGAGGCGCCAGTTGATTCACCGTCACCGAGACGCCGGCAATTGAAATGATCGCGCTGCGGACTGCCGTATCCGCCGCCACCAGCAAGGTCACGCTGCCCGATCCCGTGCCCGACGACGCACCGGAAATCGTGATCCAACTCGGCAATCCAGTCACTGACCAGTTACAAGGGGCGGTCGTCTGAATCGTGATCGGGAAGCTGCCTCCGGCAGAGGGCGCTTGCAAAGTTGTAGTCCCCAGAACATAACTGCAAGCGGGCGCCGCCGTCACCTTGCGAACGCGGCTCTCATTCAAATCGGTAAGGTACAGGTTCCCAGCGCTATCCAGATTCACGCCCGTAACCATGCCCAATCCGGCGCTGGTAGCCGGCCCGCCGTCCCCGGGGATATTGGGCCCTCCACCCGCGTAAACTGTAGGAACTCCGCCCGGACTTAATCTCATCACCTGGAACGAGGACGCGTAATAGAGATTCGCCGCGCTGTCGACTGTCACGCTGGCGACCGCGGCCAGGTTAGACGTCAGGCTGCTGATGATTCCCGACGTGTTCACCTTGCGGATAAGGTTGTTACCGGCATCGGCGATATAGAGATTCCCAGCGCTATCGACCGCCACATCGGAAGGATTCGCCAGTTGAGCGTTCAGCGCCGAACCGCCGTCACCTAGCGTGAAACCGTTCACGCTTCCCGCTACCGTGCTGATGATTCCAGCCGTGTTCACCTTGCGGATGCGCCCGTTGCCGGTATCCGCAATGTAAATGTTCCCAGCCGCGTCGACTGCCAGCCCCCAAGGCAGACCCAGTGTCGCGCTGGTGGCCGGCCCGCCATCGCCCGAGAGCATAGTGAAGCCCCCCGAGCCCGCCACAGTGGTGATGATTCCGGAGGTGTCTATCTTGCGGATGCGGTTGTTGAAGCAATCCGTAAAGTAGACATTGCCGGTGGTGTCGACCGCGATGCCTTGATGCGAAGCGGTTCCGCAGAACGCGATGCTGGCGCTAGTGGCCGGTCCCCCGTCGCCAGAAAAAAGAGGAAACCCATTCCCCGCGAAAGTGCTGATCACTCCCGCCGGGTTCACCTTGCGGATGCGGTTGTTCAGCGAATCCACGATGTAGACATTTCCCTGGCTATCGACGGCCACGCCCCGCGGAAAGCCAATCGACGCACTGGTCGCCGGCCCCCCGTCGCCCGTCGAGCCGAATCCCCCATTGCCGGCGACCGTAGTAATAATCCCCTGCCCGCGCCCCGCCGCCGCGAACGTCAAAATGAAAAGCGTAATGAGTGCAAGCTTCCTCCGCATGCCTGGTCCTTTCTGGTGTTATTAGGCATTGCGCAGGCCCGGCCCCAAAACCGTCATTTTGAGACAACAGGTATACTGGCATCGTGGTCTTCCAGTGGGACTCGACCAAGGCGGCCACGAATCTCAGAAAACACAACGTTGACTTCCACGAAGCTGCAACGGTGTTAAAAGATGTGCTCTCGATGACCTATCCCGACATCGATCATTCGAATTACGAACGGCGCTACGTGACCATTGGAATCTCGGACCGCAAGCGCATTCTCGTAGTGGCGCACGCCGATGAGCGCGGAAGCATTCGCATCATAAGCGCCCGCAAGGCCACAAGTCACGAACGAAGGTTTTATGAAGAAAGCTAATCGCAAAATCAAGGACGATCTGCGGCCCGAATACGACTTCGCCAATATGAAAGGCGGCGTTCGGGGCAAGTATGCGGCGCAGACCCGGTCGAGAACCAATCTAGTGCTGCTAGATCCTGAAATCGCCAAGGCCTTCCCCACCGACGCCTCGGTGAATCAAGTCCTGCGGGTCGTGCTCGATCTCACGTCCCGTGTGCCCTCGAAAACTTCAGTTCGAGGCCGTTCTTCGAAACACGGAAAAACGGCAAAAGCATAACGCTGATCAGCCGGTGATATGGTTAAGGATCAGATGTTTTCGCCTTCAACCGGAGAAGTTTTCTTCCGCGCGACTCTCTTAGCTCACGAGTCTGGACTTTCTGAAATCGGAATCGATACTCTTTTAGCCGCAATTGACACTTCTAACGTGGCGCAGGCCAATCTCACTGACGGGCCAGAATCAGGGTGTTACGCATTCTATATTAATTCGGACTGGATTCCCCTGTCCGCAGAAGTGGCAAAGGTAATAGCGCCACTCGGCGGGTTCGAAGCCATTGGTTTAGACGGACTTCGATCGGCGCTGCTCTCAGTCAAGAAAAACGCCGGCGGAAACTCATAAAGATCACGGCGAGGCTACCAGCCACCAAGC
>CAVVZG010000003.1:0-28368 GCA_963752205.1 Bryobacterales bacterium | reverse complement strand
TAATAATGGGTTTAGAGTCCGTTTCGGCGTCCGAAGACGTCATCGGGGACCTCCCTTCGCCCTGTGCTACCATCAATTTATAATAATTGGTGGCAATACAGGACGAAGGGGAAAATGTTTTTTTATTTCTTGTTTCAGTTCCTCCTTTCTTGTTTCAGTTCCTTGTTTCTCATTCCGTTCCTGTTATCTAGTTTCGTTTATTATTCCCCGTTTCTTGTTCCAGTTTCTGTTTCTTGTTTCAGTTCCTTGTTTCTCATTCTCCTTCCTGTTTTCTCAGGTCGGTTTTTATTTCCCGTTGCTCGTTTCAGTTTCTGGTGCCGCGCAACATGATAGGCGTGATCATTGGGAAGGGTGGGGAGATGATTAAAGCGCATCCAGGAGGAGTCAGGGTCGAGGGTTCAGTTCAAGCCGGAGGGGGACGAGGGGGGCCCTGAGCGACTCTGCACCGTGGTGGGGGATGACAGGGCAACGAGGACGCCGAGCGAATGATCAGGGAGCTCGTTATCAGGGAATGGTAAGCGCTTGGCTATTTGAAACTCAATTTTCTTTGGCTGTCGTGCTGTCTCGTTTATTAAAGCTTCTCCTTTCGCTACTTTTTTTATAGAAAACTTCATGGCCATGTTTATGTTTTCTACTCATCATTCGTGTTGCTTAGAGAAAAAGCCAGAAAACTGCGTGTGAACGCCGCGGCACGATCCGGCGAAACATACACTCGATTCTCCGGAATTGTCTGGAGTGCCGCGTACGATGGCGCCGTAGTGTGCCAGTACAACTGCATATTTACCCCGCCCGGCCACTGGATGATCGCGTCCCGCCCGATGGGGTCGTTAAACGGACTCACCAGTACATCCGCGCCGGCCGCGCGCGCCGAGCGAACCGCCTCGTCAAGATCGCTAACCAGATAACCGGTGCGCTCGACGCCGAATGGATAAGGAACCGGAGTCTTGAAACCGAATACCGATAAAATACCCACCGGCGTCAGCACAATTTGTGAAATGGTGCTGCTAGGCGTCGGCGTCACCGTGAACACGCCCTGCTTCGAAGCACTACCGCCGAAGGTCGCGACAACACTGGCGACGAAGCGGTCAAAATCCTGCGGCGCGACATACACGTGCGTCGAATCATACTGCGCCCCGACACCCAAGTTTGCGGCACTCGCAGCGTAGGCGAAGCACAGGAAGAGAAGCGCGATCATCGCTACCAAAATAACACCATGCGGCTTGACAGCCCTCCCGCCGATTCCATACAGTGATGTACGGAGAAGACGCCATGACTCTGCGCACAATTTCGATCGGACTCCTTCTAGTTGCTCCCCTATTTGCCGCCGGCGCACCCGCCTGCGATCCCGACAACGGCGGCATCACGCTGCCCGCCGGCTTCTGCGCGTTCGTCGCCGCCGACGGCCTGGGCACCGCCCGCCACATGGTTGTAGCCGCAAACGGCGACCTCTACGTGGGTTTGCAGGATGGCGGCGTGATGGCTCTGCGCGACACCAATGGCGACGGCCGCTTCGAGATGAAGGAAAAGTTCGGCAGCACCAGCGTCACCGGCATCGGCTTGCGCAACGGCTATCTCTACATCGCCACGCCCAATACTGTCCAGCGCTATAAGATGACGCCCGGCCAGTTGAAGCCCACCGGCGACCCCGAGATCGTCGTAAAGGATCTCCCCGGCGTCCGCCAGCACGGCGACAAAGGGCTCACCTTCGACGGTGCAGGTTCGCTCTACGTCAACGTCGGCGCACCCTCCAATGCCTGTCAGGTCAAGGACCGCACCGCCCAATCGCCCGGCCAGGACCCATGTCCTATCTTGGAACACAATGGCGGCATCTGGAAGTTCGACGAGAACAAACTCGGCCAGACCCAAGCCGACGGCACGCGCTTCGCTACCGGCCTGCGGCAAATGCCAGCCGTCACCTGGCACGACGGCGCGGTTTACATCGCCATGAACAGCCGCGATCAATTGGATATTATGTGGCCCGGAAAATTCACCGCGCAAGAGAACGCCGAACGCCCCGCCGAGCCGCTCTTCCGCGCCGTAGCCGGTTCCAACTTCGGCTGGCCCTATTGCTTCTACGATTTCGGAGCCAAGAAATTCTTCCTGAATCCCGAATACGGCGGCGACGGAAAAGCCGTAGGCCGCTGCACCGAATTCACTCCGCCGGTAGCGTCGTTCCCCGCGCACTGGGCCCCCGTCGATATTGCCTTCTACAGCGGCGCCCAATTCCCGGCGAAATATCGCGGTGGAGCCTTCATCGTTTTCCACGGCTCCTGGAACCGCGCTCCCATGCCCCAGGAAGGCTACAACGTGACCTTCCAGCCGTTCACCGGCGGCAAGCCCTCAGGAATTTTGAAGTCTTCGCCAGCGGCTTCCCCGGCAAAGCGCCGCTGATGAATCCCAACGACGCCGTGGCGCGCCCCGACGGCATCGCGCAAGCGCCCGACGGCTCCATCTACATCGGCGACAGCCAAAAAGGCAAAATCTGGCGCGTGCTGTACAAGTAAGCGGACGCGGCTAGTGCTGCCGGTGATAGCTCTTTAGCTGTTCCAGACGCCCTTTGGCGTTTGAATTATCAGGCTCGATCTCCAGCGCTTTTTCGAGCGTCGCGATTGCGCCCATGTCATCCAGCTTGCGCGTCTGCGCGAACGCCAGCGCCAAGTAACTGCGCACGGACTGCGGATAAAACTCCAGATTCAGCCTCATTAGGGCGATGGCATCGTCGGCGCGCGCGTTCGCCATTTGGTTTGCCACCGCGATCAACGTGTCTTCGCCGAAATCGTAAGTGGAGCGCCCATAAAAATGCTGGCGCAGATCGCGATACTGCTCGATCGCCGCGGCAACGCCCTTCTCGCGGGTGGCCTGCCAGACGATGTCGCCGATGGGGCGGGGAACCGGCACGCCGCGATGGCAGTAGGCGCACTGAATATCCGTGACCTGGCCCGCGCCCTTTCCGGTAGCCGCGTGAATGCGCGCGTTGATGTCGTCCGTCATCGCCATCATTGCGCGCGCGATTTCTTTCTTCGGCTCCGGCTCGCCCGACCCGCGCGGCGCTGAATGGCAATAGGAACACTGCACTCCCAGCGATTGCGCAATCTGCTGCATCTGCGAGACGCGGTCGACTTTGGGTGCGTCCTGGGCCAGCGCCGGAAGCGCGCCTGATATTAAAACAAAAACTGCCAATAACGTTCGATTCATACGTGCGGGGGGCCTCGCCCGATCAGTATACACCTACTTCATGGGCGCGACGAACACGATGGTACGAGCGAAAAACCAGCACAGAAAAAACACCACCGGCAGCAGCACCATCAAGTACAACGTCGAATAACCCACCAAATCCCGGGCTTTCAATCGCAGGATGCCCAGCAGCGGCAGCATCCAAAACGGATTGATCAGATTTGGCAGCGCCTCGGCCACGTTATAAATCTGCACCACCCAGCCCAGATGAACCTGATGCGCGATGGCGGCCTCGAGCACGTAGGGCGCTTCCACAACCCATTTGCTGCCGCCCGACGGGATGAATAATCCGAGCACCGCCGAGTACCCCGCCGCCAGCAGCGCGAAGGTATCGTGCGTGCTCGCCGACGTGAACAGGTGCGCCAGTTTCGCCGAGAGCCCCGTGCCCACGATCATTCCGAAGATCATCGCGTAGAACGGAAATTGAATCAGCACGCCGCCCGTCGCCGGGATCGATTCCGTCACCGCGCGCACGAAATTGCGCGGCCGCCAGTGCAGCAGCAATCCCACGGTGAGGAACATCAGGTTATAGATGTTGAGGTCGAGCGCGGCCAGCGCTCCCTGCGGCGACGTGCGGAACACGTTCACCAGATAGCCCAGCAGCAACGCGCCTACTAATATGTTGAGCAGCGGGCTGTACTCCAGCCATTCGCCGGGTTTGCTATGGCGCGTGCTGGTTTCAACCGGCGGCTCGAAGCGCAGCCCGTAGCTCTCCGCGGTGCGCGCGTTTTCAGCAGACGGCGCCGAGAAATACGCCACCGCTACCGACACCGCGATCACAATTGCCGCCGTCAGCATGCTCTGCCATAGGAACAAGGTTTGCGTGAGCGGGATCAGTCCGCTGATCGCGAAGAGCGACGGCGGCAGCGCGGATTTCGTCGCCATCAGCATCGCCGCCGACGACGACAGCCCCAGCGCCCACACCGAGCACGTCCCCAGATAAGCGGCGGTGCCGGCCGCGCGATAATCCATGCCCTTGACGCGCCCCGTCATCTCGCGCACTAGAAACCCGCTAATGATGGGACTGAGTCCCCAGGAGATCAGCGAACTCGTGGTCGCGACTAGCGCCACCAGCGTGACCGCGCCGCGCGGCGTCTTGGGAACGCCCGCCAGCCAGTGAATCCCGCGCCGCACGAGAGGCGTCGAAGCCACCACGTAGCCGCCGATGATGATCATCACCATTTGCATGGTGAACGGCACCAGCGTCCAAAAGTTTTTGCCGGCTTCGAGCCCCAGTTTTACCGGACTTTCGCCCGCCACGATGCCCAACGCGTACACCACCAGCACGCCCAGGAAAGCGAAGACTAACGGATCTGGGAACCACTTCTCGCTCCAATCGGCCAGCGCCAGGCCGATGCGGGCGACGCGCCCGTCCGTCACCGCCAGGCGCGTCTTCACTGCAGCATCTCCCTGGGCGTCCTGCGCACGATCAGTTTCGCGGCGGTGGACTTCACCACTTCCTCGACCGTGGTGCCGGGCGCGATCTCCTCCAGCACCAGCCCCTCGGGAGTGACTTGGATCACGGCCAGTTCCGTGACGATCATGTCCACCACTTTGAGCCCCGTGATGGGCAGCGTGCACTTGGGCAGGATCTTCGCGGCGCCTTTCTTGGTCGTGTGCTCCATGGCCACAATCACGCGGCGGGCGCTGGCCACTAAGTCCATCGCGCCGCCCATGCCCTTGACCATTTTGCCGGGGATCATCCAATTCGCCAGGTCGCCCTTTTCGTCTACTTCCATGGCGCCCAATACGCTCAAGTCGATGTGCCGGCCGCGAATCATGGCGAAAGATTCGGCGCTCGAAATGTAGGCCGTGCCCGGCACTTCGCTCACGGTTTCCTTGCCCGCATTAATAAGGTCGCAGTCCTCTTCGCCTTCGAGCGGATACGGGCCTACGCCCAGCATGCCGTTTTCCGATTGCAGCACGACGTCGACGCCCGGCGGCACGTAGTTCGAAACCATGGTGGGAATGCCGATGCCCAAGTTGACGTAGAAGCCATCGCGCAGCTCACGGGCGACGCGGCGGGCGATGCGTTCGCGCTTTTCGTGGTCGGTCATGCAGACCTCGGCCTAACCGTGCGTTTTTCGATGCGCCGGTCGAAGTGCTCGCCTAGAACCACGCGCTGCACGTAGATTCCGGGCGTTACGATCTGTTCGGGATCGAGTTCGCCGGGTTCCACCAGGTGCTCCACTTCGGCGATGGTGATCTTGGCCGCGCTGGCCATCATGGGATTGAAATTACGCGCGGTCTTGCGATAGATCAGGTTGCCCATGCGGTCGCCTTTCCAGGCCTTCACCAGGGCAAAATCGGCGGTGAGCGCGCGTTCCAGCAGATACTTGCGGCCGTCGAACTCGCGCACTTCTTTGCCCTCCGCCACCACCGTGCCGACGCCAGTGGGCGTATAGAACGCCGGGATGCCAGCTCCTCCAGCCCGGATTTGTTCAGCTAATGTCCCTTGCGGGACCAGTTTCACGTCCAGCGTCCCCGCCAGCATCATCTCTTCGAGGCGGCGGTTTTCCCCCACGTAGCTTCCCATGTGGGACGCGATCATTCCGGCCTCCAGCATCAGCCCCATGCCGTAGCCGTCGATGCCGACATTGTTGGCGATGGTCTGCAAGCCGGTCACCTTCCTGCGCACCAGCGCCGCGATCAGATTCTCCGGCACGCCGCACAATCCGAAGCCGCCGATCATGATGCTGGCGCCGCCGGCGATGTCCGCCACCGCCGCCTCGGAGCTAGCCACAACCTTATTCACAGGTCACTAGTATAACGATGGTGGGGGATTTCGCGCACACTTCGAGATTTGCCCCAACATTCGCCGCAGACTCGTTGTGTTGCGTATTGATTTTGCTGGCCTAACAAGTGGCCGGACAACTGCACGCTGCGGAGGCCGAGGTAGCTATCATGAGCGATTTTAATTATCCAAGCACCGGATTCCACCACATCACGGTTTGTTCGGGAGCCGCCCAGGCGGACATAGATTTCTTCACGCAAGTTCTGGGACAGCGGCTGATCAAGCAGACCATCCTGTTTGACGGGCGCTTTGCCCACTATCATCTGTATTACGCCAACGCCAAGATTGACCCGGGGACGGTGATGACCAGCTTCCCCTATAACCGGGTCCCGGGGCGGCCCGGGGCGGGGCAGGTGTCGTCCACCTCTTACAGCGTCGCGAAGGGGACCATGCCCTTTTGGGTCGAACATTTGGACCGGCACGCCGTCGAACACTCGGGCATCCAGGAGCGCTTCGGGCAGAAATTCATCAACATGAAGCACCCCGCCGGATTGGGCTTTGAAGTGATGGAGGATAACCGGGATACTCGCAAAGGCTGGAATGCCGGCGATGTCCCGGCGGAAGCTTCGGCGGTGGGCTTTAACACGTCCACCTTTTCGGTCCGGGAAGTGGAAGAGGAAGACCGCTTTCTGACCGAAGGCCTGGGCTTCCGCAAGGTCGGGCAGGATGGCTGCTACCACCGTTATCAAATCGGCGCGGGCGGCCCTGGGGCGCAGGTGGACTTGCTCCACGAGCCTCAGCGGCCCTCGGGTAGCTGGATCTTCGGCGCGGGCACCGTGCATCACGTGGCCTTCAACGTGGCCGATGACAGCGCACTCGCCGAGCAGAAAGGCTACTACGAAGAGCTGGGCTACACCGACGTATCCGAGATCAAGGATCGCAATTACTTCCACTCGATCTATGTGCGCTCGCCCGGCGGCGTGCTGCTGGAGTGCGCCGCGACCGCCGAGGGTGCGTTCGCCAAGGACGAAGCCTTCAGCGAACTGGGCAAGCATTTGCTGCTGCCGCCCTGGTTTGAGAGCCGCCGCGCGGAGATCCTGAATATGCTGGAGCCGATCCGGGTTCCCGAGTGGCATCCGGCGGTAACCGTCGGCGTGCGCGGCACCGAGCCATCCAAGCGCGTCGACGCGACTTTCCTCAAGGAAGAGTCGGAAGTTTTCATGAAGCGGTAGGGTCTCGCACCACCAATGAAAAAAGAGCGGGGTCTCTGCGGACCCCGCTCCGTTTTCTTGGTCGAACCCAGTTTTAGAACACGTACTTCATCGCAAACTGGATCAGGCGGGGATTCACGCTGGTGCTGGTGATCACGCCGAAGGTACCCGCCGTGATGGAAGTGCCGGGATTGTTAAACTGCGCGTGGTTGAAGGCATTGAAGAACTCCGCCCGGATCTGCAGAACCGAGTTTTCGTGAATGCCGCCAACGCGCGTGCTCTTGACCAGTGAAAAGTCGAAGTTGAACTGGCCGGGACCGCGCACGATGCCGACGCCGGAATTTCCGAAGTCAGTCGCTTTGCCATCTGCTCCGATAATGGGAGGAGGCGCGAACGCGCTGCTATTGAAGAAGCCCGTGCCGCCGCTCGAGCCGCCGAGGCGCGCTTCGACGCCGCCCGACGTTTCGATCATCTCATAGGTGGAGCCCGCAGCGATCTGCGCGCGGCCATAATTGTACGCTCCGAAAGTGACCGCGCCCAACGCCGTGGGCGTGGTACCGGAGTTGTTGCCGGACAAGCCGTAGATGGTTCCGGCGCGGGCGTCGGTGAAGGTTAGCGGCGTGCCCGCCTGCGCGATGGTCACGCCGGAGAGCACCCAGCCATTTGCAATCGCGCCCACAACTCCTTTGGAATGGCCCAGCGGCAACTCCCAGTTGTAATTGAACACGAAGCGCTGCGGGCGGTTGAAGTACGCACTTCCGTACTGTTGGGCCAGGTTGGTGGGGAGGTTCGAGTTCGCGCCGTAACCTTCGAGATCGGTAAGATTCTTGCTCCAGGTGTAGGCGCCCTGCAAGGAGACGCCGTGCGAGTACTGCTTGCGCACGGTAGCCTGCAGGCTGTTGTAGTTGTAAATGCCGTCAAAGGACGTCTGCTGCAAGCCGGCGGGTTGGTAGCCCAGATAAGGAACGCGGAAGTTCACGTTGGCCAGCGTGTTGGTGGTGAACCCGTTGATGGGGTTGGAGACACTCGCGAGTCCGGCGGGATTGATGTTGTGGTTGTAGTCGGTCTGATTGATACCGCTCGATCCCACGAAGCCCAATTCCAGCACCCAGCCTTTGATGAACTCATATTGGAAATTCAGGTTGTACTGGCGCGTCAAAGGCGTGTGGATTGTCTGGTCCATCAACGGCAGGTTCAGGCCGGAGTAGGTTAAGTTGGTTAGGTTCGCCCAACGGGGTTGGAACGCGAGCGGAACATTAGGGGTCAACTGTTGCAGCGTGGAAGGCTGGTTGCCGCTGCCGGAGAAATCCAGCGTGACCGCGTACGGATTGCCTTGCTCGACGGAATGGACGAATTGATTTCCACCGACCCGGTCGTAAAAGAAGCCGAAGCCGCCGCGAATGACCAAGTGCGACAGGGCCTGATACGCGAATCCAAAACGCGGTGCGAAGTTGTTCAGCGGCGGCCCGGACTGAACCGGCAGAATCCGGCTGCTTTGAAAGACCCCGGCCGGAGCAGCACCGTAAAATTTAGCGAAATTACTGGGAACGACGTATCCGGCAAGATAGCCGGCGCCCGGATTGGTCAGGTTGGTCGGCGGGGTGCCGGGAACGGGCGTTGCCAGCAGAAGGCTGGTCCACACATTCGTGAGGTTCCCATAGACATCGCTGAGCGTCCCATCGTATTCCCAGCGAACGCCCATATTCACGGACAGCTTGGAGTTGACCTTGAAGTCGTCCTGCGCAAACCAATTGATGTCGTTGACGCGGTAGCCGTGAATGATTCCAGTGGGCCCGCTATGCACGCAGAAGGTGCAGGAGGCGATGTTGCTAAGCGCGCCACCGTTGGAGGTCCCGGGATTTGTGGCGCTGCAGGCGCCCGATTGCAGCGCCGCCGGCGCGCAACCGGCGCGCCCAATCAGGAAGTCCGCGAAGGAATTGATGGTGGTGTTGCCGCGCTCAATCCCCAGGAAACCTTGGTCGTATTGGACGTGTTCGAATTCACCGCCCAGGCGCACCGTGTTCCTGCCATGCGTCCAGGAAACCATGTCGGCTTCTTGGAAGGAATTGGTGGGAGTAAACACGTCGTCGCCAATGCCGCCGCCCATATTGAAGGCTCCGGTGATGGTAATGGGGTTGAAGGCTGTGTTTCCCGGAGTGATGGGAGTCATGCCCACCTGGGTGTTGGTAAAAGGATCGCCGTTTTGATTGTAGGTAACGTTTCGCTGGAAGGAACCGCGCGCCTCGTTCACCAGATTGTTGGTTACGATCGTGGTGAGTTTCAGCACCGCATTGGTATTGGCGTACAGATAGCTGGCAGGGGTTCCCGGTAATTCGCCATTGGCGTTGGTGAACGGAATGGTCTGGGGATCCTGCGAGGTAAAGAAGCGTCCCGCGATGGTGTTCTTGGAATTGAGCAGGTAATCTACGTTGGCGACCGCCTGGTGCTCGGTGAATTGGGCGGGAGTGCTAAGAGAGGTTGCCGTAAGTCCGGCTGTCGCTCCGCCCGATGCCGGCACGTAATAGTTTCCGTTGGGCAGCTTCAACTGCAGAATTTTGATGGTTACAGGATTGATGTTGGAGCCATCGCACGCCACGTGGATACTGTTGGCAACCGACGTCGCCGCATTGCAATACATCGCGCCCAGCGCGGCTTGGAAGGCGGCGGTGTTGGAACGATCGCCAGCCGGAAGGGCCGGCAAATTGGGCGAGGAGTAGCCCTGGGAACCGGCGCCGTTGAGCTGGCGCGTTTCCTGATAACTGAAAAACGTGAAGATCTTGTCCTTCTTGATCGGCAACCCGGCGCTGCCGCCGAACTGATTCTGGTTCAGGGTCTGTTTCACGCCGCCGGCGATGTTGCAGTTGGCCAGAGCGACCGCCGTCAGGCCGCAGTTGCGGTTGCGGAAAAAGTCGTTGGCATTGAGATCGCGATTGCGGAAGAACTCGAACAGCGAGCCGTGAAGGCTGTTGGTGCCGGACTTGGTGACCACGTTGACGTTGGCGCCGGGGTTGCGTCCGTAGCTGGCGTCGTAAGTGGACGTCTGAATTTTGAACTCCTCGAGCGCGTCCGGGTTGGGAATGCCGATGCCGGGGTAAATGCCGGAGTCGGCTCCGGTACCACTGCCCGCGAAGTTGATGATATTCACGCCGTCCATCTGATAGTTGTTTTGATTGATGTTGGCGCCGTTCACGCTGACGTCCTGCGAGCCTTTGCCGAACAGCGTGGCGTTGTTCACGCCGACGTTGGCTCCGCCGGACAGGCCGATGATTTGCGTGTAATTACGGTTGGTGAGCGGCAACGCGGTGGCGGCGCGCGAGCCCACCGTAGTGCCCAAAGTGGAACTAGCGGTCTGTAAAGTTTCAGCCGAGGCCTCGACGGTTACCTGATCGCTTTGAGCGCCCACTTCGAGAGCGCGGTCGAGCACCGGAGTTTCCGTCACGTTGATCGCGACGCCGCCCACCTCGGAGGTTTTGAAACCGGTGGCGGCAAATCTTACGCGATAGACGCCCGGAGGTAGAAGAGTGAACCGATAAGAACCATCCGCGCTCGACATGGCGGTGCGAACTTGGTTGGTATCGGTGCTAGTCAGCGTGACAGTCACATTTGGGACTACCGCGCCGGTTGGATCGGTGACGGTTCCGGTGAGTGCGCCCGTACCGGCAGACTGCGCCAGCAGGGACGGAACCCAAAACACAAATATCATGAGTGCAGCGAGCTGCACCATTTTCTTGGACATCTTGCCTCCCATTTCCAAAGCGATAAAATTGACCCCTAACCCTGAGGCACTATGCCATTCGGGACAGAGAGAAACTATCAAAAGTATTAGTGGGAGTCAAGGGGAGGCAAAAAAAGAGAGCGGGATTCCATGAATGGGATCCCGCTCTCTTTTTTACTAAGACTGCTTTAGAAGGTGTACTTCATGGCGAACTGAATCAGGCGCGGGCTGACGCTTTCACTGGTGATGACGCCGAAAGTGGTGGGCGTCGAGATTGCGGTACCCGGATTGTTGAATTGCGGATGGTTGAACGCGTTGAAGAATTCAGTACGAATCTGCAAGGTCGCGCTCTCCCGAATTCCGCCGACGCGAGTGGTCTTTACCAGCGAGACATCGAAGTTGAACTGCCCCGGTCCCAGAGCGATGCCGACTCCGGTGTTCCCGAAATCAGTGCCGTTGCCGATTACCGGAGCAGCGCAGAGTACGCCGCTGCTCCAATAGCCGGGACCGCCACTGAGTCCGCCCAAGCGCTGCTCCACTCCACCGGCCGTCGCCAGTTGTCCGTAGGTTGCGCCGGGGCACAACTGCGCTCTTCCGTAGTTCACCGCGCCAAACGTCACGCTAGTGAGACCGGGGACGGTTGCGTTCGCGCCCGCCAATCCGTAAATGCTGCCCGCCTTCGAATCAGTGAAGGTAAGAGGCGTGCCTTGCTGCACGACGGTCACGCCGGAGACGGTCCAGCCTTCCGCTAGCTTGCCCACGAAGCCTTTGGGATGTCCCAAGGGCAGTTCCCAACTGTAGTTGAACACGAAGCGCTGCGGCCGGTTAAAGTATGCAGGGCCGTATTGCTGGCTCAAATTGCTGGGGTTGTTGTAGTTCGCCGAATAGGCTTCGAGGTCGGTGAGATTCTTGCTCCAGGTGTAGGAGCCCTGCAAAGTAAGCCCGTGAGAGAGCTGCTTGCGGACGGTTGCCTGCAAGCTGTTGTAGTTGTAGATGCCATCGAATCCCGTGCCCTGCAAGCCACCCGGCTGATAGCCCAAATAGGGCGTGCGGAAGGCCACGTTTTGCACGGTGTTGGTGGTGATGCCATTGATCGGGTTGCTCGCGCTCGCGAGCAGAGCGGCGTTGTAGTTGTGATTGTAATCGGTCTGATTAATTCCGCTCGAACCGACAAAGCCGGCTTCCAGAACCCAGGTGGGCAGAAACTCATACTGCAGGTTCAGGTTGTATTGGCGGGTGAGCGGCGTGTGCAAGGTTTGGGTGAGGAAAGGCAGATTCAGATTGGACGTAGTCAAATTCGAGACATTGGCCCAGCGGGATGCAAAGCCCAGCGTTCCGGCCGGGAAGGGCGTAGCCAGGCTATAGGGGTTGGAGCCGCTGCCGGAATAATCTAAGGTAACTGCGTAGGGATTGCCCTGTTCGACGGAATGCACGAACTGGTTGCCACCCACGCGATCGTAGAACATTCCGAAGCCGCCGCGGACTACCAGTTTGGGCAGCGCATTCCAGGCGAATCCGAAGCGCGGCGCGAAATTGTTCAGTGGGATGCCGCCTTTGATGGGCAGGCTGCTGCCGCTGGTAATGACTCCGGCCGGCGGAGCGCCGTAGAATTTCGCGTAGTTATTCGGCACCACATAGCCGGTTAGATTGGCTGCCGTCTGGCCCGGTGTTGTGGGGACATTTGAATTGGGACCTAGCTGGCTCAGCCATAGGTTGGTGAGGTTCCCGTACACGTCGCTGAGCGTGCCGTCGTACTCCCAGCGCAAGCCCAGGTTCAAGGTCAACTTGTTGCTGACTTTGAAGTCGTCTTGTGCAAACCAGTCGAAATTTTGCGAGCGGTAACCGTGAACGATTCCAGAAGGCCCGCTGCGCACGCAGAATTGGCACTGGCTGATGTTGCTGGAGGGCCCGCCGTTGGTGGCGCCCGGGTTCGCGATGCTGCAAGAGGCGTTGCCGGGAGCGCAGCCGGAGCGTCCGATCAGGAAGTCTGGAAAGCTCAAAAGCTGCAAGCCGCCGCGCTCGATGCCGAGGTAAGTGATGTCCCACTGAATGTGCTCGTATTCGACGCCGGCGCGAACGGTGTGCTTGCCGTGGGACCACGAAATGGTATCGGCCACCTGGCCCTGATTGGTGGGATCGAACACGTCGTCACCGATGCCGCCGCCGAGGTTCATCTGCCCGTTGATGGTGATGGGCGTGACTACCGGGATGGCGGGGTTGATGGGCGTGATGCCGAGCCCGGGATTGGTGAACGGCTCGGTGTTGTTAAAGGCCGCTAAATTCCGTTGCACCGAAATGCGCGCTTCGTTCACGATGGTGTTGGTCAAAATAGAGGTGAGTTTGAGCACGCCGTTGGTGTTAGCATATAGGCCGTTGGCGGGGGTGCCGGGCAGTTCCACTAGGCCGGCGTTGGAAAAGCTGATCAACTCGGGATCCTGGGTGGTGAAAAAACGTCCGGAGATGGTTTCGCGGCTGGTTAAGAGATAGTCGATGTTGGCCACCGCCTGGTGTTCGGTAAAGCGTGCCGGGTCGCTGAACGGAACCGTGGCGAAACCAGAGGTGCCGGAGCTGGGAATGTAATAGTTCCCGTTGGGTAGTTTGGCGCGCAGGTAATTGAGAGCCACGGGGCCGATGTTGGAGCCATCGCACGCCACTTGAATACCGCCGGCCTGGGTCAGGAAGCTGGCGCCGGGGTGATTCGCCGGGCACATGGCCGCGCCCAGTGCCGCCTGCCAGGCAGCGGTCGAGCGGTCTCCGCCCGGCAGGGGCGGCAGCGTGGGCGTCGAATAGCCCTGCGTTCCTACTCCGTTGATCTGACGGCTTTCCTGGTAGCTGAAGAAGAAGAAAAGCTTATCCTTCTTAATGGGCATGCCGTAGGTGCCGCCGAATTGATTCTGGTTCAGCACCTGGCGGACTCCGCCCGAGGCGGCGCATAACGCTTCATTCAAACCGCATCCACGATTGCGAAAAAAGTCCACCGCATTGAGATCGCGGTTACGGAAAAACTCAAACAGAGATCCGTGAATGGTGTTGGTTCCGGACTTGGTGACCACGTTCACGTTGGCGCCGGGATTGCGTCCGTAGCTCGCGTCGTAGGTGGAAGTCTGGATTTTGAATTCCTGCAGCGCGTCCGGATTCGGAATGCCTATGCCGACGTAAATTCCCGCGTCCGCGCCCAATCCCGATCCCGCAAAGTTGTCGATATTGACGCCATCCATCTGGTAGTTGTTCTGGTTGATGTTGGCGCCGTTGACGCTGACATCCTGCGATCCTTTGCCGAGCAAGGAAGCGTTGTTGACGGCCACGTTCGCGCCCGCCGACATGCCCAGGATCTGCGTGTAGTTACGGGTGGTCAAAGGCAGCGAAGTTGCCGCGCGCGCGCCCACCGTGGTGCCGAGCGAGGAAGTGGCCGTCTGCAGGGTTTCGGCCGAGGCCTCGACGGTTACTTGTTCGCTCTGCGCGCCGACATCGAGCGCGCGATCGAGCACCGGGGTTTCCGTCACGTTGATGATCACTCCACCCACTTCAGAAGTCTTGAAACCGTTGGCCGCAAAGCGCACGCGATAGGCGCCCGGAGGCAGCAGCGTGAATTTATAAGCGCCATCCGTTCCCGTGGTAGCGGTGCGCGCCTGGTTGGTATCCGCGCTGGTTAAAGTTACGGTAACGTTCGGTACTGCTGCGCCGGATGGGTCTGTGACCGTTCCGGTGAGGGCGCCTGTCCCGGCCGACTGCGCCATCAAGGACGGAACCCACAACAGTAAAATAAGGACGGAGAACTGCAATATCTTCTTGGACATCTTGCCCCCTAACTAACCTCAGTGCGAAAAGCGAATGGTGGACGGCCTACAGCGTTCGCTTTTCAAAGCAGACTGAAAGTTATCAAAAGTGTCGAGGGACGGACAACCGCCGATCGGCAGAGGCCTACGCAGAGCGCATTTTCGGACTGCGAAAATTACGTTTTTAAACGAGGCCAAAGCCGTTCGGCATTGCCGCGATTGATGGCTCGCCAATGGCTGGCGGAGAAGCCGGGATAGTCGTCGAGGCCGGCGGTGGTGAGCTCGTAAGCGCGGATGGGCACGTCGCTGCCAAACAGAATTTGGGACACGGGAGCGACATCTTTTAAGGCGTCGAGCGCAGCCGGTTTCGAGGCGTGCGCGGTTTCGTAATAAAACTTGCGGAAGGCCTCGGTCACTTGTTCCGCGGTCAAATCTTGGGAGCTGCGTGGGAGGTCGTCGATGATGCGCGCGGCGAGAACCGGCAACGCTCCGCCGGAGTGAGAAAAGATGAAACGGATGTCGGGGAACTTCATAGGTGTTCGATTCACTAGCATGCTTTCGGCGGCGCGTGCGGTGTCGAGGTCATACTCGATTATTCCGGAGATCGATAAGCCCGGGATCAGGTTGCGGCAACAAGCGGGCGTGGCGGGATGGAAGAATACGATCGCCTTGCGCCGGTTGAGTTCTTCCCACACGTGATCGAACGATGGGTCTCCGGGCCATTTGTCGAGATAGCTGGTCCACAGCGCGATGCCGTCGACTTTGAGCGTGTCGAAGACGTATTCGATTTCGCGCAGGCTGCCGTCGGTGTCGGGCAGGGGCAGCGCGGCCAGCAAGCCGAAGCGCCGCGGGTTGTCGCGCACCACTTGCGCGCCGAATTCGTTGCTTTGCCGGGCGAGGGAACGCGCGCGCTCGCTGCGGTCACTCATCGAATCCATCACCAGGCGCTGCACGGGCGAGAGCAGGGCGGTGGAGACGCCGTTTTTATCCATGGCTTCGAGCGAGAGGACGGGGCTCCAGGGGCGGGCAGTGAATCCGCTGCCGGCGAGTTCTTTCTCCATGGCTTTTACGTAGAAGGGCGGCGTGAAGTGGTGGTGCACATCGATCCGCCCGGGCGGCGCTTGCGCGCGCAATGCCGTTCCTGCGCCCGCCAAGGCCAGCGACTTGAGCAGATCCCGCCGCGAAGGAGTTTGCATGTCAGCCGATTCTATACCACTCTCCCACTGGTAGGGACTCATTCGGAATTTCCTCACGCAAACTCAGGACATTTCCTGGAACAGGAAAAATCTTTTCTCTGTGATAGTGGATTCAACCTAAGAGATCAGCGACGTTTGCTCTGCCTGTCTCTCACCCAACTTTATGAACAAACTGGTTACGATTTCGTTGCTACTCGCCTTCGCGGTGTGTTTTGAAGAAGCCGCGCAGGGGCAATTTAGTGTCACCACTTTCGCGCAGGCTTCCGCTGACGCGTCGACCAACGGTTATGTGAAATACGACGGCACGGTCGCGAGCCAGTCCATCACCCAGGCCGCCGGCGCGACCATCACTTCGAGAGCAATGTTTCGAACACGCCGCAGCTGACGCAGGCGACGGGGCAGATCGTGGCCACGGACCCCAGCGTGGCGGGCACCGCTTCGGCTTTCGCCAGCGCCAATTTAGGCGCGGGGACGCTGGGGGTTCTGGCCAACGGCAGCCCTACGGGCGCGACCGTGAGCTCGGCCGGGGCCATGGCGACCATGTCCGATTTGCTGACCTTTCACGTGCCCGGGGCTACCGCTTCGACGATCACAAATATTGGAATCTCGTTTCAGTTGGATGGAACGTTTGCGCTGCTGGGAAACGCGCAGGCCTACAACGGCCTGACCGCTTATATGAGTTTCGGCAACGGCATCATCTGGTGGCATTACTTTACG
Organism: Bryobacterales bacterium; assembly: GCA_963752205.1. Classification (GTDB taxonomy): domain Bacteria; phylum Acidobacteriota; class Terriglobia; order Bryobacterales; family Bryobacteraceae; genus Palsa-187. The sequence goes on along the minus strand of CAVVZG010000003.1, from coordinate 11,785 downwards.
CAGGACAGCCCGCCGGCGCAGATCGTGCAAAACGGCGGCTGGAACTCTTTCGACATTCCTTCGCAAACCGGGAGCAGTTTCGTGTTCAACGGAGTGCTGTCGCTCGCCGGCGCGAATCCTACGGCGAATCTGGTCGCGCAACTGGCGTTACAGTGCCAGTCAGCCAATTGCGACTACAGCCATACGGGCGCGGTGACGCTGACGCTGCCTCCGGGCGTGACCTTCACGTCAGCGTCGGGAACCTTTTTGTCGCAGACGGCGGTGACGTGCACCAATACGCTGAGCGCGGGCGGCGAAGCTTTTCCGGGAACGGGCGGCAGCGCGAACGTGGGCGTGATCGCGGCGGCGGGATGTGCCTGGAGCGTTTCCGGTGCTCCGTCCTGGATCACGTTTCCGGGGTCGATCGGCGGCACCGGCAGTGGACCGGTCCTTTATCAAGTACAGGCGAACGCGGGCGCGGATCGTTCCGCTACCTTCACGGTGGCGGGGGTTTCCTTTACGGTGGAACAGCAGGGGGCGGCGATTGCCGGCATGAACTTCATCGGCTCAATGCCGCATATCGCGGCAGAGGAGAACTGGACTACGGCGTTCACGCTGGTGAATCAAAGCGCGGCGCCGGTCGAGGCGCGGCTTGAGTCTATTTGGCGATCCCAGCGGTGGGCTCACGTTGCCGCTGGCGTTTCCACAGCAGCCGGCGGGCTCGGGACCGCTGCTGGCGGCATCGCTCGACCGCAGCATGACAGCCAACGCTTCGCTGATCATCGACACGGCGGGAGCGCAGACGCCTCCGGTGCAAGTGGGCTCGGCGCAACTGGCGGCCACGGGCGCGGTCGACGGCTTCGCCATCTTCCATTTGATTCCGAGCGCGCAGGAAGCGGTGGTGCCGCTGGAAACCCGCAATGCGAGTTCTTACTTATTGGCATTCGACAACACCGGGGGCGTGGTGCTGGGCGTGGCGGTCGAGAATGTATCGGCGCTGGCCGCGGTTATTCCGATCGTCATTCGCGATGATACGGGCGTGGTGATCAGTACGGCGGGCACGACCATCGCTCTCGCCGGCAACGGCCACACTTCCTTTGTCGTGTCGACGCTTTATCCGATGACTGCGAATTTGCGCGGGACGATTGAGTTTGACACCCCGGCTGGAGGGCAGATTGCCGTTCTTGGAATTCGTACCACGCCGCTGGGTTCGAGCAACACGCTGACCACAATTCCGGCGCTGGCGAACGTCGGCGTCACCGGAGGTTCGATCGCGCATCTCACTACCGGCAACGGGTGGCAAACCACTTTTGTGCTGGTCAATACCGGGACCAGCGCCGCGACGGCGCATCTCAAGTTCTTCGCTGATACGGGCAGTCCGCTGTCCCTGCCGCTGGCTTTTCCACAAGTTGCCGGCGGGAGCACCTCCGCTTCAACCACTGTGGATCGATTGCTCCCGGCCGGGGCCACGCTGATCGTGCAGAGCACGGCGCCCGCGTCCGATCCCGCGCCGACGATTGGTTCGGCGCAGTTAACCAGCGACGGCAATATCGGCGGGTTCGTCATCTTCCGCTACAATCCCAACGGGCAGGAAGCGGTAGTGCCGCTTGAAAGCCGCACAGCCAGCGCTTATGTCATTGCTTTCGACAACACCAGCAACACCGCGACCGGCATTGCCATCAACAGCGTCTCGACGCAGGCGGTGAACATTCCGGTGGTGGTTCGCGACGACACCGGCGCGCAAATCGCGACCGATAGCATTTCGCTGGCTGCCAATGGGCATCTTTCGTTCACGCTGGCGACGGATAAATATCCGTCCACGGGAAATATACGCGGGACGATTGAGTTCGACACGCCCGCAGGCACGCAGATGGGGGCCTTGGGCATCCGCATTCCGGTCGCGCATACTTTTACGACCTTGCCGGCGCTGGCGCGATAGCTATTTGGGACGCATCACGAAAAAGACGATCAGCAGTATGATCACCAGCGCGACGCCAGCGATGCCGAGGATCAACACCAGGTTGGACTTCTTCGGCGGCATGGGCGCCTGCGCCATATTCGGCATGGCGGGTTGCGCCATGGCGGGAGGAGCGTAGGCTTGAGGGCTCGCGGCCGGCGGAGCGGCTGGAGCCGCTGCGTTCTGTCCGAAAGTAAGTTGCGCGGGCGCCGAAAACTGGCGCGTGTATTCGCCAGGACCGCTGGGCGGCGCGGCAATGGGGGATGCGGCTGGCGTCGGCGCGGCGAATGCCGGTAGAGCGGGGGGCGCCACTGGCGGTGGCGCGGCAGATCCGGTTCCTTGCCCAGCACCGGGCGAGTGGAACATGCGTGTGAATTCTCCAGGCTCCTTGGGAGCCGGGGCCGCTGCGGGCGCCGCGGGCGGCGGGTCGAAGCCACCTTTTCCAAAGGTCTGGGTAAACTCGCCGATTCGATTCGGTCCTGAACCAGCGGGCGCTTGCGGAGTGAGGGGCTGCTGCACGGCGGGGCTGTGCGGCATGGGTCCAGCCGGGGAGCGCGTCTCGAATAACTGCTCAAAATCTTTGGGACCGGATGTTGTTGCGGCCGGTGGCGGTGCCGGCGCGGCTGCGGGACTGGGGCTCGCCTGAAACATGCGCGTGAACTCTCCGGGTTCCTTGACCGGAGCTGGGGTAGGCGCGGACGGCGGCGCTTTCGGTGCCTGAAACATTTTCGTGAACTCGCCCACTTCGGGTTGTGCTGGAGCCGCGGGCGCCGGAGCAGCGGGTGCCGCAACACCGGGTGCCTTAAACATGCGCGTGAATTCGCCGGGCTCCGCCTGCGCTTGTTTCAGCACGGGCTCGGGAGGCCGCACCGGCGCGGCACTCTGCGGATGCTGCGCGGATTGCAACAGACTATCGGCGACCACGGGGCGCTCGGCTGTCGTGAATAATTCCACGAATTGCTGGTTGAGAACCGACTCTTGGGGGAGTGCGGCAGGTGCGGGGGGCGGCGGTGGCGGCGGGTCCGCTTGCACTTTCCACGCTCCGGCAGTTTCGAGCGCAGGCTTGGCCGGCTTCGACTTGTTCAGGTGGCTGGCGGCCTGCACCCATTCGCTGAGCCCGGGGTAATCGACGAGGCGGTCGGTGACGACGTAGGGCGTGCCTTCGTGTTTACCGCGCTCGACGATGCGCTGGCGATCGATTTCGGATAATTGATCGATGGCCTTGAGCAAGGCCGCTTGCAGCGGCGCGGCCGGACGCACGAACAGGTGGACCTTAACGGGGCGCCCCGTCGCGATCTCGCGCGCTTCGAAGGTCTTCACGCCGTCGTCGCGGTTGAGGTCCAGGAGTTCGTAACGCTCGTAGAGGCTCACGTCTTTTATTATGCATCGGCAGGCTGGCCGGCATACTTCAGCTTGTTCCGTGGGGCTTTACAGCGCCGCGCGATAAATTTCCAAGGCCGCCGCGGCGTCGAAATGGCGGGAACTAAAACGGCCGCTCCACTGCGCCGCGGCCTCGTCGGCCAGGCGCGGCAGGGCCTGCTCGGGCACCGGCGTATCGCGCAGGGAGCGCGGGAGTTCCGCTATCGCGGCCAATTCGAGCAGACGCGGGAGCAGATCCTCGCCTTGCTCGATCCATTCGAGGGCGGGAGCGAGCACTAACGCCACGGCGGCTCCGGGTGTCATGTGATAGTTCTCGACCAGCGGTTGCGCGCATGCGTGGGCTGGCCCGAGCGCCGCATACTCGACGGCCAATCCGGCGAAGTGCGCGCCCAGCAGCATCGCGGAACGCGCTTCCAAGTCTTCGGGGACGCGCACGACTCGCGCGAAGCTCGTGTCGAGCAGTCGCCACGCTTCGCGCGAAAAGCATTCCGAGATGGGCGTGCGGCGTGTCGAGAGCAGGGTCTCGACGGCGTTCGAAATCGCAACGTAGCCGTTGGCTGCCGTGGCCGCGGCGGTTTGTCCCAGCGTCAGCTTCGGATCCAGAATCGCGGTGCGGTAGAAAATTTTGGGGTCGCCGCAGATCATTTTAGAGCGCGAGTCGGGATCGGCGATGGCGGCGTTGCCTTGCGCCTCGCTGCCGTTGGCCGCGGTCGTGGGCACAGCGATCATGGGCAGCAGCGGTTTGGGAACATTGCCGTAGCCGCGGTAATCGCGAAGGGAGCCGCCGTTTGAGAGCAGCACGTTGACCAGCTTTGCGAAATCGAGGGCGGCGCCGTCGCCCAAGCCCACTACCAGATTCACCGCTTGCGGAGCTGCGTAATCGCGCGCGGCCTCGACCATGGCGGCAGTGGGGCTGGCCGTGAAATCGTGGAACGCGAAAACGTCCATGCGGCGCGCTTTGAGCGAACGCATGGCCTCCTGCGCTTGGCCCGAGTCGGCCGCGCTTTGGCCGGCGATTAAAAGACAGCGCGTGGCGTTCTGTTCGCGGGCCACTTCGCCGAGGCGCGCGAATTCACCGGCGCCGAACAGGACGCGGGTACGGGGACGAAAGTCGAAAGAAGTCACTGTCCTCTATTCTCACGCAGTTCGCGAGGCGGCGGCCAGCAATTGGCGGAGGGCGTCGACGCACAGCACGGCGGCATGTTTCGAGGCGGGCTCCAGGCCGCCCACACGATCTTCGATGACACGGGGAGCGAACTGCGCGAGCTCCGCGGGTGTCTTGCCGGTCATCCACTCGGTGAGAGCGGAGCTGGAGGCGATGGCCGCGGTGCAGCCGCGCGTGAGAAAGCGCGCCTCCGCCACCCGTCCGTTTTCAAAGCGCGCGGAAAGGCGCAGCATGTCACCGCACGCAGGGTTGGTGACGTCCACTTTCACTGCTGGGGGCTCCAGTTCGCCAGGATTGCGCGGATTTTGAAAGTGGTCCAGCAGACGCTCGCTGTGCATTCGTGCTTCAATTATCGCTAATGGAAGTAGTGGCGGCGGTGATCGAACGCAACGGACAGATTTTGATCGGGCAGCGCAAGCCGCGCGGGCGGCACGGACTCAAGTGGGAGTTTCCGGGCGGAAAAGTGGAGCCTGGCGAAGATCTGCGCACGGCGCTGGCGCGCGAGCTGCGCGAGGAGCTGGGTATCGAAGCGCAAATCGGCGAGGAGATCGAGCGGTACGATTTTAGTTACCCGACGCAGCCGGCCACGCATCTGATCTTTTTCCGGGTGACCGAGTTCGCGGGGGAACCGGCGAATCTGGACTTCGCGCAGATCGCCTGGACGGAGCGCCGGCAGCTTCCGGAATACGATTTTCTCGAAGGTGACGTGGACTTCGTGAAAAGACTGGCGCAAAAACCCTGAATCGCAGGGGCCGGGTGTGGCATCCTAACGGCTATGAATATTGGAGTCATTGGAGCTACCGGCCGAATCGGCCAGCGCATTATCGCCGAGGCCCTGCAAAGAGGACATCACGTCACGGCATTTACCAGCGACGCGGCGAAGATCCCGGCTGACAAAGGGGAGGTCGTTTGGAAAACTGCCGACGTGATGAACGCAGATAGCGTCGGCGCGGCCATGCAGGGGCAGGACGTGCTCATCAGTTCTTACGGGCCGGCTATGGGCGCGGATCCTAAGCCGATTGCTACCGCGGCGGAAACTTTGCTCAAGGCGGGCGAGAAAAATCGCAACGTGCGGGTGCTCATGGTGGGCGGGGCGGGGAGTCTGGAAGTGGCTCCGGGTAAAACTGTGATCGACTCTGGGCTGATTCCAGCGCAATATGTCGCCATCCCCATCGCGCACAAAGAAGCGCTGGATGTTCTCAAGAAAAATTCCACGGTGAACTGGACTTACTTTAGTCCGGCGGGCTCGATTCAACCGGGCGAACGCACGGGCAAGTTTCGCCTGGGCGGCGATCAATTGGTGGTGGGCGAAAACGGCAAGAGCGAGATTTCAATGGAAGATTACGCCGTTGCGCTGCTCGACGAAGTAGAGAAGCCGCGGCACGAACGCAAGCGTTTCACCGTGGGTTACTAAGGTCAAAAATGCCACGATTAAGCGTGATTTCGGCGAAGCCTTTCGAGGCGGTGGTCAGCGCCTTTGCAGACGGTGTAGGACATACGGACTTGGGCGCGTTTCAAAGCCACCTGGGCGCGGCGCAGACCTTCGCGGAAATGGAAAGCGTCATTCGCGGCGCGCTGGCTCCTTCGGGCTTCATGGAATTCGCGCGCTACGATCTGGGGGCCTTCTTGCGCAAAGAGAACGGCCTTGAGACGCCGAAGATCATTCGCTTCGTCGTCGGCAATCCGCTCATCATGAAAGAAATGGTGAAGCACGTTCCGGATGCGGGCTCCTACGCGCCGGTTACTGTGCTGATTGACGAGCGCGCGGATGGCGTGCATCTTTCTTACGACACCATGGCGGCGTTCCTGGCGCCGTATAGGAATGAGCAGGCGCTCGACGTCGCACGCGACCTGGACGCCAAGGTGGAGCGCCTATTGCGCCAAGCCGCCGCTTAAAATAAAAGCAGCCGTCCGCGGCTTACTATGGCCGACCTTCCCGATCTCACTGACCTGATGTTCCCCAAGCTGGACGATGCGCAGATTGCGCGGCTGGTTCCTTTTGGGCGCGAACTGCAGACGCATCCCGGCGAAGTTGTGGTGGAGCAGGGGGACTCGCATCACGGCGTCTTCGTGGTTCTGAGCGGCAGCCTGGAAATCCTCTCGGTTTCGGCCCTGGGCGAATCACGGATGCGAATTTTGGCGCCTGGGGAATTCACGGGCGAAGTAAATATGCTTTCGGGGCGGCGTAGCCTGGTAAGGCTGCGTACGCCGCAAGCAAGCAGGCTGTTTGAAATCGACCGCCTCCATCTGCGGCAGATCATGCAGACGGAGGCGGACCTTGGCGAGACTTTTCTCAACGCGTTCATTCAGCGCCGCGTATATTTAATTGCGCACTCTTTCGGCGACGCGGTCTTGTTAGGCTCTAGCCATTCGAGCGACACGCTGCGGCTGCGCGAGTTTCTGACGCGGAACGGGCATCCGCATACCTATCTAGATGTCGACACCGATGCGTCGGTCACCACGATTCTGGAACAGTTCGGCTTCGCCGTCACGGACCTTCCGGTGTTGATATGCCGTGGGGAAAAAGCTCTGCGCAATCCTACGAATTCCGACGCGGCCGCATGTTTTGGATTCAACGAGGAGATCGATCAAGGCGAGGTCTGCGACCTGGTGGTGATCGGCGCGGGTCCCAGCGGGCTGGCGGCGGCGGTGTATGGAGCGTCCGAAGGGCTCAATGTGATGGTGATCGAGAAGAACGCGCCGGGCGGGCAGGCGGGGTCGAGTTCGCGCATCGAAAACTATTTGGGTTTTCCCATGGGGGTTTCTGGGCAGGAGCTTTCGAATCGCGCTTTTGTGCAGGCGGAGAAGTTCGGCGCGCGGATTTCGATTGCGCGTTCGGCGACGGCGCTGAAAGTGGAGCGGCCAACATACATGATTAAACTGGACGACGGGAAATCGGCGCGCGGGCGGGCTGTCATCATGGCCGCGGGCAGCCGCTATCGCCGGCTGGATCTGCCGAATCTGGCGCAGTTTGAAGGCACGGGAATTTACTACGGCGCGACGCATGTCGAAGCGGGGCCGTGCCGCGACCTGGAGATTGCGGTGGTGGGCGGCGGCAACTCGGCGGGGCAGGCGGCGATGTATCTTTCTTCGATCGCCAAGCATGTTTACCTGTTGGTGCGCGGGCCTTGTCTGGCGAAGACGATGTCGCAGTATTTGATCTCGCGCATCGAAGCCAGTCCGAAGATTACGGTGATGGCTTGGACGAGCATCGAGATGCTCGAAGGCGGCGATCACCTGGAGCGCGTTTACTGGCACAACACGAAGACGGACGAGCGCGGTATCCATGAGACGCGGCACGTTTTTGTGATGACGGGCGCGGATCCTAATACGGAGTGGCTGAAGGATTGTGTCGAGCTTGATGAGCAGGGGTTTATCAAGACGGGCGCGGACGTGGGACCGGCTTGGCCGTTGCGGCGGACTCCTTACATGCTCGAAACCAGCTTGCCGGGAGTTTTCGCGGTAGGCGATATTCGCGCCGGGAGCGTGAAGCGGGTGGCTTCAGCGGTGGGCGAAGGGTCGATGGCGGTGCAGTTTGTGCACAAGGTATTGGCGGAGTAAAAGCTACGCGGGGCGGGCGGTGAGGAACGCCAGGAATTCGTGGGTGTCCTTGGTCATGCCCTTGGCGAAACTCGCGACCACTCTGCCGTCGGGGTCGATAATCGCGTAGTAGGGGATGGCCACCGTCGAGAATTTTTCGTCCTGCAGCTTTTGGTTCTCTTCGGATTCTTTATCGGTGCCGTCGGTGTAGAGTTCCACCAGCACCAGGTTTTTCGCTGCTTCGGCGATCTCGGGGCGCGGGAACATGTTCGCCTTCATCCAGTGGCAATTGGTGCAGGCGTAGCCGGTGAAGGTGACCAGTACTAATTTGTTTTCGGCGCGGGCTTGCGAGAGGGCTTGTTGATACTGGTTTTTCATCCAGACTTGTTGGGCGGAAGCACGGTTGTTGAGGATGCCGCCGCTTGTCGACGCGGGCGGAACGTAGGCGTCGAGTTCACCTAGCGGCGCGCCGAACATGCCGGGGAGCAGGCTGAACGCAAAGATCAGCAGGGCGCTGGCGACGATGAGGCGGCCGATGCCCAGGTGGTCGCCTTCTTCGTTTCCTTCTAGCTTGAGCAGGCCGAGTAAATACAGGCCGGCTAGCGTGAATAGGACGAACCAACCGGCTAGGAAGCGCTCGCGGGTGATCCAGCCTAGCTGCAGGACTTGGTCGATGTTAGATGCGTACTTGAGCATAGCTGCTAGCAGTACGAATCCCATCACCACTTTCACGCGCGCTAGCCAGCCGCCGCTTTTCGGGAGTTTCTTGAGGTATCCGGGGAAAGCGGCAAGGAAAAAGAAAGGTGAGGCCAAGCCTGCTGCGAAACTCACCATCCCGAGAACTGGCTGCAGGCCTTTCGATTGTACGGAGGCCACTAGCAGGCTGCCCATGAAGGGGCCGATGCAGGCGAACGACGTCAGCGCGAAGGTCAGGCCCATGAGCAGCGTGCCGAGGTAGCCGCCACGGCGCGAGGCGGAGTCCAGTTTAGTGAGCATGCTGGAGGGGAGGGTAATTTCGAAGGCTCCTAGCAGGCTGAGGGCGAAGGCTCCGAAGACGAGCGTGATGAAACCGTTTACCCAGGGGTTCGCGCCTAGTTGATTTACGCCGAAAGGTCCGACGACTGCGGTGACGCCGAGGCCTAACGCGCAGAACAGGACTACGATGCCTAGCGAGAAGACGACTGCTTGCAGGATTCCGCCGCGTTGGTTTAGGAAAAACGAGACGGTGATGGGGATCATCGGGAAGACGCAGGGGGTGAAGATGGCGGCTAGGCCGAGTCCGAAGGCGGTGATGAGGAACGTGGGGAGGCTGCCGGCGCTCGCTGGTGCGGGCGTTTCAGTGGAGGCGTTGATGACCTTGACGGCTGCGGCGCCGGGCTTGATTTCGGTGTATCCGGCGGGGACGACGTAAGCGGCGGGGGCCGCGGCTGCGGGATCGACTATCACTGTGAACGCTGCGCTCTTTTTGCGTGGCGGCAGGCACTGGCGGTCGTTGCAAGCTTGATAGCGGACGTTCGCGGTTAGCTCGACGGAGCCTTTGGCGTCCGGAGCTAAAGTGGCGGTCAGGGGTAAATCAACTTGCTTCTCGAATGTTTCGGTGTCGAGATTGAAATTTTTGTCGAACTGGCGGTTGGGCGGCGGCTGGTATAACTTCGCGCTTTTGACGGCGGGGTTTTCGGCTAGCTCGGCGGTGGTGGGGATGGGGCCGCCTTGGGGCGTCGTCAGCGAATAGAGATGCCAGCCTTCTTGGAACGTGGCCTTGAGATGCAGGGGAATGGACGAACCGGCGGGGGCTTTGGCGACGTCCGAAGTGAGCGTCCACTGGATCGGGTCAAGCTTCTGGGCGTTGGCGGCGGTGATAGCTGCCAGGAGGCCAAACGCGAAGCTCAATGTCCGTTTCATTGCACGGCGACTTTACTTGCTGCGGTGCGATCCAGCTCCGCTTCTATTTTCTCATTAATCCGGCTGTGTGCGAATTCCGAGGCCACGCGGATGGCGTTCTTGATGGCATTGGCGTTGGAGCGGCCGTGGCAGATGATGCTGACGCCTTTTACTCCCAGCAGGGGGGCGCCGCCGTACTCGGAATAATCGACGCGCTTGCGGAAGTCGCGGTAGGCTTCTTTCGACAGCACGTAGCCGAGCTTGCGGGTCACGGTTGCTTCAAGCGATTCGCGCAGCATGCTTTGCAGCATCTCTACCAGGCCTTCGCTGACTTTGAGCGCTACGTTGCCGATGAAGCCATCGCAGACCACGACGTCGGCCAGGCCGGAATAAATGTCGCGGCCTTCCACGTTGCCGATGAAGTGCAGCGGCAGGCCTTTCAGTAAAGGTGTGGCGGCGCGCGTGAGGTCGTTGCCCTTGTGTTCTTCTTCGCCGATCGAGAGCAGGCCGACACGCGGGGAATGGATTTTGAAAATGTAGCGCGAGTAGATTTCGCCCATAACGGCGAACTGCGCGAGCATCGCCGGCGTGGAATCGACGTTCGCGCCTACGTCCACTACCACTACGGGGGTTCCTTTTAGCGTGGGGAACGCAGAGGCCAGGGCCGGGCGCTGCACGCCGCGGATCATACCCTGCACCATCTTTGCGGTGGCCATGACGGCTCCGGTGTTGCCGGCGGAGACGAATCCGTCCGCGCCGCCGTCGCGCACCAGGCGCGCGGCTACATGGATCGACGAGTTCTTTTTAGTCCGGACGGCCTTCGCGGCCGAATCCTCCATGGTGATGACTTCGGCGGCGTGGCGGATTTCAATGGGCAGCTCATCGGCGCCGGCGTGGGCCGCCAATTCCTGGCGCACCACATCTTCCGGACCGACCAGGATGACGCGCAGACCCAATTCGGACGCAGCGCGGATGGCTCCTTCGACCTCCGCCTTAGGGGCGTGATCGCCGCCCATTGCGTCTACCGCAATTGTCAGCATGGGAGCGCGCGCGGGCTATTCTTCGACAACTTCGACGACTTCGCGGCCTTTATATTTTCCGCAGCGGGGGCAAACGCGGTGCGGCAGTTTGGGTTCATGGCAACTGGGGCACTCGGAGAGCACCGAGCGCGTGAGCGAATCGTGGGTGCGGCGCAGGGAGGTGCGGCGCTTGGAATGACGTCGTTTTGGATTGGGCACGTTCTTCTACCTTTTTAAGATTTCAAACTCTTGAGCGCCGCCCAGCGGTCGTCGCTTGTTTCCGCGTGGCAATGGCACTCTTTTTGGTTCCGGTTCTGCCCGCAGATCGGGCAAATTCCTTTGCAGGTTTCCCTGCAAACCCGCTGCATGGGCAGCGTCAGCAAAATAAACTCGCGCAGGACGTCGTTCAGTTCGACGCCGTCGCCTTCATAGAAACCCATTTCAGCTTCGCCGCTATCGATCTCTTTCTCGTCGCCGTATCCTTCGGCCACCGGCCTATAATACAACGCGAAATCGGCATCGATGGGGAAGCGCGCCAGCTCCAGGCAGCGGTCACAATCGGCTGCCATTTCAACGATCACGTGGCCGGACACCTTGATTTCGGCGTCCGATCCCAACACCAGTTCGGCTTTTCCCTGCGCACGGAGCGGGCCTGACTGGTGCAGATTGGTATCTTTATCCTTCGCTCCCAGTTGAAAATCAATGTCGCCCGGCGCGATTTCGACATCGAAACGGCCAGCGCGGACATCCAGGTCCCGAAGATGAAAGAACACGGCGAACTCCTGCCCCGGGGCACACACTCCGGGGTACCGGGGCGGACCGAGCAAAGTATCAGTATATCAAGGTGCTGAGGTCGGCGTCATG
>CAVVZG010000002.1:0-7963 GCA_963752205.1 Bryobacterales bacterium | reverse complement strand
TTACCCGAAAAAAACCGCTCAAAGAGAATTGGGGAATGCGCGAAAAAACCTTGGGCATTCTGTGTCCAAAACGAATTCAAGGCAGCGGCTCGCGCCCGCTAAATCCACTTTCGAGGTCGTGCCAGAACTCGACGTTTGGCTCGTCGGATTCCCAGCAGAGAAAGACTTCGCGCTGATTGATAATGGCTGGAAAATCGACGAGGCCGCGCGAAAGGTCCTTGATGAAAATCTCGCGCCGCTGGAATTCAGCCAGAATCTCCTGCATGTCCGCGAGCGTGCGGATCCACTGATTGACCGTATTGCCACCGACATCATGGCCCTGATCGGTCATGCCGCCCAGACGCTTTTCAAAGCGCTGCAAATCCTGCCGCAGCCGGTTGAGGCGCTCCAGCCAATCCCGGAGCTGCGGCAACAATTGCTGCGCTTCTTCCCGCGTGTAATGTTTTTCAAACTGATATTTCACCGGTGAAAAATTAACGCCGACCGCACAAACGATTCGCGGACGGCACCAATGAGCGCCGCCCGCGAAAGGATGAACTGAACCGCACGGGCCGAATTACTTCTGCCAGGTACGCTTCTTGTGACGATTCAAGCGCAGCTTCTTGCGCCGTTTATGTTTGTTAATTTTGGCCTTGCGGCGCTTCTTAATGGAACCCATGTGGCGATTAGATTATAAAAAATTGGCCCGATGCCAATCACTTTTTTTTAATATCCAACCGCACCATCGGACTTCCAGTCAGCTGCCGCCGGCCATTCACTTGCCCGGAATCCGGCTGAGCCCATGATTTGCAGGTTAAAATCGAGGTTTAAACGACCGTTGGAATGGTTAGCTTTTAACATAACCATTTGCCCGAAACCAGGCGATGGCATCGGCAAAGGCTTGTTGCGGCGGAGTTTGCGGCAGCCCGAGTTCGCGAATGGCTTTTTCCGGATTAAACCACATTTTATATTTTGCCATGCGCACACCGGCAATCGGTGCGCGGGGCGGTTTGCCGGTAACCGTGGAAATCATCTCGTTGCCGACCGCAACGCGCGTAAGCGAACCAGTATGGGATTTTTATTTTGGTGCGCCGGGAGACCGGCCATTTCCTGCAACGTCATCAGGGTTTGCCGCATGCGTCCAATTGCCCTCGGCATTCCCCAGGATATAACGTTCTCCCAGCCGGCCTTTCTCCGCTGCGAGAATTTGTCCGATCGCCACATCGCGAACGTGAACCCAGTTCAATCCGGTCTCAAGATAGGCGGGCAAATTACGGTTCAGAAAATCAACAATCACCTGCCCTGTCGGGGTTGGCTTGACATCGCGCGGCCCGATGGGTGCCGAGGGATTGACGATGACGATGGGCAGTTTTTTCTCACGGTACAATTCCACCGCCACCGCTTCAGCTTGAAACTTTGACTTCTTATAGTCGTTGGTCAATTGGCCGGGGGCAATGATGTCCGTCTCCGTGGTGGGAAGATATTGTCCATTAAGTTCCTTGGGCAGGCCGATGCAACCCACCGTGCTCGTATAAACAATCCGTTGGCACCCTGCCCTGCCCGCCGCTTCCAACACCTTTCGCATTGGCCAAACTCCATCCACCGGCGGGTGCCACCACAACTCCAACAGGATGTAATCCGATTCCAGCGTGGTGTCGGCTGTGAGGTCGGCCCACCAGTAACCGTCCCGATGCTGTTTGCCCAGCAGGAAATTCACCGCTTGCCGCAGAGTCTGCGCACAAGAAGTGACCAGCGCGTCGGTAAGTTGTAGGCTCGGACTCATACCCGCGCAATTGTATGGAGCTGCACCGTCCGGCTCAGTTCGGAGGGCAGGTTAAAGCGCACGTCCTCTTCTTTGATTTCCACTTCTTCGAGCTCTCCGTAACCATGTCCACGCAAAGATTCAATCAGTTCCTGGACCAGATTCTCGGGGGCCGAAGCGCCCGCCGTAACCGCAACTTTATCCACGCCTTCCAGCCATTCCGGCCGGACTTCACTCAAATCGTCAATCAGATGCGAGGCCACGCCTTCCTTGACGCAAACCTCCACCAGCCGCCGCGAATTCGAGCTATTCTGCGAACCTACCACCAGCAGAAGCTGGCACATCGGCACCACTGCCTTCACCGCTAACTGCCGGTTTTCAGTGGCATAGCAGATATCCTGCGCCGCCGGGCCCTGAATCTTCGGAAACCGTTCGCGCAGCCGCGTGACGATGTCCTGGGTCTCGTCCAAACTCAAAGTGGTCTGCGTGATAAACGATACTCTCTCTGGATCCTTCACGTTAAGTCGATTGACGTCTTCGACATTCGAAACGAGTACGGTCGCTTCCGGCGCTTCGCCCAGCGTACCGATCACCTCGTCGTGATCCTTGTGCCCGATCAATACGATGGTGAAGTTCTTCTTGGCGAACTTGACCGCTTCCAGGTGCACCTTGGTGACCAGCGGGCAGGTAGCGTCGATCACCTGCAGATCCCGCTCCACCGCCTGCTTACGGACCAGCGGCGAAACCCCGTGGGCGCTGAAGATAACCCTTGCCCCCGCAGGCACCTCATCCAGTTCTTCGATGAAGATGGCCCCGGCGGCCCGTAGCTCGTCGACCACATGCTTGTTGTGGACTATCTCCTTGCGGACATAGATCGGCGCCCCATACAGGTCCAGCGCGATCTTCACCACGTCAATGGCGCGTACTACTCCAGCACAAAACCCCCGTGGTCTCAGGAGGATAATCTTTTTGATTGCGGCTGCTTGCGGCGCGGTTGCAGAGTTGGCCATAAGTAACGTTCAATTATAACAGTTTAGCTTCGCCAACCGGAAGTACTTGCAGTCAAATGGCAATCCGGGGGTGCAAGAGGGAGTCCCGCGCTTTAAATGGCGGCCACTGCTTCCGTCACCGGCTCGTTCCGCCACTTGCGAAGACTGGGCGAAAGCCCTGCAATCGCGCATACCACGAAGACCGTGGCGATACCGCCCCATACCACCGAAGGCGCGGTCCCCAGCCAAGCCGCCGCCCATCCGGATTCCACCGCTCCCCATTGATTCGAACAAGAGATAAACAGTCCTGTAACGGCGGTCACGCGCCCGCGTAAATGATCCGGCGTGCGCGTCTGCACCAAAGACCAGCGCAGTACCACGCTCATGCTGTCGAAAACGCCGGTGAAAAACAACATGGTAAAGGACAGCCAGGCCGCAGTCGAAGCCGCGAACCCAATCGTCGCCACCCCAAACCCCGCCACCGCCCACAATAAAACCGCGCCCGCTTTGTGGACTCTCCCACGATGAGCCAGCGCCAACGCCATCAGCGCCGCCCCAAACGCCGGAGCCGCCCGCAGCCAGCCGAGTCCGCTAGCGCCCACTTTCAAGATGTCCTGCGCGAAAATCGGCAGCAGCGTGACCGCCCCACCGAAAAACACCGCCAGCAGATCCAAACTAAGCGCCGCCAGAATCACTTTCTCCCGGAAGATAAAGCGAATCCCTTCCGACATCTGTTTCCAGGTCACGGCCGGCCGCGCAACCGGCGTCTGTGCAGCAACCCGCATGAATGTATAACATCCCGCCGACGCTAGCGCGCACAGCGCCTGCACCAGGTATACCGCCTCGCTACCCTTCCAAGCCAACAGCAACCCCGCCACCGCCGGACCCGTCACCGTAGCCATCTCCCGTCCTGTGCCCTGCCATCCAATGGCGCTAGTGAGTTGCTCCGGTTCGATCAACTGCGGCAGCAGCGCCGAACTAGCCGGCCATTGAAACGCCCGCGCGGTGGCTGACAAAAGTAGACAAGTGTAAATCAACCCGACCCCTCGCGCCGCCCCCGCGCCCGCCAGCAAGAAACCGACGCCCGCGATCACCACCTGAGCCAGCACCGCCGTCCGCCGCCGGTCATAGTGATCCGCCGCATACCCGGCAGCAAAAGTGAACAGAATCGGCGGGATGATCTGCACCAGCCCCACGTTCCCTAAGACCACCGCAGAGTGCGTCGATTGGTACAAATCCCAGCCCACTACAATCGACAGCATCTGCTGCGCCAGCACCGACAACACGCTCGACGCGAGCAGGAAACGGAAGTTTCTGGATTTCAATGACGCGTACGCGGCCACTTTCGTCTAGTGTCTCATCACGGCGAGCGCCGCCGCGTTAAGATAACAGTTTGACCAAAGACTTCACTTCGGAGATTACCCAGCGCCGCCACGACATCGCCGCGCGCCTGCCGGAGCTCAAAGCCGACGCGCTACTAGTCAGTTCCTCCGCCAACGTGCGCTATCTCTCGGGCTACACCGGCTCCAACGGCCTGCTCCTGCTGCTCCCCTCCGAGACCCACTTCTTCACCGACCCCCGCTACGAAATCAGCGCCCGCCAGAACATCTCAGGCCACGTCCACATCGTCAAAGGGCCCTTGACCGCCGGTGTAATTCAGATCGTCAAGCGCAAGCGTCTGAAGAAAATCGGCTTCGAAAGCGGCTGGACCCAATTCGACGCCTACCAGCGCCTGAAAGAAGAACTTCCGCTAAGCGCCGCGCTAGTCCCCATCGGCCGCATCATCGAAGAGCGCCGCATGCTGAAGTCGCCTGCGGAAATCGACACGATTCGCCGTAGCGTCATTCTCAACTCCGAAGCCTATGCGCGCGTCCTCAAGCGCATTCGCCCTGGCGTCCGCGAACTGGATGTCGCCGCCGAAATCGAATATCAGATGAAGATGCTGGGGGCTGAAAAACCGTCCTTCGACACCATCATCGCCGCCGGCCCGCATTCCGCCTTACCGCATTCGCACCCCACAGCGCATCGCGTGCTAGCGAACGAATTGCTCTTGATCGACATGGGCGCAAGCCTCGAAGGCTACGCCAGCGACATGACGCGCACCATTCACCTGGGCAAATCTTCTAAACAGATCCGCGAAATGTACCGCGCCGTTCTCGAAGCCCAACTAGCCGGCATCGCCGCCGTCCGCGAGGGCACCACGGCGGGCAAGGTCGACGCCGCCACCCGAAACGTACTAAAGAAACACAAACTCGACAAGCAGTTCGTCCACTCTACCGGCCACGGCTTGGGTCTAGAAATCCACGAGCCTCCCCGCCTGGGCAAGAAAGACAAGACCAGGCTCCAAGCCGGCATGGCCGTCACTATCGAGCCCGGAGTTTATATCGAGGGACTAGCCGGAATCCGGATTGAAGACACCGTCCTAGTGACCAAGACCGGCTGCGAAGTGCTGACTCCGACTTCCAAAGAATTCATCCACATATAAATGACCAACCAAGAAATCAAAGAGCTGCTGCAGATCTTCGAGGAAAGCGGCGTCGCCGAAATGGAAGTGCAGCGCGGCGAAAATCGTCTGCGCTTGCGCCGCGCCCCCACCACCCAGGAATTGCAAGTCCCCGCCGTCGCCGCTCCCCAACCCGCTGCGCCCCATGCCCCCGCGCCCGCCGCAGCCCCGGCCAAAGCGGCGCCCGCAGACGCCAACCACACGCTCGTCAAATCTCCCATCGTCGGGACCTATTACGATGCCCCCTCGCCCGGAGCCGCGCCCTTCGTAAACATCGGCGATACCGTCGAACCCGGCCAAGTGCTGTGCATCATCGAGTCCATGAAGTTGATGAACGAAATCGAAGCCGAGATGGCCGGTACCCTGGTTCACAAACTTGTCGAGAACGGCCGCCCGGTGGAATACGGCGAAGCGCTCTTCGCCATCCGCCCCCGCTAGACACATGTTCAAGAAGATTTTGATCGCCAACCGCGGCGAGATCGCCCTGCGCGTCATCTGTGCCTGCAAGGACCTGGGCATCCGCACGGTCGCGGTGTATTCCGAAGCCGACCGCCACAGCCTGCACACCCGCTTCGCCGACGAAGCCATCTGCATCGGCCCCGCCAAAAGCTCGCGCAGCTACCTCGACATCCCGTCCGTGATCAGCGCCGCCGAAATCACCAACGCCGAAGCCGTTCATCCCGGCTACGGTTTTCTATCTGAAAACGCCGACTTCGCCGAAGTCTGCGAAACCTCCCACCTGACCTTCATCGGCCCGCGCCCCGAAGTGATCCGCCGCATGGGACTGAAGCAGGAAGCCCGCGCGGCCATGGATCAAGCCGGCGTGCCCATTCTCCCCGGCTCCAAAGGCGTCCTGGCCAGCGTCGAAGAAGCGCTCGAACTAGCCGCAGGCATCGGCTACCCCGTGATGATGAAAGCTTCCGCCGGCGGCGGCGGCCGCGGCATGCGCGTAGTGCGCAGCGCGGAAGAGCTTCCGCACCTGATGGCGCAAGCCCAGAACGAAGCCGCCGCGGCGTTTTCAAACGGCGATATGTACATGGAGAAGCTGGTCGAGAACCCGCGTCACATCGAGTTCCAGATTCTCGCCGACAACCACGGCAACGTCGAAGTGCTAGGCGAACGCGAATGCTCCATCCAGCGCCGTCACCAAAAGTTGATCGAAGAATCGCCGTCTGTTGCCGTGACCCCGGAACTCCGCAAGCGCATTTCCGAATCGCTGCGAGTAGCGCTCAAAGCCATCGGCTACACCAACGCCGGCACCGTAGAATTCCTGATGGACGCCTCCGGCAACCTGTACTTCATCGAAGTCAACGCACGCATTCAAGTGGAGCACCCCGTCACGCGAAATGGTCACCGGCATCGACCTGGTGAAGAGCCAGATCCGCATCGCCGCCGGCGAAAGTCTAGCCGATATCCTGCCCTTCCCGCCTCGGCAAGTTCATCGAACTCCGCGGCCACGCCCTCGAATGCCGCATCAACGCCGAGCACCCCGAAACCCTCACCCCATCCCCCGGCCGCATAACCGGCTTAAATCTCCCCGGAGGCGTAGGCGTCCGCGTCGACACCGCAGCGTATCAAGATGGTGTGATCCCGCCCTACTACGATTCGCTGGTAGCCAAACTAATCACCTTCGGCGCCAACCGCACCGAAGCCATAGCCCGCATGCGCCGCGCCCTCGACATGTTCGTCGTCGAAGGCATTTATACTTCGATCCCGCTGCACCAAAAAATCCTCGCCCACCCCGACTTCATCGCCGGCAAAATCGACACCGGATTTCTGGGCCGCTCGGGTTTACTGCCAGAGAAAAAATAACTAGGCTCCGCCCCTACTTCGACGTGATCCACAGAGGAACTCGGTTCAGGAATCGGATCGCCGATCTCGCACGCTTCCCATTCATTTCGGAACCTTCGTCGCGGTCTTCGAATGACAATTCGGGTCGACATTCACATCTTCTGCGGTCATGAAAATGAGCTGAGCAGGGGCGGCGCCGAGATGGCCGAACCCGATGTATAGAGGAGGAGCTTTCTCGTAAGTGACCTTGGGATAGGTTTCCCGAGTCTCAAACAGCCCTAAGTACGTATGGAGCGCAGCGCCGAACAACAGGATAGCTATAGGGTCAGACATTTACTTCCTCCCTCTTCCCCCTCTTCACCCCTTCCCCCGTTTCCCCCTCGAACAGAAGTCGAGAGTATATACTAGTGCAGTGTGTTACATGTCCAAACAATCGAACATCCACATAGTTGTTCCATGCTGTTTCAGAATGTTCTAGAACATGTTCCAGAACATTTGGCCGACAAGAGAAGAAAAAACATTTCGCTTGCAACTGCAAAAACTAGAAACGGTTTTCAAACGTTTTGCATTCTGTCTGGAGCGAAGCGGAAGCAAAAGGATAGCTAAGTGGTTGAACGGCCATCATTTCTTCTTATCCCCCTCAGGAGCGTAGGACAACAGGGGCTAATCGGGCTTAAGCCCCCCCCCCCGAAACTTCCAATTTGTGTGGGAGAAGTAGGGTAAAAGTGCCAACTTGGGCCAATTTTCCACCACGGGTGAGCCCCCCCGAAACAAAAAATTTCCTACGCTCCTGCCCCTGTCCCTCTGTATCCCCCATTCAAAAATCGAAAGTTAGGCACGCTGAGAGAAGGCGCTCCAGCATGTTCCATGCTGCTTTAGGGGGTTCCAGACTGTTGCAAAGTGTTCTAGAACATTGTTTCAAAACACCAAAGTATATTG
>CAVVZG010000001.1:0-17324 GCA_963752205.1 Bryobacterales bacterium | reverse complement strand
AGTGGATACCACGGGGATCATCACCACGTTCGCTGGCGGCAATGCGGCGGCTTGCAGCGGGTCGGCCGGCGACGGCGGCCCTGCCACCAGCGCCTGCCTGGTGGGGCCGATGGGAATTGCTCTTGACACGGCGGGAAGCCTCTACATCGCCGACGGCGATCTGGTCCGCAAAGTGACCAACGGCGTGATCACGACGGTGGCCGGAGCCGGGCTGACTTCGGCCGGCTATAACGGCGACAGCCGCCCGGCCATCGGAGCCCAGTTGAACAAGCCACAGAGTGTCGCTGTGGATGCGGCGGGCAACCTCTACATCGGGGATACCCTGAATTACCGCGTGCGCATGGTATCGGGCGGGGTGATTACGACGGTGGCTGGAAAGGGATCGGCTGACGATACCACAGTGGTCGGCAGCATTCCAGCGACCAGTGCCGGGATTACGCCCAACGGAATCGCGCTCGATGCGGCCGCAAACATCTACATTGCGGACTCGGGGAATACCATCGATGATTTCATCTTTAAAGTGTCGGGCGGAATGATCTCCACCATCGCGGGCAGGGGGTTTCCGCCGGGCTACGGCGGGGACAACGGTCCGGCGATCAACGCGGCGCTCAACGGACCGCTCGGCGTGGCTGCCGACTTATCGGGCACGATCTACGTGGCGGATTCCGGAAATGGCTTGATCCGCGTGCTGATTCCGCCCTGTACCGTTGTTCTGACTACCGCGGAGATCGACGCCACCGGCGCCGGTGGATCTTTCAATATCGGGATACAAACCGGCGCGGCCTGCGGCTGGTCCGTTACAGGGTTGCCGGCGTGGATTACGGCGAACGCGATCTCGGGCACGGGTCCGGCAACCGTCACTCTTACGCTGCCGGTCGACTATGTTGCCACGAGGACCGCTTCGCTCACGGTAGCCGGACTTCCGGTCACGGTCAATCAGGCGATCTGCGCCTTTGAGATCAATCCGGGTGGCGAGTCATTCACGGCGGCCGGAGGCTCGGGAATCATCACAGTCACGGCTACAGCCGGATGTTCGTGGACAAGCTCCCAACACCCTGCCCTTTGTTCTGCTGACAGGAAACACCATAGGAACGGGAAGCGGAACCGTCAACTTCACGGTGGCTGGCGGACGCGGGCATTGACCGCGCGGGAACCTTCACGGTAGCCGGTCTTTCTTTCACGGTGCAGCAGCAGAGCGCCAGCCTCACGGGCTTGAACTTTATCGGCTCCATGCCGCACATTGCGGCGGAGGAGAACTGGACCACGGAATTTACGCTGGTCAACAAGAGCGTGTTCTTAGCGGAAGCTCGCCTGAGCTTGTACGGCGACCCCAGCGGTCCGCTGCCGCTGCCGCTGGCTTTTCCGCAACAGCCGCTGCCGGCGGGTTCGCTACTCGCGGCTTCCCTCGACCAGATGGTGGCTCCCAATGCTTCGCTGGTGATCGACAGCGCGGGTCCGCAGACCCCGCCGGTGCAGATTGGCTCGGCGCAATTGTCGGCGACGCAGACGATGGACGGATTCGCCATTTTCCACTTGATTCCGGGCGCGCAAGAGGCCGTGGTGCCGATGGAAATCCGCAACGCGAGTTCATATTTACTGGCTTTCGATAACACGGGCGGTGTGGTGTTGGGCGTGGCGCTGGCGAATGTTTCCGCGCAGGCGGCCAACGTTCCGGTGGTGATTCGCGACGATAGCGGCGCGCAGATCGCCACTGGTTCCATCGCGCTTCAGGCCAACGGGCACACTTCCTTCGTGTTGTCCTCGCAATTTCCGGCGACCGCCAACGGGCGCGGGACGATCGAGTTTGACACCCCGGCGGGAGGACGCATCAGCGTGCTGGGCATCCGCACCACGCCGCTCGGTTCGAGCACGACGCTCACCACCATTCCCGCACTGGCCAACATCGGCACGAATGGCGGGTCCATCGCGCACATTGCGGTGTCGAATGGATGGCAGACGACGTTCGTTCTGGTCAACGCCGGCGCAGCATCGGGAGTGGCCCACTTGAAGTTCTTCGACAATGGGGGAAATCCGCTGCCGTTGTCGGTGTCTTATCCGCAGACGGGCGCCGCGGCCACCACTGTTTCCTCAGCCGACCCTACGCTGGCCGCGGGCGCGATGCTGATGGTGCAGGCGAACGGAGCTTTGACTGACCCGCTACAGACCGGCTCAGCGCAGCTGACCACCACCGGCAACATCAGCGGGTTCGTGATTTTCCGCTACCAGCCCAACGGGCAGGAGGCGGTGGTGCCTTTGGAGAGCCGCAACGCCAGCGCCTATTTGCTGGCCTTCGACAACACCGGTGGGACGGCTACGGGGATCGCGGTCAACACCGTTTCGGCGGGCGTAGCAAATATCCCGGTGATCGTGCGCAACGATAGCGGGGCGCAAATCGGAGCGCACGTGATCAACTTGTCCGCGAACGGCCATTTCTCTGACACGCTGGGGCAATATTCGACCACGCTCCAGACCGTGCTGTTTCCCGAAACCGCGGGCCTCCGCGGCACGCTGGAGTTTGACACCCCGGCCGGCGGCCAAATCGGCGCGCTGGGCATCCGCGTCGCGGTAGCCCACACCTTCACGACCCTTCCGGCGCTAGCAAAGTAGCGCAGTCAACCCCGATGAGCCGGCATGGAGTGTTCTATACTCATAGTATGAGTAAGCGGCTCCAAGTACTTCTACCAGACGCGGAAATGGAAGAAATTCGGCGGTTGGCTAGACGGGAGCAGGTGGCCGTCGGGGAATGGGTCCGCCGTGTTCTGCGCGAAGCACGATCGAAGCGTCCCGTGCACGAACCTCAAAGCAAATTGAAAGCGGTGCGGAAAGCCGCCGGATACTCATTCCCTACTGCCGAGATTGAGCAAATGCTGGCGGAGATCGAGCGGGGCTACCAGCCGTGACGTTTATCGATTCCAACATCCCGATGTACCTGGTCGGAGCGCCGCATCCCAACAAAACTGCAGCCCAGATTCTTCTGGAACGGTTGATCGCGAGAGGCGAACGGTTGGTGACGGACGCCGAAGTACTCCAGGAAATCCTGCACCGCTACACCGCGATTCACCGGCGGGAGGCGATTGATCCGGCAATGCAAGCAACACTCCAGGTCGTCGACGACGTGTTTCCCGTGGAAAAGGCTGACGTACTGCGGGCCAGTGCCATCACGCAAAGCCGTCCGGTCCTGTCGGCGCGCGACGCGCTGCACATCGCCATTATGGAGCGCCATGGCGTTCGTGCGATCCTGAGTTTCGATGCGGATTTCGACCAGTGGCCGGGATTGCGGCGCGACTACCAAGTCTGAGAATGACGGCCCGCGGCCGTTTTGTCCGGAAATCCTTAGGCTCAGAATTCACCAAGGACTACCAAACGAACCCAAGCGTAAATTGGGTAAACAAAGCAAAGGTTCGGCTTAGCTGCGCGGCGGTGGCCGCGGCGGCAAGCGGCGTGGCGCGGATGGCAGGCGGATTGCACCTCGTTCGTCTGGAACGAGGTGAACTATGCGTTTTTTACCAAGTTGCATCCTGCTAGGCGGTTTGCTGCTGGGAGCGGCGGCGTGCGACCGGCCGAATAGCGCCGAGGACCGGCAAGCGCGCGAAGAAAAGGTCGACGAAGCTGCGCATAAGGCTGGTGCGGAAGTTTATAAAGCTGCTGAGAAAACCAAGGAGGCAGCGGCGGAGGCGGCCGCGGACTTGCGCAAGGCTGGGCGCGAGGTGAAGGCCGGGTGGGAAGACGCGAAACACTCCGATCCCGATAAGTCCAAATGAAACAAGAGTGACGCGCGCGGACGACAACGATCACTCCGACGTGCAGCTCAAGATCGATATTCGTTAGTTTCTCTTAGCCCGCCTAACATGCGGCATGGTATAAAAATGCCATGGTAAATCGCAGGCGGATTTTGCGTTTGGCGGCGACGACGGCGGCGGCGGGTACAGCTGCCAGAAGTCAGGGCCTGCGCGTACGCAACGACAAGGAAAAGATTGTGGGCATCTACCGGCTCGCGCGCGTGGTGCGGCGGACGGCGGATGGGCAGGAGACGGTTACCAATGCCAATCCGACGGGACGCATTTCTTACGACCGGGCGGGACGGGTATGGGTGCTGCTGGCTCCGGCTGGGCGTAAGGCGGCGGAAGATCCGCGCAACGTCACGCTCGAAGAATACAAGGCGATGAATGCGGGGTTGATGGCTTACTTCGGGAGCTACGAGGTGGATGAGGCTAACCAGAAGCTGGTCATCCACATTGAGGCGGCCGCGAATCCGGCGTTGAGCGGGACCACTATCGAGCGGGTTTACAAGTTGACGGAAACGACGTTGACGATGACGGTGCCGGGGAATCCGGCTACTGACAATGTGTTTGAGAGGTTGGGGGACTAAGGGGGACACTTACGAAGCGTCCCCCTTTGGTTTTACGGCTTGGGGTTATTGATCGCGAAGCAATAGAACAGGCCGGCGCCGCCGGTACGCACTAAAGCTTCCTGGCTGCAGCCGGCGCTGGGATGCGCGGCGTTCCAGGACGTATTGGGACCGCCGGTTCGGTCGAAGTGTCCGAGCATGGCGGTGCCTTCGCCGCTGCTAGTCCAGTTGTTGCAGGTGTGATCGGCGGAATCGGTGAACGCGCGGCCGTCGGGCATCGAACCAGTGAGCATGTCGTGCTGGTTGGGCATGTCGCCGACGCCATTCACTTTGTCACCTTTTTCCGTAAACGCGGAAGCTTTGGTCAGAGCGTTGCCGACGCGGGCTTGATCGAGAGTGTCGCCGTGCAAATCGCCTACGTTCGCGGCGATGCGGTTGCCTTTGGGTCCAAACCAGGGGCCGTCACCGATACGGTCACGGGCATTGATGGCGGGCTGTCCGCCTTTGGCTTGCGTACTCATGTAGGCGTGCCAGGTGAAGGTGCTGCCGGCGGCGGAGGCCAACTGCTGGCAACGGGCATCGGCGCCAGCGATACCGCCAAGATCGGCTCCTTTGCCGCTGCCGGAACTGGTGATGAAGAAACTCATGGGCTGCGGCGGCTGCTTGCCTTGGGGTGGCTGCGCTACCGCTAGCGACGAGCCGATCGCCAGTAGAGTGATTAGTGTTTTCATGTGTGGAATTCCCTTTCTGGGTAAGCGTATCACAGGCCCGAAGAGCGGAGCGTTTCACGATTTTGTAATTCACGCCACAGGATTTTGCCGGCGGGGGACTTGGGGAGGGCGGGCACGAACTCGACGATGCGCGGGTATTTGAAGGCGGCCAGACGCTGGCGGGACCACTCGATGAGCGCGGATGGTTCCATGCCGGCTACACCGGGGCGCAGGACGACAAGCGCTTTCACGGTCTCGCCGCGGCGGGGGTCGCGGGCGGCGATGACGCAAACTTCTTGCACGTCCGGGTGCTGGGCGAGCACGGCCTCGACTTCTGCGGGCCAGACTTTGTAGCCGGCGGCGTTGATCATGCGCTTGAGACGGTCCGTCATGAAAAGGTAGCCTTCGTCGTCGGCGTAACCGATGTCGCCGGTGCGGAAGTAGCGCTGGCCGTCTAGTTCCGTGAAGGCTTCGGCGTCGGCTTCGGGACGGTTCCAGTAACCGTCGAAGAGTTGCGGGCCGCGGACGGCGATTTCACCTGATTCTAGAATGCGGACGTCGGCGTTGAAGAAGGGCACGCCCAGGCATTGCGGTTTGGGGCGTTCGATGGGGTTGATCGCAATGGTGCCGGCTTCGGTCATCCCATAGACTTCGATGAAGGGGAGGTGAAGGGTGGACTGGATGCGGTCCCAGAGAGCACGGGGCATGGTGGAGCCGCCGGAACTGAGGCGGGTCAGGCTGGAGAGGTCGTATTGCGGGAGGGCTGGGTTATCCAGGAAGTCTGCAATGGCGGCGGGGGCTAGGCCGGCGAAGGTGACGCGGGAGCGCTCGATTAATTGGGCGGCTAGGGTGCGGTCCCAGCGGGGCAGGGGGACTAGTGTGCCGCCGGAGTAGATGGCGCAGTTCAGGCTATTGACCAGTCCGGCGATTTGGTACATGGGGGCTACGCCCAGGAAGACCGTGGCGGGGGAGTGGCCGTGCCATAGCGAGAGTCCGGTGGTGGAGTGGAGGAAGCTGCGGTGGGTGTGGCGGCAACCTTTGGGTTCGCCCGACGATCCCGAGGTGTAGTTGAGGATGGCGTGGTCAGTGGGGCTCATGACGAGTGCGGGTGCGGATTCATTGGCGGCTAGGACGGCGGACCAGGGGTGGGCTTTAGCGAAGGCGCGCGGGCCGGCGGTGATCCAATCGGGCAGATCGAAGGCCGGGTGGGTGGGCAGGTAATCGGCGTAGGTCGCGACTATGATTTCACGAAAACGGGTGCCGGCGAATTCGAACAGTTCCTGGGAGCAGACGGCTACTTGGGCGCCGCTGTCGTCGATATAACGCTGCAGCTCGACGGCCCGGTTCATGGGGTTGACAGGAACTACGATGGCGCCGGCGCGGAGCACTCCGTAATAGGCAACGACCCATTGCGGGGAGTTCTGCATGTAGAGTATGACGCGGTCCCCGGGGTTCACTCCGGCGCGGTTGCGGAGCCATCCAGCGAAGGCTTCGACCTCTTGTTGGAGAAGGCGATAGGTGATGTCGCGGCCGAAGAAGGCTATAGCGGTGTGGTCGGGGCTGCGCTTTGCCGAGGCTTCCAGGCATTGCGGCAGCGTGATGGTTGCTGGTGGAAGACTACGCGGGAGATGCGGGGGCCAGTAAGACACGACAAAGGTTAAGCTAGCATGAGGCATGGCTAAAACGGCAAGTGAACCGAAACCAGTCACGGTGGAGTTTGATGAAGGCATTGCATGGGTGACGTTGAACCGTCCGGAGAAGCGCAACGCTATGAATCCGGCTCTCAACCGCGAGATGCTGGCGGTGCTGGACGCTTTGGAACTCGACGAACGCTGCGGCGTGGTTGTGCTGACGGGGGCGGGCGAGGCGTTTACGGCGGGGATGGATCTGAAAGAATACTTTCGCGAGACGGATGGGCTGCCGCCGATCGCGAATGCTCGCATCAAACGGCAGGCTACGGATTGGATGTGGCGCAAGCTGATGTATTACGCAAAGCCCACTATCGCCATGGTGAACGGGTGGTGTTTTGGCGGAGGATTTACTCCCTTGGTGGCTTGCGATCTGGCGATTGCGGCGGAAGACGCACAGTTCGGGCTTTCGGAGATCAACTGGGGCATTATTCCCGCAGGGAATGTGACGCGGGCGGTGGCGGCGGTGATGAATCAGCGCGATGCGTTGTACTACATCATGACCGGCGAGACCTTTGACGGGCGCAAGGCGGCGCAGATGGGGCTGGTAAACGAAGCTGTCCCCAAGGCGCAATTGAAGAAGCGCACGCGGGCATTGGCGCGGACGTTGCTCGAGAAGAATCCGGTGGTGTTGAATGCGGCGAAACTGGCGTTTAAGTTTTGCCGGGATATGCCGTGGGAGCTTTCGGACGAATACTTGATGGCTAAGCAGGGGCAGACGCTTGCGGCGGATCCGGAGAAGGGCCGGCAAAAAGGGTTGAAGCAATTTTTGGACGACAAGGCGATTCGGCCGGGGCTCGAAGGGTACAAGCGGGGAAAATGATTGGCCGCGAATGAACGCGAATGAACGCAAATAACCCGATCATTGTTCCTAAGACTGCGGCGATTTTAGTGGCGCACAATCAGGCCGACGAGTTAAGGCTCGCGCTTGCAGCGCTTGAAAAGTCGGAGAATCGCGAACTGCTGGAGATTCTGGTGGTGGATTGCGGAAGCGGCGACTCGACCGCGGCGCTCGGCGAGGAGTTTCCGGGGATCACCTTGTTGGTTCTGCCGCAGAATTTTGGGGCTACCAAAGCGCTGAATATTGCTACGCGTACGGCGCGGGCGGAGTTTTTGTTTTTGTTGTCGCCGGAGGTGGAGGTGGCGCCGGATACGGTGGCTCGGTTGACGGAAGAACTGGAGACACGCGCGGATCTGACGGGAGTGTGTCCGCTGCTGGTGGATGACGCGGGGAAAGCCATCGCGCGCACGAGGCGGTATCCGGATCGGGAGGCGCTGGCTGCGGTTCGGTCGGGGGGCGATTTGGCTTGGGTGCCGATTCCGGAAGAGACGCTGGCGCACGAACGGTTTGTGGTGCTGTATCCGGGGCGTGATGCGCTGCTGGTTCGCAAAAGCTTCGTGACTGGGATGAACTACTTCGATGAACGCTTTGGCGAGTATTGGGCCGATGCGGACATGGCCGTGAAGATCCGCAAAGCCGGCCGCAAGGTGGAAATGGTGACGGGGATACGAGCGGTCTGGCATGTGCCGGCGGAAGAGGCTTCCGAGGACACGGTTTATAAATCTGACCGCATTTTGGGGGCGGCCGCGCTCGTGGGCAAGCATGAGGGGTTCCTGGCGGGACTGGGATTCCGGGTGGCAGCTATGCTGGGGGCGCTGGCGCGCTTCGATTTTTCCCTGCTTTCAGCGCTGGCGGGCGGGAAAAAGGTCGGGTCGCAAGCACAATAACCTGGCCCAACAACCTACTTCTTCTAAGGTTTTTTGCTTAAGCAGCTAACTTTTCTCCCATACCCGTCCGATAGATTCCTAGCAGGCACTTTTATGCAAATGGAAGCTTTTCTCTGGCTGTTCTTGCCGGTGTTCGTGGCGGGCGGGAGCGCACTTTTGTCCTACTTTGTGATGCAGGCGCGGATGGAGGTAGCGCTGGCTAAGGAGCGGGAATCGCTGGCGGAGGCGCGAGCCAAGATCAGCACGCACCAGATCACGCTGGACGAGCGGGTGAAGGCTACCGAGGAAGCTTGCAAGCGGCAGGCGCTGGACGATTTCATGCATGAGATTCGCGTCGAAGAACGCAGCTATGTGCGCGAGACTAAGTCTCTCAACGCCTTGAAGAAGGTCATGGTGATGCAGGAGCGGATTTTCTTCCGCAACATTCCGCTATCGAACTGGATTGAGCGGGAGATGTTACTCGAAGAGGGGCTGGATGCTTCGCGGCAACTGACGGCGGAGTCGGTGTTTACGCCGCCGGCGCTGCCTACGGTGGAGACTCCGCTGGCGATCGCCAAGCTGCTGCAGGAAGTGAAGGGGGCTCCGCCCAAGGTTACGCCACTGGCGCCGCATGTGGATGTGCCGCAAGTGATAGAGCCTATGGTGCTAACGCACCATGCTACGGCGTTCGGGGCGCAGTAGCCCAGACACTGAATGTAATCCCTTAGGGGGCTTCTTCCGTCTGGAAGAGTATGATGAGGCTGATGGCCGAGCCTCTGGTAGCCGGACGGGTTGATACGGGTTTGCTACGGGATTTCGGCACATGGATGACGTCGGAGCAGCGGCGCGTGAATGCGCTGTGCCGCCGCTTGCTGCAAGATCCCGACGAAGCTGATTCCGCTACCCAGGACGTTTTCCTTAAAGCCTACCAAGCGCTTTTGCGGGAAGAGGAGCGCGGCGAAAACGGAAAGGTCCTGGACGATCCCACGCGATGGCTTTCGAAAATCGCGGTGAATACTTGTCTTGACCGGCTACGTTCGAAGAAATGGCAGATCTGGCGGCGAAGACCGGCCCCGGAAGATGAAGCCACCATTCTTTCGATGGCGGCGTCGGTAGCTCCGGAGTCAGAGGACCGGTACTTCGCCGGGCAGATCAGCGGGCGTTTGACAGTGGCATTAGCTAGACTTTCCGACCGGCAGCGCGCGGTGTTCACACTGCGGCATTACGAAGAAATGAGCCTGGAAGAGATTGGACAGATTCTGGGCCTGGATGTGGGCACGGTAAAAGCCCACATGTTCCGCGCGGTGAGCAAACTGCGCGTGGACTTGCGAGACTTATATGAGGGAAGGCAACATGAGCGGGCACGAACATTTAAGTGAAGACGCGCTGCTCGATGCAGTTTACGGAATCGCGGGAAGCGCGGCGGATGCGCACCTGCGGCGGTGCGCGGATTGCGCGCAGCGTTTGCACGAGTGGCATGAGAAGCGAGCGGCGTCGGTAGAGCCTGTCGATATCTCGAGCGACTTCCTGGCGGCGCAGCGCAAGAAGATTTATCAGCGGATCGAGCGGCCTTCGCGCAAGCATTGGCTGTGGGCTCCGGGGCTAGCGGCGGCGTGCGCGCTGGCGATTGGAGTCTTCGTCTATCATCCGGCTCCGAAAGAACAGCCGCAGAGGCACGCGGAGATCAGCGACGCGCAGTTGTTCGGCGAAGTTTATTCGATGGAACAGTCGCTTGAACCTACCGCGGCGGCTCCGGCGCGTGCGTTGTTTGAGGAGCAGCAATAGCCATGCGGACGTGGATCATGGCGGTGGCTCTCCTGCCGGGAGTGTTGCTGGCGCAGGCTCGCCAAGGCCAAGGTCCGGCGTGGTGGGAGAGTCCGTGGTGGAACAGTCCGCTGGTGCAGAATCTGGATTTGAACGAATCTCAGCAGAAAGAGATTCGCACGACGGTGCGGGAGTATCGCGGGCACCTGATGGATTTGCGGGAAGCGGTGCAGCGCGCCGATAACGATTTACAGGTGGTGCTGGATCAGAGTTCGCTCGACCAGCGCAAAGCGAACGAGGCGATTGACCGTCTGGCGACAGCGCGTGGAGAATTGACGCGCACGATTTCGCAGATGACGCTGCGGCTGCGCACGATTCTTACCAACGAGCAGTGGCAGGAGTTGCAGCGGCGGCAAGAGGAGCGCAGGCAGGGTGCTTTGGGCGGACGAGGCAAAGGCGGCGGCGTCGCGCCTCCTCCAGCGGCGGCCACGCAGCAGCAGCCTTAAGCCAGCCTACTTGAGCCAACCCAGGCCGTCCAGCGTTTTGCCGGCGGGGCGGTATTCGCAGCCGATCCAGCCTTCATATCCGAGATCGTCCAGGAGTTGGAACAGATACGGGTAGTTGATTTCTCCGGTATCGGGCTCGTGGCGCTCGGGGACACCGGCGATTTGCACGTGGCCGCAGAGGGCTGCATAGCGGCGCAGCTTGGTGGCGATGTCGCCTTCGGCGATTTGCATGTGATAACAGTCCATTTGGATTTTCAGATTGGGGAGCCCGACGGCGGCGCAGATTTCCGCTGCTTGGGCCTGGGTGTTGAGAAAGTAGCCGGGCATGTCGCGAGTGTTGATGGGTTCGATCAGGAGTGTGATGCCGGCGGCGGCTGTCTGTTGGGCGGCGTAGCGCAGGTTCGCGAGGTAGGTGGACTGACAAGCGGCCCTGTTGGCTCCGGGGGCGAGAATGCCGGCCATGGCATGCAGGCGCGGCGTTTTTAGAACGCTGGCATAGGGAAGCGCGGTGGCCACGCTGCTGCGGAATTCTTCTTCGCGTCCGGGTAAGCAAGCTAATCCGCGATCGCCCGCGGCCCAATCGCCGGGAGGCATGTTGAAGAGAATGTTCTCAAGGCGCGCGGCGGTGAGGCGTTCGGCGACGGTTGCAGGCGGGTGGTCATAGGGGAACATGAACTCGACGGCGCGGAAGCCGGCGGATGCGGCGGCGGCGAAGCGGTCGAGGAACGGGAGTTCCTGGAACAGGAAGCTCAGGTTGGCGGCGAAGCGGGGCATGGGGCAGTATAACAAGCGGGCGGCGGGTGCGCGGGTTGACATTCGAGGGGCCGGCACGGTATCTGTGGGATAGCCACGAAGTTCTCGGGGCGCGGTAGCCAAGTGGTAAGGCAGAGGTCTGCAAAACCTTTATTCGTCGGTTCGACTCCGATCCGCGCCTCCAACAACTTAGCCCCTAGTGAGCACATTAAAAAAGACTTGCTGGGTTCGCGATGATTCATCTCCTTCCATCAAACGGACGGAAAATTCGCCTCGAAATGCTTCGATGGTGGACGGAAAGGGGACGGAACCGCACTTCTTGGCCTGATGCCCCGATCGGGCTCCGTCTTCCGACGATCTCACCGGTGTTGTTATCAGTTAGGGTCATGGCGTCGGAAGAATAACTGAAATTGGAGATCGAACGGCTTCGCGCCGAGAAGCAAGGGGCATCACTCCACACTAGAGCATGGCCTAGGTGGTTCGAAGTAACCCGACAGACCGTGTCTACGCATCACCGCTTCACCCTCCTCTTGCGTCCGCGTGAAACCCAAATCCCGGTTGCAAATAATCTTTTTCTTCAAGTGTTCATTAGTGACGTAGAGTTTGAATTCATTTACCAGAATCTCCAAAATCTCCATGTACGAGTCGGCGGCGATTGAGTAGAGGACGCCCACGAACGATGTGACCCATTCGGTCGTCATGTTCAAGGGACTGACAACACCTGAATGCGTCATCCAGCTTAACTCTGCATAGTGGACGTGATAGATCCGATCGAATGGCAGTCCCGCATCCGTTGCCCGATCGAGCACCGTCTTCAGCGTCCAACGGTTGATTTTGGGCCTGCGCCCGTTAGGTAGACTTGGTGGCCACATTGCAGTCGCCTCTGCGTCGACCTGCTGACCGAATGTCGTTATGAATTCTTCCTGCGTCTGATGGTGAAACAGGGTGTCTGGGTGATTGTGTTTGAACGCGACGAGCCTCCGTGCGGACTTGAGCAGCTCGACCCTCGAAAACAGTTCTATCTTCTTCGCGGCATCAGGATCGAGGTTAATCGACTTCATCTCCAGTGCCAGCTCGAATATCGCGCGCGCCAACAGACTAAGCGTCTGAAACTGTTTCGTGTCCTTTATCGCCAGCATCATCTCGACGTTGAATGCGGCTCTGTGGTAGTTCACCGTAAGGTAACGCTCCCGCAGCGTCGGCCTGAATTGCGACTTTATGATTTCCCGAAAGTCCTCGCGCTCCAGCCTGTCCAAGTTGCGCAGCGCTGCATAAAAGCTCTCCAATCGATCTTTGGATGTTTCCATGCACTTTCAATTGTATGGACAAATCCGCTAATAGGGCTCCGGCATGTGGGGCAATGCCTTCAGTGTCTTGCGGGGCGCTTTGCGGAGACAGCCGGGTAGCCAGATGGGATTGGAAGGCCTCACGGATCATGGCCTGCTGTGAAATTTCGACGGAACCGTAAGGAGGGAAGGCCTGGCTACCCTGACTGAGGCACCGTGCAAGAAATTTCTGTCGACTCATCGAGCGCGAGGAAGTGAACGTGCCCAATTACATCACCCGCAACAACGACGCTTTGGACGATGGCGCAACAACTGGCCGGAGCGTCGCAGGTAAAGGTCGCCAGGCAAGTTCCGCGCTCCAAATCCCAGACCTTAAGAGTGTGGTCATGGGAAGCTGAAACGCTCCGCCCCCCGTTCGCACTCATCGCAACGCGCAAAATCGAATAGGTCCGGTCATCCAGTGTCCCGAGTTCGCGCCCGCTCTCCAAATCCCATACTTTGAGAGTGTTGTCATAGGAGGCCGAAACGGCCCGCTGCCCATTCGCACTGACCGCTACGTCCGTTACGATACCCGAATGGCCCGCCAGCGTCCGGAGTTCGCGGCCGCGTTCCAAATCCCAGACTTTGAGTGTGCGATCGCGGGAGGCCGAAACGGCCCGCAGCCCGTCCGCGGACAATGCCACGGCCATCACTTCGCCCGTGTGACCCTTCAGTGTCCGGAGTTCGCGCCCACTTTCCAGATCCCATACTTTGAGAGTGTTGTCATAGGAGGCCGAAACGGCCCGGCGCCCGTCCGCGGACAATGCCACACCCGCCACGTCGTCCCTGTGGCCCTTCAGTGTCCGGAGTTCGCGCCCACTTTCCAAATCCCACACTTTGAGCGTTCTATCACTGGAGGCTGAAACGGCCAGGAGCCCGTGCGCACTCACTGCTACGTCCATTACGCTATCGGAATGGCCCTTCAGCGTCCGCAGTTGGCGCCCGGTCGCCACCTCCCAGACTTTGAGCGTACGGTCATTGGAGGCCGAAACAGCCCGCAGGCCGTCCGCACTCACTGCCACACTCAAGACCCCCTCGGCGTGGCCCTTGAGGGTGAGTTCGCGCCCGCTCTCCAAATCCCACACCTTGAGGGTTTGATATTGGGAAGCTGAAACGGCGCGCCGCCAATCGGCACTCACTGCCACGCCTACGACAGGCCAAGTGTGACCATCAAACGTCCGGAGTTCGCGGCCGGTCCCCAAATCCCACTCTTTGAGCGTTCTGTCATGGGAGGTCGAAATGGCTCGCCGCCCGTCTGCACTCATTGCCACCCTCAGGACACCCTCGGTGTGGCCCTCCAGCGTTCGCAGTACACGCCCGCTTTCCAGATCCCATACTTTGAGAGTGTTGTCATAGGAGGCCGAAACAGCCCGGCGCCCGTCCGCGGACAATGCCACACCCGCCACGTCGCCCCTGTGGCCCTTCAGTGTCCGGACTTCGCGCCCACTTTCCAAATCCCACACTTTGAGCGTTTGATCACGGGAGGCTGAAACGGCCCGGCGCCCGTCCGCGGACAATGCCACACCCGCCACCTCGCCCGTGTGGCCCTCCAGTGTCCGAAGCTCGCGGCCGCTCTCCAAATCCCATACTTTGAGCGTTCTATCACTGGAGGCTGAAACAGCCCGCAGGCCGTCCGCAGTCACTGCCACACTCAAGACCCCCTCGGCGTGGCCCTTGAGCGTGAGTTCGCGCCCGTTCGCGAAATCCCATACTTTGACCAACTTGTCGTGGGAGGCCGCGAGGGCTCGCCGTCCGTCCGCACTCACTGCAACGCACGTAATGAAATCGCGGTGATCGACTAGCGTTCGAATCAGTGATCCGCCAGGCGGGGTCAAGCAGGGTTTCGTCGGGTAAAGCCAAGGGCGCGGACTGCCGGAGCGGATCAATTGCAAGAATTCACGAATACTCTTCCGCTCTTGGAACGGAAGAAGCCGACCTATCATCTGCGAAGCAAACTGAGTCGCATTACCCCGCACAATGTGTGACGAAAGCCGCAATGCTTGGTGAATCAACGCCAACGCCTGCGGATCGACGTGTTCACTACGCACATAATCCAATTGAAGATCGTGGAGTCGAATACCTCCGTCTATCCGTTGAACAAGTGAACGGTTTTCAAGTTCGTCCACGGTGTCCCGCGCGCCAACAGCATCCAATGCCCACAGGGTCTGTAGAATTGGACCCGGTGCGGACCCGTCTTCCAGCAGAACGGCTAGCTGAAGATAACGCTGGCGAATCTCGGGATGTTGCTCGCCGAGTACATCCACGCTAACCTTGGTGGGTCCGTAAAGGCTTTCGACCTGAGCGTTCCGTAGTTTTTCCAATACGTCCGACCAACGTTGATTAGACTTACTTCTCAGTGCCGATCCAATTTCGCGTATCCCCAAAGCGAGGTGCCCACACTCACGGATGATCTCTTGAGCCGCTGCGGGCAACTTTACAGGTTTGCGACCCGAATACTTTGCGAGAAGTTCTCGGGCCTGCTCATCACTCAAGAGCTTCGTTGATAACTCCTCGGCGCCCAGCTCTGCCGCAATGAAAGTGTTGCGAGTAGTAAACAAGACGCGGCACCGGGGCGAATCTGCAAGAAATGGCTCAACGTCGTTCTTGCTCCAAACATTGTCGAGCACAATTAAGACAGCTTTGCCGATCAAAAGGCTCCGATAGCGCTCTTCGCAATTGTCTGCGTCATATAAGCTTGGATCTTCATTGAGAGCCTTGGCTATCCTCCTCATGCGATCTAGACAGGTACCGCTAGATTCCCTACCGATCGCAACCCAAATGATCCCGTCTGGGAAGGCGGAGCGAACCTCTGCGTCGTGACAAAGCGCACGCGCGAGCTCCGTCTTGCCGATGCCACCCATACCCTGGATAGCCGTCAAGGCAACTGTGCGCGTCGTTCCTAAGATCAGACGGCGCAGCGGCGCCAGAAGCTCGGGTCGGTCGATATAATTCAAGGGCAGGGGCTTGATTGTCGCGTAGGGATCGATAGGGGCAATGGTCGTCTCCAAGATTTCTTTAACCGTGGCCCCAAATCCGTAGCCAAGCCCAGAGTGAGTGACGATCAGCGTTCTTTCTTGATCTCCTAGGGCTTTTCGCACCTCCAGAATCAGAGTTCCAAGTGTCGCGTCATTAGCTTCGACCTCTGAGTTCCAGATAAGGGCCCTAAGTTCTTTGCGGGAAACAGTCCGGTGCCGATTCCTCACTAGAAAAAGTAAGATCTGGAATGCCCTACCCGAAAGGCGTACCGGTGTCCCATCTTTGAACAGCCGGCGCATCTCAACTGCCAATCGGAACTGATCGAATTCGTAATCGCGTTCAACGGCTGCCATCAGGATCTTCGTCCGTCATCTGAATCGTCTATCGGAGCGGCCCAAGCCTATCGTATCGTGCGAAGTTCGGGGAAGGTGGGTTGGCCGCCTCGGGCGGGTTTTTCCAGATGCCCGCGGAGCCAAAGAATGCCTGATTTCAACCGTGACTTCACAGTGCTTCTCGAAATGCCCACTTTCCTAGCGATCTCTTCTATTTCAAAGCCGTCGAGAAACTTTAGCTTGACGATCCGGCAAATAACCACATCCGTCGCTTCCAGACGATCTAGAGCCTGCCGGAGGGCAATGATTTCTTCGGGCGCCCCCCATTTGTCCAGAGTTGCAGCGTCCACCTCGTCCAATGCGATTCGGACCAGTCGCCCACCGCGTTTAGCCGTCCGTCTCGCCCTTCCGGCATCTACTAGAACACGGCGCATTTCGACTGAACAGGCCCCAAGAACATGTGCTGGGTTTTCCCAAGTGCTAGGCCTCTTGAGCAACTTAATGCAGGTTTCGCTCAGCAGGGCGTCGACTTCCAGCGCATGATGGTGGTATTCACCTCTGAGATAGTGGCGGGCTTTGCTTCGGAGGACAGGATGACCGGCAGTGAGTTGGCTGGCGAGTATATCCTGTCGGGTGTTCCCTCCATCCATCGATACATTCCTGATACTTGCCTGGATTCCTTTTACGCTGGGATTGCGTTTAGTACTCATGAGCCAATCATGTTCGTGCAGCGCGACTATAGCCATCATGATTTTCTAAGAATTTTATTGGCCCGCAATACGGGTAGCTCGGAAGGTATGGCCTCAGGTGGAATCAGCGCAGATTAAATGTTGTGTTCCCAGTTCTCGCTCGAGATTAGTCGCGCCACAAGCATGAAATCCAGCAGATTCAGCCCCTGATGAATCTGAACATCAATCCTGGAACCGTCGGCAGTCGTCAACCCCTGTAATTCGCGGAGGGCCTTCGCGAAAATGGCTTTGCGGCGGCTCTTGAACTGGTGCCAACCCACAGTAGGCAGGTTGAGAACTCGAATCAGATTCACAAGCTCGATCGAATGCTCTCGCCCTTTGCCACGGCTTATCAGGATCGGTTCGAGGTAGAGCCTCAGCAGGAAGGCCAGTTCGCCGCGCATTTTCAGCATCTCTTTGGGGCGGGTCACCACTCGCCGCGCAAGTAGCTGACGACTGTAAGGATCGGACGGCCTCGTCGATAATG